>NZ_JBFRGG010000004.1:0-519795 GCF_052115225.1 Mesorhizobium sp. 2RAF45 | reverse complement strand
AGCGCTTGTACTCGCCAAAATACTTCGTGATCGCCGCCGTCAGCGACGTCTTGCCATGGTCAACGTGACCAATCGTGCCGATGTTCACATGAGGCTTAGTGCGCTCGAATTTACCTTTTGCCATAGTCTCTTTCCTTGGACGGCCTTGACCTTCAGTTCAGTCGAATGCGGGGCGATTAGCGACAACGGCCAAAAAACACAAGCGTCTTTTGGCCGGGTGCCGTCTCACTCAGTCCGAACCTGGGATCCGATTGCGGGGATATGGCGCTGATATAGGAAGGCGATGGGGGAAATGGAATGGCTGACTGGCCGATCGGTCGAGGCCTGCATCCCTTGTTCTTGCCGGCCAGTTCCTGTCTCGGCCACGGCCGGTTGATGGCCCATTGCGGCGGCCACCGAGGTCTGATCTCCTGACCCCATGCATTTCATCCCTGCCTCGATCCGCGGCCCGCTGTTCATGATCGTTTCGACCGGGTCGTACCTGGTCAACGATACGATGATGAAACTCGCGACCGCGGGGTTGCCGTCCTATGAGGTGCTGTTCCTGCGCGGTGTGGCGGCAGCGCTCTGGGGCTTCCCGCTGTTGTTCCTGCTGGGCTACGGCAAACAGATACCGTTGATCTTCGACGGCCATGTGCTGCGCAGGAACCTGCTCGAGCTGGCGGCGATCCTTTGTTATGTCGTGGCGCTCGCCAACATGCAGATCGCGGATTCCACGGCGCTGGGACAAATCACGCCACTGCTGATGCTGGTCGGTTCCTCGATCCTGTTTGGCGAGCGCATCGGCGGCCAGCGCATGGCGCTGATCGGGCTCGGCTTCATCGGCGCGCTGATGGTGGCGCAACCGACGATGCAAGGCATCTCCGTCTATGCGCTGCTGGCGCTCGGCAACGCCGCGCTGTCAGCCGCGCGCGACCTTGCCGGCAGGCGTGTTTCTGCAGAGGTGCCGGGGATGATCGTGGCGATTTCCGCCGTGGTGGTGGTGCTGATCGGCGCGGGCGCGGCGCATCTGGCATCCGAGCGCTGGGTGATGCCCGAAGCACGCCATTTGCTGCTGCTGGCCGGCGCCGGTCTTTTCCTCATCTTCGGCCATTTCTTCATCTTCATGGCCTATCGCGTCGGGCCGACCAGCGCGGTGGCGCCGTTCTATTACTGTTTTACCGTCTGGGCCGTCATTTCGGGCCTGCTGGTGTTCGGCCAGTTCCCCAATACTCTGGCGGTCTGCGGCATCCTGCTGGTGGTGGCCAGCGGGCTGACCATCGTGTCGCTGGACCAGCGCAAGCGCCGGCTGACCGTCGTCGCCTAGCATCGGCAGCCGAGCGCTTGTGTCCAATGTTGCGGAGGCCAGGTCGATCGTCTATTCGGCGATGTATCGTCTATCCACGACGCCATGATCAATCAGCCAAGGGAGCTCCCCATGACCGATTTTGACCAGAACAAGAACTCCGACGCCGAGCACAAGGCCGCCATTCGCAAGTCGCTGATCGGTTGGGCGGTGTTCATCACCGGAACGCTGATTTTCTTCGCTGCCGCCGATGCAGTGCTGATGCCATAGGCAAGCCCGAAGCCGGTCTCGCCCCAGCAGAAATTCGAAATTTCAGACGATGCGGCCGGCGCTTAAAGCGTCCGCCTTCCGCTGAATTGGTGGTAGGCCCACAGCACAACTACCGCGCCCACCACCGCGACGATCAGGCTGGGAATGTTGAGGCCGGTGACACCCACGCCGAAGAGCTGGCTGCAGATCACGCCGCCGACAATGGCGCCGACGATGCCGAGCACGACATCCATGATCAGACCCTGGCCGGTCTTGTTGACGATCTTGCTGCCCAGGAAGCCGGCGATGGCGCCGAGAATGATCCAACTGATGATACCCATTTTTTCCTCTCCATCCCCCGCCATCGCGACATTTTCATATGATTGTCAAAACCTCAAGCCAGCTTGAAATTCCGCCCGGATGCGCCATTGTTGAAGGTGGGCCGGGCTTGGTCGAGATGGAGGATCCACTATGGGACTTTTTGACAACGCCGTTCCCGGCGGCAACATCACCAAACCGCTGATGATCGCGCTCGGCGCGTTGCTGGTCGGAAAAATGCTGAGCGGCAGAAGTGCCGAACAGCCGGATCAGCCTCAAACGCCCGTGCCTGCCGACCCCGCAGCTAGTGACGGCGGCCTGCTCGGCGGACTGGGCGGCCTGCTCGGCAAGCTCAAGGACGCCGGCCACGGCAATGTCGCCGATTCCTGGGTCGGCACCGGGCAGAACCAGTCGATCAACGCCAACGATCTCGGCGCCGCACTCGGGCCGCAGGTCATCCGCGAGATCGCACAGCGCACCGGGCTGGACGAACAGGAATTGCTCAAGCAGCTGTCCACCGCCCTGCCCGGCATCGTCGACAAGCTGACGCCGAACGGCCAGGTGCCGCAGCAGCACCAGGTGGCTTCAGCGTTCAACAGTTGACGCGCACACCGATGCCCTGAAGCGCTGCGCGCGTTGTCGCGCAGTGTCCAGGCTTAACGATTGTGGGACGGAAATCTGGAGCGGGTAGCGGGAATCGAACCCGCATATTCAGCTTGGAAGGCTGCTGCTCTACCACTGAGCTATACCCGCGCCTTGCACTGAAGTATCGGATTCACCCGAAAAGCGCCATGCACTTTTCGGCCCGATGCTTTTCTCGTACAGGGCTTCCGGGCCGGCAGTGGTGGAGAGGGTTGGATTCGAACCAACGTAGGCTAAGCCAACGGATTTACAGTCCGTCCCCTTTAACCACTCGGGCACCTCTCCAGTCTGCCGCCGGAGCCATGCAACGAGGCATTCCTGCCGATCCCGGAGCCCGAGTTGGATATCTTCTCCGAAATCAGCGAAGCGCCTTATGGCGGCAAGGCCAGTGGGTGTCAACCGCACTGGGAAGGGTTTTTCGATGTTGTTCGCCGGCTGCGGCGACGGGCCATATCCTTGGCCACGCGAGACGGCTATAGAAGCCGGCCATGAGCAACAAGACCAATACCCCCAAAGACACCCATTACGCCAAGCTGCGCCGCGCGCACCGCGACGAGAAGAGCGGCGGCGCGCCGGCATTCCGGCCGCGCCAGCCCGTGCCGCCCGGCGAGAACGCCGCCGACGGCCTGGTGCGACTTTATGGCCTGCACACGGTGCGGGCGGCGCTCGACAATCCGCGCCGCAAGATTCGCAAAATGCTGGTGACCCGCAACGCGGCCGAGCGCCTTGAGATAGACGATCTCGCCGCCCTGCCCTTCAAGGCGGAGCTGGTCGAACCCAGGGACATCGACAAGATCACCGGTTCGGACGCCGTGCACCAGGGCGTGCTGATCGAGGCGGAGCCGCTGAAGCCCAAGCGCCTCGACGCACTCGGCGACACAAGGCTGGTGCTGGTGCTCGACCAGGTCACCGATCCGCACAATGTCGGCGCCATCCTGCGCTCGGCGGTCGCCTTCGGCGCCGGCGCGCTGATCACCACGGCCCGCCACAGTCCCCAGGAATCGGGCGTGCTGGCGAAATCCGCCTCCGGCGCGCTGGAGCATATCGACCAGATCGAGGTGAAGAACCTCGCCGACGCGCTCGGGCAGTTGCACGAAGCCGGCTTCCAGACCATCGGGCTTGATTCGGACGGGCCGGCGGAACTCGAAACCAGCTTTGCCGGCGACAGGATCGCGCTGGTGCTCGGTGCCGAAGGCAAGGGCCTGCGCCAGAAGACGCGCGAGACGGTGACGACGCTGGCGCGGCTCGACATGCCCGGCGCCATCCGTTCACTCAACGTGTCGAATGCCGCGGCGGTGAGCCTTTATGCTGCACGGGCGTTCTTGAAGCGCGGCTGAGAGCCGGAAGCGCTCTACCAAGAAACAAGAAACGGGTTCCAGCGACAGCGCGGGAACCCGTTCTTGTGCAGGACAAGAGGTGGCGGCTTGGGAACGTTGCGCCGCCCTCTCCCGGCCTATGCTGCTTTGCCCTTCACGTCGGTCAATTTGCCACCGACCTCAAAATTGGCCATCCGCTCCAGTGCCCTGACCAGCGCCGAGTGATCTTCCTTGGCGCCGCCATTGGCCGCACACGAGTTGAACAGCTGCTGCGTGGTCGAGGTGTTGGGCAGCGCCACGCCGAGCGCCTTGGCGCCCTCCAGTGCCAGGTTGAGATCCTTCTGGTGCAGTTCGATGCGGAAACCGGGCGCGAAGGTGCGCTTGACCATGCGCTCGCCATGCACTTCGAGGATGCGTGACGCCGCCAGCCCGCCCATCAGCGCCTGCCTGACCTTGGCTGGGTCGGCGCCGGCTTTCGATGCAAAAACAAGCGCTTCGGCGACGGCTTCAATGGTCAACGCGACGACGATCTGATTTGCCACTTTGGTGGTCTGGCCGACGCCATTGGGCCCGACCAGAGTGATGTTCTTGCCCATCTTCTCGAAGACGGGTTTGGCGCGTTCGAAGGTCTTTTCCTCGCCGCCGACCATGATGGTCAGCGACGCCGCCTTGGCGCCGACCTCGCCGCCGGAAACCGGCGCGTCGAGATAGTCGCAGCCCAGCTCGTTTATCTTTCCGGCGAAAACCTTGGTCTCGATCGGCGAAATCGAGCTCATGTCGATGACCAGCTTGCCTTTGGTCAGGCCGGACGCGACGCCATTGTCGCCGAACAGCACATCGGCCACCTGCGGGGTGTCGGGCACCATGGTGATGATGATGTCGGCGGCCTTGGCCACGGCGGCATGGCCGGAGACTGCTTTCAGGCCCTTGGCGACGAGATTGGCAGGCGGCTTCGAGCGATGGTCGCTGGCGATGACCTTGTAGCCAGCATCCAGCAGATGCCCCGCCATCGGCGCGCCCATGATGCCGAGGCCGATGAAGCCTATGGTTTCCATTGTGGTTCTCCTGAAAGTCTTGCTCGAACTCGTCGAAGGTCGGCGCTGCCCCTCATCCGCCTGCCGGCACCTTCTCCCCGAATAGTGAAGGGGAGAAGGAAGCTCTTAGGCCGCCGCGCTGCCTTGCCTGGTCAGGTCCCGAAACCAACCCAGGCCTGCCTCGGTGCCGGCCTTCGGCTTGTATTCGGCACCGATCCAGCCGGAATAGCCGATGCGGTCGATGTGGTCGTAGAGGAAAGGATAGTTGATCTCGCCCGTACCCGGCTCGTGACGGCCGGGATTGTCCGCAAGCTGGATATGCGCGATGCGGCTAAGGTTGGCCTCGATTTTACGGGCGAGATCCCCCTCCATGATCTGCATGTGATAGATGTCGTATTGCAGGAACAGGTTTTTCGAGCCGACGCGGTCGATCAGCGCCAGCGCCTGGTCGGAGTAGTTGAGGAAGAAGCCTGGAATGTCGCGGGTGTTGATCGGCTCGATCAAAAGCCGGATGCCAGCCTGCTCCAGCTTCTCCGCCGCGAAGGCGAGGTTTTCGGCGAAAACATCCTCGAGCACCTTGCGGTCGACGCCGGCGGGTGCAATGCCGGCCAGGCAATTGACCTGGGGGCAGCCGAGCGCCTGCGCGTAGGTGATCGCCTTGGCGATGCCCTGGCGGAATTCCGGCACGCGGTCCGGCAACACGGCGATGCCGCGCTCGCCCTTGCCCCAGTCGCCGGCCGGCAGGTTGAACAGCACCTGCGCCAGGCCGTTCTTCTTCAGCCTGGCGGCCACCACCTCCGGCGCATGGTCGTAAGGGCCGATATATTCGACGCCCTTGAAGCCCGCGCGGGCAGCGGCGTCAAAGCGATCGAGGAAATCATGCTCGCCAAAGAGCATCGACAGATTGGCTGAAAAACGCGGCATTCTTTTTCTCCTAATCCAGCATCACGATCGCGGTCGGCGCATCCTCATGGCTTTCGGCAAGGTCCTCGAATTCGGTGATCTTGTCGATCTCGGTGCCCATCGAGATGTTGGTGACGCGCTCGAGGATGAATTCAAGCACGACCGGAACCCGGTGCTCCTTCATCAGCCGCTGCGCCTCTTTGAAGGCGGCGGCAAACTCCTCGGGCTTGCGCACCCGGACCGCCTTGCAGCCCATGGCTTCGGCGACGGCGACATGGTCGACGCCATAGCCGGCCTCGGGATCGCCCGATCGGTTGACGTTCTCGAAGGCGAGGCTGACCTCATAATCCATCGAGAATCCGCGCTGCGCCTGGCGGATCAGGCCGAGATAGGCGTTGTTCACGACGACATGGATGTAGGGCAGTCTGTGCTGTGCGCCGACGGCCAGTTCCTCGATCATGAACTGGAAATCATAGTCGCCCGACAGCGCCACGATGGTGCGGTCGGGATCGGCGGCGCGCACGCCAAGGGCTGCCGGCAAGGTCCAGCCGAGCGGGCCGGCCTGGCCGCAATTGATCCAGTTGCGCGGCTTGTAGACATGCAGGAACTGCGCGCCGGCGATCTGCGACAGGCCGATCGTGGTGACATAGGTGACATCGCGGCCGAACGCCTTGTTCATCTCCTCATAGACGCGCTGCGGCTTCAGCGGCACCTGGTCGAAATGCGTCTTGCGCTTCATCGTCTTCTTGCGGGCCTGGCATTCCTTGGCCCAGCCCGACCAGTCGCGCAGCTTTCCGGCCGTCTTCCACTCGGTGGCGACGTCGAGCAGCATTTTCAGCGCCGCGCCAGCATCGGAGACGACGCCGAGGTCCGGCGCGAAGACACGGCCGATCTGCGTGGGCTCGATGTCGACATGGATGAACTTCTTTTCCTTGGTGTAGACGTCCACAGAACCAGTGTGACGGTTGGCCCAGCGATTGCCGATGCCGAAGACGAAATCGGCCTCCAGCATCGTGGCGTTGCCGTAGCGATGCGAGGTCTGCAGCCCGCACATGCCGGCCATCAGCCGGTGATCGTCGGGGATCGCGCCCCAGCCCATCAGTGTCGGGATGACCGGAACGCCTGATATCTCCGCGAATTCGATCAGCAGGTCGGATGCATCGGCATTGATGATGCCGCCGCCGGCGACGATCAATGGCTTGTCAGCCGCGTTGAGCATCGCCAGTGCCTTTTCGGCCTGGGCGCGCGTCATAGCCGGCTTGAATGGCGCCAGCGGCTCATATGCATCGATGTCGAACTCGATCTCGGCCAATTGAACGTCGACCGGCAGGTCGATCAGCACCGGGCCGGGGCGCGACGAGCGCATGAGATGAAACGCCTTCTGCAGCGCCATGGGCACGAGATAGGGCTCCATGACGGTGACCGCCCATTTGGCGACCGGTGCGGCGATGGCGGCGATGTCGACGGCCTGGAAATCCTCCTTGTTGAGCCGCGCACGCGGCGCCTGGCCGGTGATGCACAGGATGGGGATGGAATCGGCTGATGCCGAGTAAAGCCCGGTGATCATGTCGGTGCCGGCCGGACCCGAAGTGCCGATGCAGAGCCCGATATTGCCCGCCTTGGCGCGGGTGAAGCCTTCTGCCATGTGCGAGGCGCCCTCGACGTGGCGGGCCAGCACGTGGCGGATGGTGCCCCTCGCCTTCAAAGCCGAATAGAGCGGATTGATCGCCGCGCCCGGCACACCGAAGGCGCAGGAGATGCCTTCCTTTTCGAGAACGAGAACCGCCGCATCGACAGCGCGCATCCTGGCCATTTTCCGGCCTCCACTTGGGTTGTCATTGTTGGATGGCCGAGAATGTCAGCAAGCCGGCTATTTTTCAATTTTTTCAGAATATTTTTTCATTTCTAGAAAACGGCGACTATTTGCTGATTTTATTGGATTTTCGGTTTTTCAGGAATTTGCCGCCTCGCCGCAGTGAAAAACTTTTTCATTGCACGTTTGGAGAAATCGGCGAAACTGGCGCGATGGAAACCACTGAAAAACGCCAGCGCGGCCGTCCGCGCGCTTTCAACGGGCCTGCCGAGGCCAGTTCCGTGCAATCGCTGGACCGGGCCTTGCGCATCCTGGCCATTGTGGCGGAGGGCAGCGGCCTGTCGCTGAGCGAGATATCGGCGCAGAGCGGCCTTGCCGCCTCCACCGCCTACCGCATGCTGACGACGCTGGAAAACCACGGCATGGTCGAGTTTGACACATCAGACCAGCTGTGGTCGATCGGCGTCGAGACCTACCGCATGGGCGCGGCCTTCCTGCGCCGACGCAAGCTGGTCGACCGCGCCCGCATCGTCATGCAGGAGCTGATGGAAAGAACCGGCGAGACCGCCAATCTCGGCGTCGCCGAGGATGATTGCGTGGTGTTCGTCAGCCAGGTCGAGACGCATCAGGCGATCCGCGCCTTCTTCCGCCCGGGCACACGCAGCCCCTTTCACGCCTCCGGCATCGGCAAGGCGGTGCTGGCGCATCTCGAGCCGGAGCGCGTCGGGACCATTCTGCGCAAGGCCGGCCTGCAGCGCTTCACCGACAGGACGCTGTCCGAGATCCCTGCCCTCGCCCACGATCTGGCCGTCATCAAGCAGCGCGGCTGGTCGGTCGATGACGAAGAACGGCACCCCGGCATGCGCTGCGTGGCGGCTGCCATCTTCAACGAGTTCGGCGAGCCGATCGGCGGCGTTTCCGTATCGGGGCCGACCGTGCGGGTGACGCCGGAGCGGCTGGCCGAGATCGGGCCGATGGTGCGCAGTGCCGCGGCCGAGGTGACCCGGATGATCGGCGGCGCGCAAGCCGGATGATCGCCCTGCCCCCTGGCAGCGCGCTCCTGGTCGCAATATCGAAGAAATCGAGCCGTATGGCCATGCCGACACCGCAAGCGCCGGCGGCATCGGCGTTGTCTTGCCGTGGCGTTCGAATGCATGCGAAAGGGCGCGGATGAGGAAAATAGTTCAGCTTCTGCTTGTCGCTTCGCTTTACGGATGCGTGGCGACGACACCTCGACCCGATGCCGGCGATCACCGCGTTGATCCCATTCCCTTCTCGCTCGCGCTCGAGGAGATCGTCGTCACCGGCATTCGTCAGCGCTTGCCGGATCCTGCTTCGGCCAGGCTCGGAAGGACGCTTGCCGGCGAGCGGACACTGAACGGCCGCAAGGAGATCGTGGTCTGCGGCTTCGTCGACGGCAAGGATCCGTCCGGCGGCAATGGCGGCGACCAAGCCTTCATTGCCAGGATCTACCCGGATTCGGCAAGCAGCTTCGAGCTCGTCGCCATGGGCGGCGCTTCGGAAACAAAGCGCCTCGTCGATAGCACCTGCCGCGCAGCCGGGTTGCCGATTTCCGATTCCGCCTGATCACACAACTGTAAGTATTTGTGAAACAACGAAAAGGGGCTCGCGCGAGCCCCTTTTTCTGTTGTTGAGCGGTCTCCTCTCAGAGCCGGCAATAGTGGCTGTAGCCGTCGCGGCCGATGTAGGTGTCGGAGTCCGGATCGTAGCTGGAGTAACGATCGAAGCAGCGGCGGACGTGCCAGGAACCACCATCTTCGTCGACATAGACGGTACGCGGCGGCTGCTGGGCAAGCAGGCTGCCAAGGACGAACCCGCCGACGCCGGCGGCGATGCCGATGCCGAGGTCGTGGTGATGCGAATGAGCCGCCGAAGGCTGAACGGTGCCGACCAGCGTGGTGGCGGCGACGGTGGTGGCGATGAGGGTGGAAACGAGAGTGCGCTTGAACATGATGATCTCCTTGCTTCGTTGACCGAGGCGATCCATCCGCCTCTTGATCATCTGTCGTTGTCGCGCAGAAAAAGGTTCGAAGCTTTTTTGATCTTTTTTGGAGGTGCTGTCGGTTCCTGACTGTGGCCCACGGAGAATGCAAAAGGGCGGCCGAGGCCGCCCTTCCAAACGCAACAGGCCGCGGCATCAGAAGATGACAACGACCCCGCCATGATGACGATGGTGGTGATGATGCCGGTGATGATGGTGGTGGTACCACCAGTAGTCGCCATAGTCGTCGTCATAGTAATGATGGTGATGATGCATACCGTGAGCCGACGACGTCTGAACCGTGGCGGCCAGCGCGCCTGTGGCAACGAACACGGCGACGAGAGCGGAAGTGAGCATGCGCTTGAACATGATGATCTCCTGGATGCTTGACCGAGACGACCATTCGCCTCTGGAGATCAGTCGGCGCGAGGTGGGAAAAGGTTCGAAAGGGGTGGGGAGATTTTTTGGCGGGTGGGGGAAGAGTGAGTAGTGAGTAGTGAGTAGTGGGTATACAGGGGCTTGGCCCACTGTTGACTACTCCCTACTGACTATTCCCTACTCACTCCTTCGTTCACCCCATCCCCGTGACATGCCGAAGCCAGAACGCCAGCGCGATGAAACCGATGATCGTGGTCACGCCGGTCCAGTCGACATTGGCCTTCTTGATGTCGCCGATGAGCTTAACCAGCAGCATCCAGGCGATGACGACGAGGGGGAGAATGATGACAAGCCTGATCATGCGACACTCCAGTCCGAAGCGATTGCATCTTCTTGATATGTAGGAAGCGCGCTCGCGAATTTCAGCATGGGCGTCCACGGCGTCATCCACCGCCGGGGTAACCGAAAACGGAGTTTTGTCTTTACTGGCGCACGAAATATGCTACCGGAGCGCCGTGCCCTTGTAGCTCAGCTGGTAGAGCAGCGGTTTTGTAAACCGAAGGTCGGCGGTTCGATCCCGTCCGGGGGCACCAGTCTCGCCGGACGGTTTGGTTGCCAGTATGAGGCTACCAATCACACCCCTATCGCCGCCACCAATATCCGGTTCTGCCTTCGTATCGCCGCGCGCAGTTCCGGGATCCTGGCCTCGTCGCGCTTCACGAATTCGATGAACATCATGTTCATGTTGTTGAAGATCAGTTCGCCGAGCGCTGCCCCGTCTATGTCCTGGCGCACCAGGCCGATCTCCTGCAGCCGCGCGATCAGTGCGCGGATCTGTTCGGTGAGCGAGCGGTCGAGCGCGGTGTAGGCCTGGCCGAACGGGCTGTCGGGTAGTTGCGTCGAGATCGCCATGGCCTGGCGCCACATCTCCTTGCTGAGATAATGCAGCGAGTGCTCGATATAGATGCCGATCAGCGTGTCCAGCGCATCGCCGACATTGGCCGGCGGCCTGGCGACGACGCCGCGCCCGGCATTGAGCACCTCGTTGACCTCAAGCGAAACGATGGCGCCGAGGATGTCGCCCTTGTTCTCATAGTAATTGTAGATCGTGCCGATCGACACTTCCGCCTGCGCGGCGATCGCCTCGATCTTGGCGCCCTCGTAGCCGGCCTCGCGGAAAAGTGCCGCCGCCGCCTCGATGATGCGCCTGTGTCGGTCCGCCTTTTGCCTTGCCCGCAATCCGCTCATAGCAGCCTCTTGCCACAAAAACAGAATTGACTCAATTTTAGAATTGGTTCAATTTTTTGCAAGAAGCCACAAAGGCAAGGGAGAACACTCGATGTCCGTCAAATCCGGGAATCCGCTTTCCATCCTGAAGCTGCATCTGCACGCCGCCTGCGCCGCCACGGCCCTGCTGCTTGGCGTGGGCAGCCTCGCCCAGGCCGCCGATCTCAACGCGCTGATCTGGTGCGACCATTCCGATCCGGCGCTGCTGCAGCCTTTCGAAGAGGCCAACAACGTCAAGGTCAACGTCAAGGAGTTCGAAGGCACCGGCGCTGGTCTCGCCATCGTCGAACAGTCGCAGCCCGGCGACTGGGACGTGATGGTGATCGATAGCATCGACGTGCCGCGCGGCGTCGAAAAGGGCCTGTTCGAGCCGCTGCCCGAGGACAAGCTGCCCTTCGCCGACCTCTTCCCGCAGGTGAAGATGGACGGCTCCACCGTGGTCGGCGGCAAGCGCTACGGCATCACCGAAAAGTTCGGCTACAACACGATCGGCTTCACCAAGACCAAGGTCGACCCGGCGGACATGCAGTCCCTGGCATCGCTGACCAGCGACAAATACAAGGGCAAGGTCGCCATCTACGACTATTACCTGCCGGTCATCGGCATGGCGGCACTGGCCATCGGCAAGAAGACGGCCGAGCTCACCGAAGCCGACCTGCCCGCGCTCAAGGAAGAGCTTCTCAAGATGAAGGCCAACGCCAAGCTGGTCGGCGAGGTCACCGCCAGCCAGACGGCGCTTGCCACCGGCGAGGTCGACATACTGGTCGGCGGCGGCGAATGGGTGACGGCAGGGTTGGCCAAGGAGAACCCCGCGCTCGATTTCTCCATCCCCAAGGAGGGTGCGGTGCTGTGGTCGCAGTCGCTGGCCATGTTCAAGGATTCCAAGAACAAGGACATGGCGCTGAAATTCATCCAGTACATTATGAGTCCCGAAGGCCAGGCGCGCCTTGCCACCTCGTCCTGCTATTGGGGCATGCCGGCGAACACCAAGGCGGCGCTGACCGACGACCAGAAAAAGGTCCTGCGCTTCGATGAGCAGCCGGGCTTCCTCGCCCGCGCCCAGGCCTATCCGGCACCGAACGGCGATCTCGACAAGAAGATGCAGGATATGTGGACCGAAATGCTGCAGGCGAAATGAGCTGATACCGTTCGTGAGCTCAACCGGAAACAGCGGGCGCGCCCTGCCCGGGACGGGCCGCGCCCTTCCCTGGGCGCTGGTTACGCCTGCCCTCGGCTGGACGCTGCTGTTCTTCGTGTTGCCCTTCGTCGCCATGGGGTTTTCCAGCCTCACGGCGCATGAAGGCGGCGGCTTCACGCTTTCCAATTACAGCCAGTTCTTCACCAACCCATCCTACTGGCAGGCGATGGTGAACTCGCTGGAGGTGACGGCGATCGTCACCTTGCTCTCTGTGCTGCTCGCCTATCCCTTTGCCTTGATCCTCGCCGAACAGGTGCCGGAACGCTGGCAACGGCTGGCGCTGATGCTGGCCGTGCTGCCGTTCTGGACGTCCTATGTCGTGCGCTCCTATTCCTGGCTGCTGGTGCTGGCGCAGAACGGCGTCATCAACCGCGCGCTCACCGGTTCGGGCTTGATCACCGAGCCGCTGCAGCTCGCCAACACGCGGCTGGCCACCGTCACCGGCTTCGTGCACTTCTTCGTCATGCTGCTGACGCTGACCATCTTCGCCAACCTCAAGCAGCTCAGTCCGAGCTACCGCAAGGCGGCCGCCGATCTCGGCGCCGGGCCGGTGCGCACCTTCCTGCATGTCATCCTGCCGCTGACCTTGCCGGGCATCATGGTCGGCGCCTTCCTCACCTTCGTGCTGTGCATCGGCGACTACATCACGCCGCAGATCCTGGGCGGCAACAACGAGCTTTTGATGCCGCAGCTGGTGATGATGCAGATCGGCCGGCGTGGCGATTTTCCGCTGGCCTCGGCGCTGTCGATCATCCTGATGGCGGTCGTAACCATCGCCTACCTCGCCTGCGCCCGCTGGCTGAAGATCGAGCGGGCCTGAGATGCGCCAGGTGGTCCGCGTTGTTTCCTGGCTCTATGCGCTTGCCGTCTACGGCTTCATCTTCGTGCCTGTTGTCGTGCTGGTGCTGTTCTCGCTGCAAGCGACCTCCTTCCCCATTCCTCCCTTCACCGGCCCGTCGCTGCGCTGGTATGAGGCGGTGCTCTCGGATGTCAGGCTGACCTCGGCGCTGGTCAATTCTCTGCTGGTGGCGTCGATCTCCTCGGCCACCGCCGTCACGCTCGGCTTTCTCTCCGCCTGGGGTTTCGCGCGCTTCGTGCTGCCGGGCTCCGGCCTGCTGCGCGGCCTGATCACGCTGCCGCTGACGGTCAGCTATCTCATCATCGGCATGGGGCTGCTGGTGCTGTTCAACTGGGCCGGCTTGCCGAAATCGCTGCTTGCCGCCGGCATCGGCCATGTCGTGATCAACCTGCCGCTATGCTTTGCCATCATCTACAGCCAGATGGGCGATCACCAGATCAACATCGAGCGCGCGGCGCGCGATCTTGGCGCGCCGGAATGGAAGGTGCTGCTCTTGATCACCGTGCCGGTGATGGCGCCCGCCATCTTCGCAGGCTTCTTCCTGTCGATGACCTTCTCCTGGGACGAGTTCGTGATCTCCTTCCTGCTGACCCGCTTCGACACCACGCTGCCCGTGGAGATCTGGAACCTGCTGCGCTCGGGCCTCAATCCCAAGACCAACGCCGTCGGTTCGCTGGTCTTCGCCGTTTCCATCGTGCTGGTCGTGCTGTTCGAACTGACATTGTTGCGCCGGAGAAAGACATGACCGCGCCTCTGGTCGATATCCGCGCGGTCTCGCACCGTTTCGGGCAGCTGGCCGTGCTAAAAGATGTCTCGCTGCGGATCGAGCCCGGCAGCTACACCATCCTGCTTGGGCCGTCGGGCTCGGGCAAGACGACGCTGTTGTCCATCCTGGGCGGCTTCGTCACGCCCAGCGAAGGCAAGGTGTTCATCCGCGGCGAGGACTGCACCGCGGTGCCGCCGGCCAGGCGCCCGACGACGACCGTGTTCCAGGACTATGCGCTGTTTCCGCATATGAGCGTCGGCGGCAATGTCGGCTTCGGGTTGCGCATGCAGGGCGTCGACGGCGCGACACGCGCCGCAAAGGCGCGCGAGGCGCTGGCGCTGGTGGGGCTGGCCTCCGCCTTCGACAAGAAGCCGCACCAGCTCTCCGGCGGGCAAAGGCAGCGCGTGGCGCTGGCGCGGGCGCTGGTCATCGAGCCGGCGGTGCTGCTGCTGGACGAGCCGCTCGGCGCGCTTGATCTGAAACTGCGCCGGCAGATGCAGGACGAGCTGAAGGCGATCCAGAAGCGCGTCGGCACCGCCTTCGTCCACGTCACCCACGATCAGGAAGAAGCGATGGCGCTGGCCGACCATTGCGTGGTGATGAATGACGGCCGCATCGAGGACGAAGGGCCGCCCGAGCGCGTCTATGCCAGGCCGGCGACGCGTTTTTCGGCGACCTTCATGGGCGAAAGCACGATCCTTGCCGGCAAAGTCACGGAAGCCAAGGACAGGACAAGCACCGTCACGACGCCGGCCGGCCCGGTTTTGGTGCGCGGCGCCTTGCCTGTGGGTTCGGCCGTCGCATTGGCCATCCGGCCGGAGCATCTCATGCTCGGCGGGACTGCCGGCACCGCAAGTCTCGGCATGGCAAAGGTGAGCGATGTGGTCTTCCAGGGCAGTTTCAAGCGCGTGCTTGCCGTCTCCGTCGAAGACGCCTCGCTGCAATTCATCGCCAAGCTGCCAGCATCAGCCACCGTCCAGCCCGGCGACACCGTTGCCGTTTCGTGCGATACCGACCAGATCATCGTCTTGGCGGACTGAAATGGGATCTCTTCCGGTCATCGGTGCACCAGGCTGGTACGAGACCATCCGCATGGCCGACGGCGTCACGCTGATCCATGAGCCGTGGATAAAACCGTTCTTCCGCTGCAACATCTGGCATGTGCGCGGCCGCGACCGCGACCTTCTGTTCGACACCGGTCTCGGCCATTTCAGCCTGCGCACACATGTGCCGCTGGTCACCGAACGCAAGCTGACCTGCGTCGCCAGCCATACGCATTTCGACCATATTGGCTGCCATCACGAATTTCCTGACCGCTGCGTGCACCGGGCCGAAGCAGAAATCCTCGCCGATCCGCGCAACGAGTGGACGGTGGCTGACCGCTATGCGACCGACGATATGTTCGACGGATTGCCGCAAGGCTGGGAGTCGTCCCGTTACCGGATCCTGCCTGCCCCGGCTGACCGCCTGCTCGGCCATGGCGATGTCATCGATCTCGGCGACCGCGCCTTCGAGGTGATCCACACACCGGGCCATTCACCCGGCGGCATCGCACTCTACGAGAAGAAGACCGGCATGCTGTTGTCCGGCGACATCATCTATGACGGCCCGCTGATCGACGACGTCTACCATTCGGATATGTCGGACTATGTCGAGACACTGCTCGCCATGCGCGATCTCGACGTCTCGGTCGTGCATGGCGGCCATTTCCCGAGTTTCGGCAAGGTGCGCTACCGCCAGCTGATCGACGAGTACCTGGCGCAGAAACGCCAGGCCGGCTGCCACCTGCGGCAGCGCCCCTGAGAACAGCTACGGCATCAATTCAAAATGCCGCGGAAATGCCTGATGCAGCAGGAGCAGCATGGTCTTGCGCAGCACATTGGTGTCGCGGCTCGACGGGTTCAGATGGTCCCAGTACCATGCGCCGTGAACCAGATAATTCAGGCTCTCCGACAAGGTGTTGATGTCGACACCGGTATACCCTGCGCTGCGCGAAATCTCGATCAGCAGTTCGCGCGCTTCGGCGGTGTAGGCGAGATCGCTCGGCAGGCCGATCTCGTTGTAGATCTGCATGCTCTTGCGGTCGCTTGAGAACACGACAAAGACCGACACCCATTTGGGATGCTGCCGGGCGAAACGCTGCGCACAATCGACGGCGCCCAGCAGCCGTTCGACCGGCGACAGGCCGGGCGCCCGCACCAGGCTGATCCACAGCGCGTCATACTGATCGCTGAGATACTGAAGCACGGCGCGGAACAGGTTTTCCTTGCTGCGGAAATGAAAGACGACCAGCGCATTGGACGAGCCGACATGTTCGGCGATACGCTGCATGGTGAGGCTTGCCAGGCCCTCCTCCGCGATGAGCTCGATCGTGGCGTCGATGATGCGCTGTACGCTGGCTTCGCCGCGCTCGCGTCGGCGGTCCTTCGGCGGCGCGGCATCGTTTGCCGCGCCCTTGGTCGTCGCGAGCTTGCGTTTCTCCGGCTTTGCGGTTGCCTTGCGTTGCGCCATTTTCGTCAGGCCTTTCGGACCCACGGCGGAATATCCCGCCGCACAGATTGCTTGCCATGTGCCACGCCGGCTGATCCCGAAAATCGCTCAGAGCGACGGGCGTGTCCCAGTGTTCCCATACCATTGCCCCCGAGCCGTTTCATAGGCCAGTCCGGCCCGGAAGACATCGGCGTCGCTATAGGTGCGGCCGACGATCTGGATGCCAGTCGGCACGCCGCTGGCGGCGCGGCCCGACGGTATGGAGAGAACCGGGCAACGGCTCAGCATGTTGAAGGGCGTCGTCATCACCCAGCCCAGCGAAGGGTTCACCTCCCTGCCGTTGATCTCCACCCTGTCCCTGGTCTGGTCGAACTCCGCCGGTACCGCGGGCAGCGCGTTTGTCGGGCAGATCAGCACATTATAGGTCTCCAGCAGCGGGCCGAGCGTCTGGTACATCCTGGCCGCCACGTCCAGTGTCGCGACGAAGTCGGTGGCCTTGGACTTTTGCCCGTCCTCGGCAAAGCGTCGGGCATAGCTAGTCATGTCGCTGGCGTGCTCCGCAAGCAGTTGCGACAACGACGCGCCGAACAGGTGTTCGAGATACGCCATTCCGGCCTTGAGCACCCCGCCGTCCCAGCCAAGATCGACTTCCTCGACCGTGGCGCCGAGCGAGCGGAACACATCGCAGGCGGCGAGCGTGTTCTTGCGCACGTCGGGGTCGACCTCGAAGGAGCCGAGATCCATGGAGAAGGCTATTCTCCAGCCTTTGATCGGCTTGTAGTCGAGCGGCAGGCGCAGCTTGGGACGCAGCGTGGCGATGTCGAGCGGGCTCGGTCCCGCCATGACGTTCTGCAGCAGGATGGCATCCCTGACGTTTCGCGCCAGCGGCCCGGTGTGGCAGTAGAAATCGAGGTTGAAGGGCGGCTCGTCGGGATTGCGGCCGTAAGGCGGCTTGTAGCCGACGAGACCGCAGGCCGAGGCCGGAATGCGGATCGATCCGGCAATATCCGAACCGGTGGCGATCGATGATGTTCCCGAAGCGAGCGTTGCCGCAGCACCACCCGACGAACCGCCCGGCGTAAAATCGCGATTCCATGGATTGCGGGTGACGCCCCACCGCTTCGACCAGGTGTAGCCCGCGCAGCTGAATTCCGGCGTCGCCGTGCGGGCATGCACGATGCCGCCGGCCTTCATGATGCGCTCGTTCATTGTCGAGGTGTGGCCGCTTACGGCATCCCTGGAAAGCAGCGAGCCGTGCGAGGTCGGCTTGCCCTTGATGTAGCTCTCATCCTTGATGCCGATCGGCAGGCCTTCCAGCGCGCCGGTCCTGGCGCTCCTGGCGTATTTCGCCTCGGCCCTGGCGGCCAGCTTCATCGCCTCTTCGAAATGCGTGAAGGTAAAGCAGTTGATCGACGATCTGGTGGCTTCGGCGCGGCGAATGGTGGCCTGCATCAATTCGACGGGCGAGAGTTTCTTCGCCTTGAACAGCCGCAGCGCCTCATGGGCCGGCATGTAGCAGAGGTCGAGATCGGACATTGGAAGTCTCCTGCGATCGCGAGACCGCACCTGGCATGGAGGGTGTCGGACCGCACGCTGCGGCCCGGTGACTGTGGTTGGGTTGGTCCGGCGACGCTATTTCTGGAGGTCGGTCCAGATCTTCGTATAGAGCGCCTGCACATCCGATGGACAGGCCGGCATGAACTGGCCCTTGGCGGCAAATTCAGCCGGAACGTCCACTTCCGGCGCCGTCTTCATGTCGTCCGGCATGAAAGCCTCGGACCCCTTGATGCCGTTGGCGTAGCGGGCGAAAGCCGAGATCATCGCGGCATTCTTCGGATCCATGATGAAATTCTGGAACAGCTTGGCGTTCTCGACATTCTTGGCGTCCTTGAGCACGGCGACATTGTCCATCCAGATCGGAAAACCTTCCTTGGGATAGCCGTAGACGATCTTGTCGTTCTGCAGCCGCTGGCGCAGCGAAATGCCGTTCCAGTTGACGCCGGCGGCAATGTCGCCCCTGCCCAGGCCGTCGACGGCCGCGTAGTCGAGCGAGAGCCATTTCGCCTTGGCCTCGACCAGCTTGTCGTGCACCTTCTTCAGTACCTGCATATCGTTGGTGCAATATTTGCCGCCCTCATAGGCGATGGCGAGGAACATGATGTCCCCCATTTCGGGCACGACATTGATCTTGCCGACAAGCTCCGGCGGCGGGTCGAGGAAAATCGCCGAGGTGTTCGGGTCGCCGGAATACACCGACTTGTTCACCGAAATGCCTGTCGTGCCCCACTGCCACGGAACAGTGTATTTGCGGCCCGGATCGAAGGGAACGTCGACCCATCGCGGATCGACATTCTTGAAATTCTCCATCTTGTTGGGTTCGGTCTCCAGGAGCAGGCCTTCGCTGATCCAGACCGGCACGACGCTGGCCGACGGCACGACGATGTCATAGCCGGACGCACCCTGGCGAACCTTGGCCAATGCGGTGTCGTTGGAATCATAGTCGGTGACGGTGACCTTGACCTTGTAGGTCTCCTCGAACTTCTTGATGAGGTCAGGGCTGGTGTAGTTGCCCCAATTGTAGATGTTGAGTTCGCCATCGGCGCGGGCAACGCCGGTTGCGGCGAGCAGCGACAGCCCGACGGCCGCCGCGGTCAGTTTCCAGTTCATGCTAGTGCTCCCATTGTTGGGACCGGCCGCGTCGCCGCCTCGGTCCGTCTCCTGCTGATGAACAAGCCTGGCTGTGCCCTTCGGCCCAAGGCGGGCCGCTGGCTGTCAAAATATTCCCCTTTTCGCGGCCATTCACCGGCGGAATGCCAGCTGGCCGACTTGGTCGTCTGCGTTACGATTATTTATAACTAACTATACAGTCAATATCTTTTCGCGGACATTGCCGCGGCTGGCCCAGTTGTCCTGGACAACGCAGCAAGCTGAGACCGGAATGGCAGGCGGCACGGGTATCTCTTTCGCGCTCGGTATGACCGCCCAGAATTTCGGCTTTTCAGGCGCTTGCCGCCGATCTGTCCTCAGTCACAATCCGTCGCCGGTACCACTCGAAGGTGCGCCGGATCCCTTCCTGATAGCCGGTCGTCGCCTCCCATCCGGGAAGAACCTGCCTTACCAGGGTCAAGTCCGGGCAGCGGTTTGTCGGATCCTGCGGAATTGGCGCACGGTGTTCGATGCGGCTGCCTGGAACAAGCGAGCAGACGAATTTCGCGATACCGAGAACCGAGACCTCGCGATTGTTGCCGATGTTCAGGGGTCCTCGGTATGCGATGCTGTCGCGCCAAAAGAAACGTTCCAGGCCATCGACGATATCGTCCACATACCCCCAACTGCGCGATTGGGAGCCGTCGCCATGGACGGTCAGGATTCCCGTGGTCAGGGCTTGGCAGACAAAATTCGAAACGGCGCGGCCGTCATCGATGCGCGTTCGCGGCCCATAGGTGTTGAACAGCCTGACGACGCGCACATCGAGCCCGCTGACGCGTTGCTCTTCGAAAAGCAGCGCCTCGGTGCAGCGCTTGCTCTCGTCATAGGAGGCCCGTGGCCCGGTGCAGTCCACGGATCCCCGGTAGCTCTCCGGTTGCGGCGACATCAGGGGATCGCCATAGACTTCCGAGGTCGAGGCGAAGCAGAAGCGACCGCCGGGCCTGAGCAGCGACAGAAGATTGAGCGCGCCGCCTATATTGGCTTTGATCGTGCGCGCCGGCTCGCGCATGTACCATACGGGCGAAGCCGGTGACGCCAGATGGATGATCTCATCGAAATGCTGGCTGGTCGTGAAGCTTTCGGCATCGGCAATCCGCAAGCTGAGCCGCGGGTCCGAGACATGGGCAATGTTGTCGCGCGATCCGGTCCACAGATTGTCGACGATGACCAGCGTTTCCAGATCCTCACGCAGCAGCAGACGATCGACAAGATGGGAGCCGAGAAAGCCGCAGCCACCAGAAACCAACACGCTGTGCGGCATGCGCGCTCCCCTTCAGAAACACGGCCGGTCAACGCGCCGCAACGCTTGTTTCCCAAAACGACGGGAACAGGATCCTATCCGGATAGGACACGCCTTCTACCAGTGCTTTCGTCGATGCCGCAATTGCAACGATCAAACTTGCGCCAGCCAGGGCTCCGGTCGCCCAAGCATGAAACTGTCGCTCGGGATCGGCCGAGCGTCGGCGGTATCTACAGACGAATGGCGTATTCCGGCGACCTATAGTGCCCGTTGCGGGCAAGGCATTCCGGCGGCATCGCCGCAGCGCGACGCTGTCGGCAGCGGTCTCATGCTCATATTTTCCGACTGGCGCACAAGCTCGGCGAAGACCAGGGCGAAGCTACCCAGCATGACAAAGACGATGATCAGGCGTGCTACCGGCAATATGTCGGCCTCGTCTGGCTGGTGCGTGTCCCCGGAGGAGGCATGCGCACAAAACAAAACTGCCGCAACGTCCTTTTGGCATCCCAAAGGATACAGCGGTGCTGCGGGCGCCCCCACGCCATTCATGCCGGCTAACATGATCGTTCCGCCTTTACGAGACTTTAAGCCCCGCCTTAACCATCACATTCGCTCGTGCACTGTCATGAAGCGCGATCCGCAGGTTCGGCCGATGCCCGCGCGGCATGCCTAGCGTGCCGGCACAACGGCTCTCTTTGCAGACCTGCCCACCCCGTGCTACCCCGGCGCGGATGCGGCCAGACTGCCGCCGCCAATCGGTCGCGATCGGGGAGCCATGAGCACAGCCGCCAACAGCATCGCCTTCGTCTCGTCCGACACAGCAGACGCCAAGGCGGCGCTGGAAAGTCTGTCGGCGCGCTATGGCCAGTGTTCGGTCGCCGAGGCCGCGGTTGTGGTGGCCCTGGGCGGCGACGGCTTCCTGCTGCAGACCTTGCGCGACACGATGGGAACGGGAAAGAAGGTCTACGGCATGAACCGTGGCACCATCGGGTTCCTGATGAATGAGTACCGTTCAGGAGGGCTCACCGAGCGCATCGCGGCCGCGGTCGCCGAAACCATCCGGCCGCTGGAAATGCTGGCCGTCACCTCGGAAGGCGAAACCGTCTCGGCGCTGGCGATCAACGAGGTTGCGCTGTGGCGCCAATCCTACCAGACGGCCAAGATCCGCATCAGCGTCGATGACCAAATACGGCTCGAGGAACTCAGCTGCGATGGCGTCATGATCGCGACGCCGGCCGGATCCACCGCCTACAATCTTTCAGCGCATGGCCCGATTCTGCCGCTCGACGCGCCGCTCCTGGCACTGACGCCGGTCAGCCCGTTTCGCCCGCGCCGCTGGCGTGGCGCATTGCTCTCCAACAAGGCGACCGTGCGCTTCGATATTCTGGAGCCGGAAAAGCGGCCGGTAAACGCCGCGGCGGACCATACGGAGGTCAAGGCGGTGACCTCGGTAACGGTGCGGGAGTCGCCGGCGGCGACGGCAACCTTGCTGTTCGACCCCAATCACTCCTGGAACGAGCGCATCCTTGCTGAGCAGTTCCGTTACTGAGCCGACACAGAGACAAGCGGCCGGATTAAGCATCGCGATTAAGGTTACAGCTTCACAATCGCGCCAATCCCGCCCGTTTCTGTTGACAAATCGCGGCCTTGCGCCTAATCGCAATGCCAATCTTGCAAGCGCGTGGCGCTTGCCGCGACGAATAACGTTGCGCCTCCCCGAACCAGCCAAAGACAACAACACTTGTCCTCAGACACCACGATCGCTCAAGAAGCGTTGACCTTTTCAGACCTCGGCCTGTCGCCGAAGGTGCTTTCCGCAGTTACCGATGCCGGCTACACGCAGCCGACACCGATCCAGGCCGGTGCCATCCCGCACGCCTTGCTCGGCAAGGACGTGCTGGGCATAGCCCAGACCGGCACCGGCAAGACAGCCTCCTTCGTGCTGCCGATGCTGACCCGGCTGGAAAAGGGCCGCGCCCGCGCCCGCATGCCGCGCACGCTGATTCTCGAACCGACGCGCGAGCTTGCCGCGCAGGTCGAGGAAAACTTCGTCAAATACGGCAAGAACCACAAGCTCAACATCGCGCTTCTGATCGGCGGCGTGTCGTTCGACGAGCAGGACAAGAAGCTGGAGCGCGGCGCCGACGTGCTGATCGCGACGCCTGGCCGCCTGCTCGACCATCGCGAGCGCGGCAAGCTTCTGCTCAACGGCGTCGAGATCCTCGTCATCGACGAGGCCGACCGGATGCTCGACATGGGCTTCATTCCCGATATCGAGCGCATTTGCGAGATGATCCCCTTCACCCGGCAGACGCTGTTCTTCTCGGCGACCATGCCGCCGGAAATCACCAAGCTGACGGAAAAGTTTCTGCATGCGCCGGTGCGTGTCGAAGTTTCGAAGGCCGCGTCGGCCGCCACCAACATCATCCAGCGGCTGGTCAAATCAGGATCGAAGCCTTGGGACAAGCGCGAGACGTTGCGCAACCTCATCAAGGCCGAAGACGCTGAGTTGAAGAACGCCATCATCTTCTGCAACCGCAAGGTCGAAGTGTCGGAGCTGTTCCGCTCGCTGCTGAAGCATGATTTCGATGCCGGCGCCCTGCATGGCGACATGGACCAGCGCGCCCGCATGCAGATGTTGGCCAATTTCCGTGATGGCAAGCTGCGCTACCTCGTGGCATCGGACGTCGCCGCGCGCGGCCTCGACATCCCCGATGTCAGCCATGTCTTCAACTACGATGTGCCGATCCATGCCGAGGACTATGTCCACCGCATCGGCCGCACCGGCCGTGCCGGTCGCTCCGGCAAGTCCTTCACCATCGCGACGAAGTCCGACACCAAATACATCGACGCCATCGAACGGCTGATCGGCAACAAGATCGAATGGCATGACGGTGACCTGTCGACGGTCGTGGCCAGCGAAGGCGGTGAGGACGATGCCCCGCGCCGTGGCAAAGGCGCGCCGCGTCGCGCCGGCCGCAAGGACGACGATCGCAAGGACAGAGGCGAGCGCAAGAAGGGTGGCGAACGCCGTGCCAGACACACCGGGGAAGACGCCTCGACCGTGGTCGCACAGCAAGAACAGCCCGATGTGGCTGCGACGGCCGTCGCCGATATTGGCGAGCGGCGCGCACGCAAGGAGGCGATCCGTTCGGAAAACACCGAACGCAAATCCTCCGATCGCAACGAACAGCGGGCACCGGAACGCGGTGACACCAGGCCGCAGCGAGACAACAGTCGTCCTGCCCGCCATCGCCACCAGGAAGACAACGACACCACCGTTGGCTTCGGCGACGACATGCCGGCCTTCATGCGCATCGTCGCCAAGGTCTGACTGGGCCAAGCTTGAAATAGCCGCCAAGTGATCGGCAAACGATCACTTGGCCAATTGGCACGTCTTTCGGATATCATCGCGAAGGTCGGCAAGGCCGTTGCCTAACAAGGCAGGCAAGATGTGCGGGAACCTTCCTGCATAGGGCACGAGAAATCGAAGATCTATACCTGCCTGCTGAAAGGCATCGCGTGAATAAAGGCTACGTCCGCCTGGAGCATTGATGTAGCGCTGGCCGCCAAGTGCCTGAACGATGGCGATCACGCGGGCTTGTGCACGCAAGGCAGGATCGATGCCGAGGCGGGAGCTGCGAACGACATCCGGTCTGAGTTGAAGCGCATCGGCCGTTAGCCGAAGACCCTCCTCGAGAAAATCTGTCACGTCGCCAAGGGCCCCGGTCAGGTGGCCGTTGATCTGCTCTGCCGCTGGCGTCCGCGCTTGGCCTGGCAGGCCGAAGACAGCCAGCCGCTTGTCCAAGGTGGTTCGGGCATCGTTCGCCCAGCGCAGGTCCTTTATCAGCGCGTCGAAAGGCATCGGCGCAACCGGCAATGTCAGCCAGTGTCCCGGCGTCATTTCGCAGCGGTGCACCCTTCCCCGGCGCGCGAACTGAACATCGTCGAAAACAACGAAGATGTCGCTCGCGGCCATCAGGCGGAAATAACCCGCATAGGGGAAGAAGTATGGCTGCATGACAGCAATGGTGAGCTTGCCCGTCACTATGTTTCCCCTTCGCCATAGAAGAGGCGAGGCAGACTTCGAACGTGCTGCTGGAAGGCTTGCAGAACCGGAGATGCGAATGACATGTTGCAGAAAGCGTCGAATTCATCGCGCTTGCACAGGAAGCTGTGACGGTCGAACTGCTCGCGGCGAAGATAATGCAGCACCCTGATATCAGCCGCATCATGCAGCCCGTGCGCCAGCATCTCGTCCGAGTTCGGGCAGTTGTACTCCGGCCCAAGCGGCAAAGGATCGGCTCCAACCGTCAGGATCGCCAATGACAGCGCGATCTGGGCAGAAAAGAAAATGGAGGGCGTATCCTTCAAATAGTCCACTACGCGCGCCGTCAGCGGGCGGATCAATGGCTGAATAGCGGTGAATGCCATCTTGTTGAAGGCGACGAAACCATAGTTGAAATACGCTGGGCAGCCACCGAACGCTTCATCAGGCGACTGGGAATATCGGAAGTTCAGGGGCGTGTCGCCGAAGCCGAATGCCCCGAGAAGTCGGCGCCACGCGGCGTCATTTTCCGCGCCATTTCTCGAGAATGGCGAGAAATGCGCCGGCAGCCCGGCCACGGTAGGACGATCGGCGTCGCGCATGCTTTGCAGAAGGCCGTCGATAGGCCGCATCAGGCAGGCATCGGCATCGACAAGGATGATGACATCGCCGCTTGGCGGTTCGGCATAGCGGTCGAAGCCCGAGGAAAAGCCCCGATCGCTGACAGCGTGAGGCACGGGACGCCACGTCACCGGGTAGGCCGATGACCATCGATTGACGGCACTGATTTCACTGAAGTCGGCATGCCCCCCGACGGAGACCAAAATGGGGGCGGTGGCATAGGCGCCGCCGAGACTGGCCAGCGACAAAGCAGCCAGTTTGACGTTTGAAAAAAACTCCTGTTCGGGCAGGATCGGGATGCGAAATTCGAAAGTCATTCGAGCCTGCTCAAGTCAAATCGCGAGTTGCCCAGCCGATGCCGGCCTCGCCAAACCCGTTGCCATTGTAGAACATCACGTCGCCGGAGGGGCGCTGCATGATGCAGCAATAGGCCTGCATCGAGCTGTCGAATTCGCCGGCGGCCGGCGGATTGCTGAAAATCACAGGCTCGGCTCCACCGACGGTTCCGTTCCGGGTGTCCATGCGACGAGAAAACAGTCGGTAAGCTTCTTTGCCGCCAGCGCGAAAGTCCCGCCCGCGCCGGCTGTACCACAGGCGCATGCCGCCAGCCTCATTCGTGATCCAGGGGCGCGTCTGACTGATACCGTCACCAAGGTCGTCAGCGGAGACGGCGATCGATTCCGCTTCCCACACGATGGCGTCTAATGAATCACAGCTGCGCAGGACATATTCAGGCTCCCAAACGCCGTTTACCTGCGCCCAGCCGGTGCCGCTCACATACCACATGCGATAGCCGTACTTGGTCTTTCCGACGAAGGGCGTCGACACGAAATACGGATCTGCCGGACCAATGCCCCGGACCGGACCGGCGAATGCCTTCTTGAAACTCAGCCCGTCATCGCTGATGGCGAGCCCGATGGCGATCTGGAAGCTGACATCGTTGCGTGGATAAACACCCGAATAATAGAGGTGCACGCGCCCACCGATCATCAGCGCACAAGACGGCCCCAGCCCGGTGCTATCGAAGCTCCCTGGCGGGCCCCACTCCAGGAGTGGATCGAGATGCTCGTCCAACACACGCATGCCGTCTTGCGGGTCGACGTCGACGGCCAGAATGGATGACAGGTTGTCGCTGTTGCGTCCTGCGAAATAGATACGCCAAAGCCGAGGCGAAAGGGCGAGAACCGTTGGGGACTGTGCGTGACTGCCCCACCACCCTCCCGCCTTTACCGACACCAGCAATCCCCGCCGGGTCCATTTCCTCTGATGGTCGGGCATCAGCGGAACTTCATCGACTTGATACGGGCGCTGGAATAGGGCTTCGGCAGATCCGAGGGATGACGAACCACACTGTTGGGCGGCACATCGCGCCGGATCATGCAACGAGACTCAATGTAGCTTCCCGCGCCGATCGTGATGCCGTTGTCGACGCCGACCTGGCCGCCGATCAGGCTGCACGTACCGATACGGACGCCGCTCGCCAAGCCCACCTGCGACGACACGAAGCAGAAGTCCTCGAGGATGGAGTGATGACCCACATGGCTGCCGCTCCACATGATGATGCCCTCGCCGAGGCGAACAAACGGCTGCAGCGTGCAGTTTTCCAGAATGAAGCAGTTGTCGCCAACCGTCTCCGCCATATTGTGGGTCGAGGGATGGATAAAGCGCGCAAAGCCGAATCCACGCTCCCTGCCCTCCGCGTGCCTATTCCTGCGGAACTCGTTGAGATTCTGGTAGCTGAGCGGACCGAGCAGCTTGACGGCATCAGGCGGGAAGCGCTCCTCAAGCCTTTCCCAGGCGACCACGGGAAGGCCCTTGAACTCGGGTTGCGTGAGGAAGGCTTCGTCGACAGTGAACCCAACGACACGATCCTCGCCGAATCTGTCGAGATAGGCCTTGGCAACTTCAGCGAGCTGCCCTGCCCCAAAAATGACCACATCCGCCATGCCGCCCCCGTGCGCCCTTGCCTTGCATCCCTGGTCTGCTCGTCATCACCGTGGATTGTCCGGCTATGCGGCAGCCTTGTAGACGTAAACAGTGTATTCGTAGAGTCCGTAGTCGGCGCGAATGACGTGATGGCGCGACAATTGACCGACGACAAAGCGGCTGATCTGGTCATAGGGCACGTGAAAGAGATCCTCTCGCTCCCAGTCGACGTGTTTGGACATCAAGTTGAAGGCCATTCCCTTGCGTGCATACGGGAACATTTTTGCCAGCAATCCAGTCATGGCATCGAACATCGTCTCGTAGGCGATGCCGCAGCGCTCGGTGAAGACACCGTTCATGACGATGTAGTCGGCCTCGGGCACAGCTGCCCCGTCCTGCATCACGTCCAGGCAGTCAAACGCCACGCCGGGATACTTGCGCCGGCACAGGTCAACAAACCGCGCCGACAGATCGAGCCCCCGGTAGCGCACCTTGCGATCAGTCTGGCGCAGATAGTCGAGGAAATGACCAGCGCCGCAGCCGAAGTCGAGCAGGTCGACTGAGCCGCGCTCACGCATCACCTCTGCCATCACGCGATAACGCGTCGCTGCCCCTTCGGCATCGGGCCAGTCGACTCCTTTAAATGTGTCTCCGTGTCGCGCAAAACACGCCTCATAATGCGCAACAAGCGCGCTGTACGGATTTATATCAGTCAATTGTAATATCTCATGGAATTGCCCTATACGTTCGACATGGCCCTGTATATCACGCCATCAACGACATGAAACGCTGCGCCCCAGTACCTCTGGTCAGATCGGCCCAACACGATGCACAGTTCGCACATCCCTTCGCCGCGCCGGCTTCGCGTTTGTCTCATCAATCCGCGCTTCCACCCTTCCATCTGGACCCGTGATGAAGTCCTTTCCATTTTACCAGGCAGCAAGCGCAGTTGGATCGTGACGGGCTCGTTGCCGGCGCTGGCGGCCCTTGCTCCGGAGCATTGCGATGTCGTCCTGGTCGACGAGAACGTCGAGGACATCGATTTCGAGCAGCTTGGCGACTTCGACATCGTTGGCGTGACCGGCATGATCGTGCAGCGCGACCGCATGTTCGAGATCCTGGATAGGCTGCGTGATCTTCCGGTCACCGCGGTGGTCGGTGGCCCCTACGTTTCAGTGGCTGAATCGGAGTTTGTCGATCGCTGCGACGTGCGTTTCATCGGCGAAGCCGAGGAGACATGGCCGCGATTCCTTACGGCTTTCGCGCAAGACGGGGTGGTGCAACGGCGTTACGAGCAAGACGCCAAAACCAACATGGAGACCGTGCCGACGCCGCGATATGACCTGCTGAAACCCGGACGCTATATGGTAGCATCGCTGCAGTTTTCGCGCGGATGTCCATTCATGTGCGAATTCTGCGACATCATCACCATTTTCGGTCGCCGCCCGCGTCTCAAGTTACCCGCGCAGATGGTCCTCGAATTCGAGGCGATCGTGAAAGCCGGATTCAGCACCTGCTTCCTGGTCGACGACAATTTTATCGGCAACAAGGCCAAGGCCAAGGAGTTGCTGCGCGTGCTGATCGATTGGCAGCGGGCCAACAACTATCCATTGATCTTCTCCACCGAGGCCAGCATCAATCTGGGCGACGATGAGGAAATGCTCGACCTGATGCGGATGGCCAATTTCCGCCAGGTCTTTGTCGGAATCGAATCGCCTCGCGCCTCGTCATTGGCCGAAACCAGGAAGGTTCAAAACGTTCGCGGCGACTCCATGCTTGAGAAGCTGCAGCGCATCCGCGACAAGGGGCTGGTGATCCACGCCGGCTTCATCGTCGGGTTCGACGCCGACGACGAAGCGATCTTCGACGAGCAGTTTGAATTCATTCAGCAAAGCGGCATCGCGCTGGTGTCGGTCGCCGTCCTGTGTCCAATTCCAACGACGCCACTTTACGATCGGCTGAAGACCGAAGGTCGGCTGGATCTCAGCGACCCACATGTCAGCTTTCATCCCAAGAACATGACGCGCGAAGTCCTCAAGGCCGGCTACGACAGGCTGGTGCGGCGCCTGTACCAGCCGGATGCCTATTTCGATCGCCTGGTGAATGGCTACGTGGGGTCGCCAGGGTTCCGCCGCAGCCGGGCGTCCCAGGCGGCCCTGGCTGGAAGAAAACATTCCAGCCTTAGCCGGCTCGCTGAGTTGGCCGGTGCGGCTCTGATGGCTGCACGCCTTGCTCGAACCATCATTGCCAAGCGAGAGGAGATGTCGCTTGGCAGCGCGTATGTGAGGCACTGGCGCCGTAACCGTCGCCTCTGTGGCCAGGAAGCTATATCCTTTGCCAGCTTCGTATTTCTATGCGCCGATCATTGGCATTTCTATACCGTCTCGCAAAACTCAACCCGGTTCCAGATCGGCAGCAGCCGGCCCGAAACCTTGCGGCCATTGCCGGCCAATGAAGATTTATACCTCAGGATTGCCGACGGCCGTAAAGCTTCATGACAAGCAAATTATGGGATGCCGATCCCGATCCGACGCCTGATGTCCCGGTCGCGCGCCCGCGCCTGCCAACAGCGGACGACATTCTGCCCTATCTGCGCGAGATCGACGCGAACCGCTGGTACAGCAACAACGGTCCGCTGAATCAGCGCTTCCAGGAAGGTCTCAGGGCTCGCATCGCCGTGGGTCATGTCGTGTGCCTGGCAAACGCAACGCTGGGGTTGGCCCTGGCGCTGATGGCGCAGAAACCGGCAAAGGGCAGTCTCTGCATGATGCCGTCCTGGACCTTCGCCGCCAGCGCGCACGCGGCGGTCCTCGCAGGGCTCGTTCCCTGGCTTGTCGACGTCGACCTCGACACCCAGCAATTGTTGCCAGAGGCGGCGATACAACTCCTCAGGCAGGCTCCTGGCAAGGTCGGTGCCGTCATGCCGGTTATGCCGTTCGGCGGCCCGATGGATGCCGCGAACTGGGACCGGTTCAAGAGCGATACCGGTCTTGCCGTGGCAATTGACGCGGCCGCGGCCTTCGACTCGCTGACGCCATCGCGGGTTCCGGCAGTCGTCAGCCTGCATGCCACCAAGGCACTCGGCGTTGGCGAAGGCTGCTTCATTGCGTCCGACGACGGCGCTCTGATCGACGAAATTGTGAAGAAGGCCAATTTTGGTTTTGCAAATTCGCGCGAGGCGGCATCGCCGGCGTTGAATGGCAAGCTCAGTGAGTATGGCGCGGCCGTCGGCCTCGCCGCACTGGACGGTTGGACACTTACACGTGCCGCCTACCAGCGTGTTGCCAGAGGCTATTGCCGCTCGCTTGCTTCGACTTCCGGGGTGAACGTGCAGGATGGATTTGGCGAACGCTGGATATCCTCCACCGTTACCGTTGGCCTGCCGTCGGATTCGATGGAAACGGCACTCAATGTGCTGACGCAAGCCCGAATTGGTGTCCGTCGATGGTGGGGCGGCGGCCTRCATCGGCACACAGCCTTCGAACATTTTCCCAAAGTACCGCTGCCGGTCACCGAGACGCTTGTTGCGACTCAACTGGGCCTGCCTTGCTGGACAGATCTTTCGGATGAAGCAATCTCGCGTATCTGCTCCATTCTCACCGACGCGATGACAGCGGGCTGACGCAATATCTTAAGTGGGCTCACAACACAAAAACGGCCCCACGCGAGGGGCCGTTTTGTGGCCGGACAGATAGTTGGCGACCGCCAGCGCATGGCGCTGCGACAGATCGAAATTGTGCTGGTCGCTGTTGTTCGAATCGGCATGGCCGAACACGTCGACGGTCGTCCGGCGGAACTTCTTCAGGACCGACGCAACGGAATTCAGCGCCGACATGTATTGGCTTGGCCGGCCGCTACATCGGCCCAGGCATCATCTTGGTCGGCTTCTCCAGCATCGGAAAATCGGCCTTGCTGCATTTCACGTTCGGGTTCGTCGGACTGAACATGCCGTTCGGATTGTCCCTGAACAGCCAGGCGTGAAGATCGTAGTGGACGAACTCCCTCGGGATGAGCGGATAGTGTCCTTCCATCGGACCCATGAATTTCTGGCCAAACAGTGTGGGGACTTCCTTGACGTTCGGTGTCAACGGCACCAGCCACTCCACGCCGACCAACTTCAGGCCTTTCTTGGTCGGCTCGTAGATCAGCACGTTGGGCTTCATCGGGTCGAGCTTCTGGCCGACGCTTGGGACGTTGACGAAATGGACGCCCATGGCGCCTTTCGGGTAATCCATCGAGCCCGGTATCTTTTCCCCACTGTAGAAGACGCAGCCGACCGTCGACAGATAGAGGTCGCGGACAGCTGCGGTATAGTCTTCATACTTGGCCAATGATTTCTTCAAGGCTTCGATGTCGGCCTTGTTGGCGTCCTCGGCCTGAGCCGTGGCGAGCCCCAACCACAGACCCGCAATACTGGTCAAAGCGAGGACGCCGCAGCGCCCGAGGCAGGTTGTTCTTGTCATGCATTCCTCCCAGACATTTCATCTGGCCGTGCAAGACCGAGGCGGGAAAATGCTTGTTACGCGGCCAGTTGTACCGCCTCATCCCCTCTGGAACAGCGATGATGCTATTCCTTTCCGTGACTGTAGGAAAGCAGTTATTTAGCTGTTGCTAATTCTTAAGCGCGACAGCTGCAGGGTGCGATGGCCGCTCAAACAAAAACGGCCCCGCATTGGGGCCGTTTTCACATTCGTTGCGGTACAGATCGTCAGGTGAGCGGCGACAATTGGATCTCGACGCGACGGTTCTGCTCGCGGCCGGCGGCCGTCGCGTTGGATGCGATCGGCCGCGTCTTGCCGAAGCCGGTGACGGCGAAGCGGCGCTGATCGACGCCCTGACCGGACAGATAGTTGGCAACCGCCAGTGCGCGGCGCTGCGACAGATCGAAATTGTGCTGGTCGCCGCCGGTCGAATCGGTATGACCGAAAACATCGACCGTGGTCTGCTTGAATTTCTTCAGCACCAGCGCAACCGAGTTCAGCACCGGATAGAAGCCTGGCTTCACCGCATCCTGATCGACATTGAAGGTGATGTCCGACGGCATATTGAGGATGATCTGGTCACCACTGCGAGTGACGCTGACACCGGTACCCTCGAGCTGCCGGCGCAGTTCAGCTTCGTTCTGATCCATGGTGGCGCCGATGGCGCCGCCGGCCAGCGCACCGATGCCGGCGCCGATCAGCGCGTTGCGGCGGTCATTGCCGCCGGCAAGCAGACCGAGGCTGGCACCTGCCAGGGCACCGAGACCAGCACCTGCGGCCGTGTTGGAAATCTTCTGGTCGCCCGTATACGGATCCGTGGTGGTGCAGCCGCTCACGAGCAAGGCCGTCGCCACGGCGACGAGCACGGTCTTCTTCATAGATGGTCCCTCTCCAAGTCGCGCCTTTTTCGACGGCGCCAAATCAGCCCTTCGCGCGACTTGTACCATGAATTGCGGCGAAAAGCGGAACGGGAAAAGCACCCGCGACGGCTTTTCCGGGGATCAGTTACCAGAGATTCTTGCCGTCAATGACCACCACTTCCACCTTGTCGAGATTGAAGTCGTCGAACAGCCGCGAGTTGACGCTGATCTTCGGATTGTCGAAATCCGGCTCGCCGGTCGACCAATCCGGCGTCTCGGTGAACGTGCCGCAGCCGCAGTTGGCGCAAAAACCATGTTTCACGGTTTTCGAGCCCCACTCATAGAAGGTGACGTTTTTCAGAGGCGTGATGAGCTTGAACTGCGAGGGGGTATAATAGGCCCAGAGCGAGCCACGTTTCGAGCAGAACGAGCAGGTGCATTGCGTCACCGTTTCCGGTGCCTCTGAAACCTCGAATGTCGTCGCCTTGCAGTGACAGCTTCCCTTGATGGTCATCAACATCACCTCTCCATTGTCCGCCGCCCATGCGGCAGGGCACCATAAAGAAGCGATCCTGACAACCGTCTGTCAGCAGGCTCTACCCCTGAACAGCAGGCCGCGAACTCAGTAGGACGATGGTGGCACGAACAGGCAGATCGTCTTGCCGGCATCAAGCCCGGCCTCATGCGCGCACCAATGGTATTCGCCGTCCGGCGAATTCTTGATGCGCCTGTCGCTGTAGGCCAGCACCTCCCCGGTGTCCTTGATTACATAGCCTTCCGGACGCTCGCTGATCGAGGTCTGCGACACCTCGTGGCAGTCGTAATTCGCGCAGCAAGCGAACGGATAACTCCAGCCTTGCGGCTTGGCCGCGGTCGGCTTGGCGTCGTGCGCCATGGCCGACGCCGACAGGAGCGCGATCACACACGCCGCGCAAAGGGGAAGGACAAGCTGGCCAACCGACGGAACGGCGATCGCCGATCTGGAACTGGCAGCAAACATGGCAACGCTCCTTTCAAACGAGGTTTCAAGCGTTTCGCTTGCCCGTTCCCGGAACGTGTCTTCCCAGCGGCCAATCGTCAGCAGATATGCCGCGACCGGCCATAAATGCTTTTGTCTCCTCCTGCCGCAAATGGTGAGCCGAAATGTGAGTCGGTGCAAGAAATTGCTGCGTGGAGGCTGCGCCCGTTGCTGGCCGCCCAAGGCCGCAAACGTGCCCTCCATGACCACGGCAGGTTGCCGTGAGCAATGGACCGCTTGGTCCCCAAGAAAGTGCGAGCGGGTGCTATGGTCTAGTGGCGGACGGTGCTAGTCTAGATCCGCCACGGCCTCGCCTGCGCCGCCTTCGATGCGTTGCGACAGCGAGGCTTCCATGAAATCGTCGAGGTCGCCATCGAGCACGCTCGACGGGCTGGTGCTTTCGACGCCGGTGCGCAGATCCTTGACCAGCTGGTAGGGCTGCAGCACGTAGGAACGGATCTGGTGGCCCCAGCCGATGTCGCTCTTCGAGGCTTCCGTGGCGTTGGCGATGGCCTCACGCTTCTTCAGCTCTTCCTCGTAGAGGCGCGAGCGCAGCATCTCCCAGGCCTTCGCTTTGTTCTTGTGCTGCGAACGCTCGGCTTGGCAGGCGACCGCGATGCCGGTGGCGATATGGGTGATGCGCACGGCCGAATCGGTGGTGTTGACGTGCTGGCCGCCGGAACCCGACGAGCGATAGGTGTCGATGCGTACGTCGGATTCGGAAACATCGATCTCGATCGTGTCGTCGATAACGGGATAAACCCAGACGCTGGCGAAGGAGGTATGCCGGCGCGCATTGCTGTCATAGGGCGAAATGCGCACCAGGCGATGGACACCGGATTCGGTCTTCATCCAGCCATAGGCATTGTGGCCCTTGATCAGCAATGTGGCGGACTTGATGCCGGCCTCTTCGCCGTCATGCACTTCCAGCACCTCGACCTTGAAGCGGCGGCGTTCGGCCCAGCGCGTGTACATGCGCAAGAGCATCGAGGCCCAGTCCTGGCTTTCAGTGCCGCCGGCGCCAGCATGGATTTCGAGATAGGTGTCGTTGGCGTCGGCTTCACCCGACAGCAGCGTTTCGACCTGGCGGGCCTTGGCCTCGCCCTGCATCGAACGGATCGCCGCTTCGGCCTCGGCGATGACGCCTTCGTCACCCTCTTCCTCGCCGAGCTCGATCAGGCCGATATTGTCTTCCAGCGCCTGGGTCAGGCCCTTGACCGCCGCAATGCCTTCCTCGAGGCCCTGGCGCTCGCGCATCAGCTTCTGCGCTTCCAGCGGTTCGTTCCAGAGGCTGGCGTCCTCGGCCCGCACATTGAGGTATTCAAGCCGCTTTATGGCCTGGTCCCAGTCAAAGATGCCTCCTCAGCAGGGTGATCGCCTGCCTGATCTCGTCGACAATATTCTGCGTTTCCGCGCGCATGGCCTGGTATTTTGTCCTGTTGCTGAAGTGACACTTCGGTCGGCGCGATACATAGGGACGGCGCCGCCATGTGTAAAGCGAAATGGGCCGGCCCCAAGGCCAGCCCAGCGATCCGCATCCGGCCCCGTCAGTAGAGCCCGCCGCCGCCGTCCTGGATGGCCTGGTTGGCCTGCGGCGACAGTGCGCCGCCCGACGCGTTGGAGCCGTCGGCGCCCATTCCGATCACCCAATAGCTGTCGGCGGGACCGGTGCCCGGCTTGAAGGCCTCGATGATGGTGCCGGGATCGCCCGACGCGGCACGCATGCCGGTCTTGCGATTGATCGCGATCAGATTCATGCCCTCCGGAACCTTGAAGTCGACATTGGGCGTGCCGTCCAGCGCCACGCGCATGAAATCCTTGAAGATCGGAGCGGCGAGACCACCACCGGTGGCGCCATGGCCAAGGCCGCGCGGCGTGTCGTAGCCCATGTATAGGCCGACCACGAGGTTCGGCGTGAAACCGATGAACCAGGCGTCCTTTTCGTCGTTGGTGGTGCCGGTCTTGCCGGCAATGTGGCGGCCGAGTTCGCCGATAGTGGCGCCGGTGCCGCGCTGGACCACGCCTTCCATCATCGAGGTGATCTGGTAAGCGGTCATCGGATCGAGCACCTGCTCGGAATTGTCGACCAGTTCCGGCTCCGGCTGGTTCTTCCATTCGCTCGCGTTGCAGCCTTCGCAGCCACGCTCATCCTGCTTGAATACTGTCTTGCCGTAGCGGTCCTGGATGCGGTCAATGAGCGAGGGTTTGATCGACTTGCCGCCATTGGCCATGATCGAATAGGCCGAAACCATGCGCATGACGGTGGTCTCGCCGGAGCCCAGCGCCATCGGCAGATACGGCGCCAGATGATCGTAGACGCCGAAGCGCTCGGCATATTCGACGACCAGCTTCATACCCATGTCGTTGGCAAGCCGCACTGTCATCAAATTGCGCGACTTCTCGATGCCGGAGCGCAGGGTTGCCGGCCCGGCGACGGTGCCGTCATAGTTCTTGGGCGTCCAGGTCGTGTTGCCGCTCTGTATGGTGATCGGTCCGTCCATGATCACCGAGGCCGGCGTATAGCCATTGTCGAGCGCCGCCGAATAGACGATCGGCTTGAACGAGGAGCCCGGCTGACGCATCGCCTGGGTGGCACGGTTGAATTCGGACTGCGCATAGGAGAAACCGCCGACCATGGCCAGCACACGGCCGGTGTGCGGATCCATGGCGATCAGGCCGCCTTCCACCTCGGGAACCTGGCGCAGGCTGTAGGTATTGTCGGAGCCTTCGTTCTTCTGCACGAAGATGACGTCGCCGGGCTTGAGCACGTCGGCCGGCGACTTGGCCTTGACCGTCTTGCCGTCGACCATATGGCGCATGGCAAAGCCCATGTCGTCCTTGCTGACGGTACCTTCGACGCGTTCCTTGACGATGTCGCCCGACGCCTGGCGCGCGGGCTGCAGGCCAATCGAGAGGCCTGATGCGGAGGAGTCGAGCACGACGGCCAGCGACCATTCAGGGACGTCTTCCAATCCCTTGACGGCGCCCAGCGGGACGCCCCAGTCGCCGGACACGTCGATTGACGTCACCGGCCCGCGATAGCCACGCAGCGTATCGTACTTGATCAAGCCGTTCTGCATCGCCTTGCGGGCGATGAGTTGGACTTTCGGATCAAGCGTGGTGCGGACGGACAGGCCGCCTTCGTAGAGCGCGTTCTCGCCGTAACGGGCGATGATCTGGCGGCGCACCTCTTCGGTGAAGTATTCGCCGGCGAACAGATAGGTGCCGGTACGGCGCGGCGTCACGCCGAGCGGCTCGGCCTTGGCCTTGTTGCCTTCCTCACGCGTGACGTAGCCATTTTCGACCATCTGGTCGATGACCCAGTTGCGGCGCTCGATCGCGCGATCGGCATGCTTGAAGGGATGGTAGTTGTTGGGGCCTTTCGGCAGCGACGCCAAGTAGGCGGCCTCGGCCACGGTCAGTTCGTTCACCGACTTGTCGAAATAGGTAAGCGCCGCGCCGGCGACACCATAGGCGCCGAAACCGAAGAAGATTTCGTTGAGGTAGAGCTCGAGGATACGATCCTTGGGATAGGCCTGCTCGATGCGGAAGGCCAGGATCATTTCCTTGATCTTGCGCTCGTAGGTCTGGTCCGCGGTCAACAGGAAGTTCTTGGCCACCTGCTGGGTGATCGTCGAAGCGCCGACCTGGCGCCTGCCCGAGCCGAAATTCTGCAAGTTGACGATGATGGCGCGGCCAAGGCCGGTCACGTCGATGCCGGGGTGGTTGTAGAAGTTCTTGTCTTCCGCCGACAGGAAGGCCGCCTTGACGCGATCCGGGATAGCCTGGATCGGCAAATACAAGCGCCGCTCGCGCGCGTATTCGGCCATCAGCGAGCCATCCGAGGCGTGGATGCGCGTGGTCACCGGCGGCTCGTATTTGGCCAGCACCTCGTAGTCGGGCAGATCCTTCGACAGATGGCTGATGTAAATGGCAACGCCCGCCGCGACCAGAAGGGCCAGCGTCGTGCCGATGCCGAAGAAATAGCCAATGAGACGAATCATACCCGCTCCAGTCCTTGGTTCGGGAATTTCCTAAACGAAGCCGCCTTCCACGCAAGCTTTCGAGCCGGTCCCAATCCGTATTCGAAAACCCATGTCGCCACCATGTGGACAAAATACGGCAAGGCCTGATTTCGTGACCGCCCGCCGCAAATAAAGGCACCGGGTGTTGTCATCCAGCAACGCCGCCTCTGGTTGCAGGCGCCGCAAGGCATGTCAACCTCCGGTTCCAGCCCCGGCCTTGGCGGACGCGAACAGCGCAACGGCGTTGGTGATGCTTTGTGCGGCCTTGCCGCGCCATTCCGCGTTAAGCAGTTGCGCCTCGTCCTTGGCATTCGAGAGATAGCCGAGTTCGACCAGCACGGATGGCACGTCCGGCGCTTTCAATACTTTGAAGCCCGCGGAACGCTGCGGATTGTTGATGAGACCGACGCTGGTCGAAAGCTGGCCGACCAACGTGTGTGCGAAACTCATCGAGAAGGTGTGTGTCTCACGGCGGATCAGGTCGATCAGGATATCGGTCACTTCCTTGTTATCGTCCTTGATGACCATACCGGCGAACTGATCGGAGAGATTTTCTCGGTCGGCGAGCGCCTGCGCCTCGGGATCCGACGCCTTGTCGGAGACGGTATAGACCGTGGCGCCGCGGATGCCCTTGACGCTGATCGTGTCGGCATGGATCGAAATCAGCAGATCGGCCTCATGTTGGCGGGCAATGCGCACGCGGTCGTCCAGACGCAGATATTCATCGGTGTCGCGGGTCATGAAGACATCATATTTGCCGATGGCCGCGAGCTTGTCGCGCAGTTCCGTGGCGAAGGCCAGCGTGACGTTCTTCTCGATGGTGCCGTTCAGACCCTCGGCGCCGCCGTCGACGCCGCCATGGCCGGGATCGATGACGACGGTGAAGCGGTGGCCGGGATTGGAGACCGGCCCGGTGCCAACCCGCCCGCCCTTGTCGGTCGAAACCGTCGAGCCGGTGGTCAGTGCCTGGTTCGCAAGGGCGGCGTCGAACTCCCGTTCGGAGGCCGCCGACATGTCGACGGCAATGCGGTAGCCGGTTCCGTCCTCATTCTTGAGCACATCCAGCTTGTCGACGGCGAACGGCCCCTTGCCGGTAAGGATCAGCCGCGAGACACCGTCGCCGAGTGCGCCCAGGCGCACGCCCTTGACCAGGCCGCGTGGCTTCAAATCCTTGGCGTCGATGGCCAGCCTGGTATTCGCCAGGTCGATGACCAGACGATTGGGTCCGCGCAGCAGGAACCATTTGATATCAGGCTCGCGATCGAAATCCATGACGATGCGCATCTTGGTGGCATCGCCCGCCATCTTGTAGCCCTTTGCCACCAGCGGCGCATCGGCGGCGTCGGCAACGGAAAAAAAGGCCTGGGAAATCACCACCAGCAGCGACAGACATAGAGCGGCAAGAATCCGGCCGCCAACACGACATCCCTTGTCTGTGAAGTCCGCCAGTCCCATCTCTCTTCCAGTCGCTCCCGGTTTGGCGCCAGGCGCCCGCTCGTTTCGTCGAAGTGCCGGTTAGGCCGCGAACTCGATTAACGATTGGTATCCAGAGAAGGTTAACCAAGCCTTTTCACGCAAGGATTGGACCCCAGGCTTACGTTACGGAACTGCTTTTTGCCGGCATCGGAAATCGGGGTTGCCTTCCAACCCGTCAAATCATAAAAGCGATAGTGGATCACTGCAATCCTGGAACCGCCCTCCTCCGCAGCTTCCTGCTACAGGGTCAGATGAAAGGCGGCTCCTTTCGCTTCACGCGAAAAGGCTTCAGGTGATTGCGACGAATTTCGCAGGTGTGCTCCCGTGGCGGGGGAATCACCTGCGTGAGGAAAACGGCCGGGTTTGTCCCCGTGCCGGCTCTGTATGAGCAAACAAGCTGGTCCGGTTTCCGGGCTTTGGTTCAAAAGGTTCCGCTGGTGACGATGGCTTCAAGCGCAATCATGGAAAGGTCCGCATCAAACCGCGCCAGTATGGCAGCGGGCGGCACCGCCATGACACGCAGGCACCGTCCGGCGGACATTCAATTATCCGGCACCCACTCTCCAGACACACAGCAGCGGGCTTTGCCCCGCCAGCTGCGGCTGACGGCTGCCGGGGGGAAACGAAATAATGCCCAACAAAATGCTGATAGACGCCTCCCACCCGGAGGAAACACGCGTTGTCGTCGTACGCGGTAACCGTATCGAAGAATTCGACTTTGAATCCCAGGACAAGAAGCAGCTCAAAGGAAATATCTACCTCGCCCGCGTAACGCGCGTCGAACCCTCCCTTCAGGCAGCCTTTGTCGAATATGGCGGCAACCGTCACGGTTTTCTCGCCTTCAGTGAAATACACCCCGACTACTACCAGATCCCGGTCGCCGACCGTCAGGCACTGCTGCGCGCCGAAGCGCAGGAGGCCGAGGACGAAGAGGACGAGGATGGTGACGGCGATGACCGCCAGAGCCGCGATCGCGGTCGGCGCGGACGCCGGCGCGGCGGCAAGAGCCGCGAGCGCGGTGAGCACAAGCGCGATACCGGCGAGGCAGGCGAAGGCTCCGGCGAGCCAAGCGAAGGCGACGACAGCGGCGACATCGTTGTCGAGGAGATTTCCCACACCTCCGAGATCATCGAACACGCAGCCGATACATCGGAACATTCCGAGACCTCGGGGCATGCCGATACATCAGGCCATGATGAAGGTTCCGCCGATCAGGACGAAACCGAAACCCGCGAGGGTGGTCCGACATCGATCGCCGCCGCGGTCGAAGGCGATGTGATTTCCGAACCTGTCTCGCAGACGGAACAGGCCACTGAAACCACATCCAGCGACAATGATCGTGGCATGTTGGAGGAAGTACAGTCCTCGCATCCCGATGATCACGAGGTCGAATCGGTCGGCGCCGAGGACGCTCTGGAAGAAGTGCGCAACCGTCGCAAACCGGTGCGCCGCCAGTACAAGATCCAGGAAGTGATCAAGCGCCGGCAGATCCTGCTGGTTCAGGTCGTCAAAGAAGAGCGCGGCAACAAGGGCGCCGCACTCACCACCTATCTGTCGCTTGCCGGCCGCTATTCGGTGCTGATGCCGAACACGGCGCGCGGCGGCGGCATTTCGCGCAAGATCACCAGCGCGGTCGATCGCAAGCGCCTGAAGGAGGTCGTTGCCGATCTCGAAGTGCCGCAAGGCATGGGCGTCATACTGCGCACGGCCGGCGAGAGCCGTACCAAGGCCGAGATCAAGCGCGACTATGAATATCTGATGCGGCTGTGGGAAAACGTGCGCAATCTCACGCTCCAGTCCACCGCCCCTGCCCTCGTCTATGAAGAAGGCAGCCTGATCAAGCGTTCGGTGCGCGACCTCTATAACAAGGATATCGACGAGATCCTTGTCTCCGGCGAGGAAGGCTACCGCGAAGCCAAGGACTTCATGCGCATGCTGATGCCGAGCCACGCCAAGGTGGTTCAGCCGTTCCGCGACACGACGCCGATCTTCGTGCGCAACGGCATCGAGGCGCAGCTCGACCGCATGCTGCAGCCGCAGGTGACGCTGAAGAGCGGCGGCTACATCATCATCAACCAGACCGAGGCGCTGGTCGCTATCGACGTCAATTCGGGCCGCTCCACCAAGGAGCACTCGATCGAGGACACCGCGCTCCACACCAATCTGGAAGCGGCCGAAGAAGTTGCCCGTCAGCTCAGGCTGCGCGATCTCGCCGGCCTGATCGTCATCGACTTCATCGACATGGAGGAGAACCGCAACAACCGCTCCGTCGAGAAGCGGCTGAAGGATCACCTCAAGAACGACCGTGCGCGCATCCAGGTCGGCCGAATCTCGCATTTCGGCCTAATGGAGATGTCACGCCAGCGCATCCGCGCCAGCGTGCTGGAATCGACCATGAAGCCCTGCCCGCATTGCGGCGGCACCGGCCATGTCAGGTCCGATTCGTCGGTGGCGCTGATGGTGGTGCGGGCGATCGAGGAATTCCTGCTCAAGGATTCGCGCAGCCACATCACCGTGCGCACGCCGGCGGCAACCGCGCTCTACGTGCTCAACCACAAGCGCGGCACGCTGGTGGAACTGGAAAGCCGCTTCGGCCTGACCATCACCATCGAGGCCGACGATACGGTTGGCGCGCAGCACTACGCGATCTTCCGCGGCGCGCTGGCCGAGAAGCCCGAGGGTTTCGTCGAGGTCCGCAGCCTGCCGGCCTATGTCGAGCCTGAGGAGCCCGAGGACGAGATTGCCGTCGTCGAGGAAGACGATGAGGTCGTGGTCCAGGCCGAGCAGCCACGCCAGCAGCCGCAGCAGAACCAGCAGCCGCGGCCTGCCGGCAGCGAAGATGGCGAAGGCCGCGACCGCAAGCGTCGCAAGCGCCGCAGACGTCGCGGCGGCAGGGATCGCGACCGCGAGCATGGCGCTCCGGCGGACGGCTCATCCATCTCCACTCAGGCCGGCGATTTCGCCGGCGCGGCAGACGCGGCAGGCGATGACGATGGCGAACAGGACGATGCCGCCCCGATCGCTGCCAGCGCGTCCGACGAGGCGGTGCAGGCCGCGGATGACAGCCAGGGCAAGAAGCGCCGGCGCGGCAAGCGCGGCGGCAAGCGCAACCGTCGCGAAGACGGTGAAGGCGAGAGCGAGGCAAGCGCCGGCGAGGCGACCGAGGCTTCGGAAGCCGATGCTTCCGAAAGCGAGCCTGCCTCGATCGAACCGGTGGCTGTTGCCGCGGTGACGGAAGAACCGGTGGCCGCGGCGGGCGAAGAGGTGCCAAGCACCGAGAAGCCCAAGAAGCCGCGTCGCGCAGCCAAGCCGAAGAAGGCAGCCGCCGAAGCGGTCGCTGAAACCGCTGTTGTCGAAGCGGCCGCAGAAGCGCCAGTCGAGCCTCCGGTGGCGGCTGCTGAAGAGGCGGTGGTTGCACCCGTTGCGCAAGAGTCTTCGAAGGCCCGGCCGTCACGACGCAAGCCGGCGGCCATCGACGCGCCCGTGGTGCCGGTGGTGTCCTCGACCGTCGCCGATGAGCCGGAAGCCAAGACCGAAGAAAAGCCGAAGCGCGCCGGCTGGTGGCAGCGGAAGGGCTTTTTCTAATCATTTCAACTGGTTGAAGTGACTTTCTAATAAAAAAATCCCACGCCGATCGAAAGACGGCGCGGGATTTTTCACATTGCGCGTTCCAACAGGTGGCGACGCGCTGGCTAAGGCGCGAAGATCGACCAGTTCATCATCCTGGCCAGCTTTTCCAGCGCGATCGAACCCAGCTTGGAATTGCCGTTGGCGTTGAGGCCGGGCGACCACACCGCAAGCGACGCCACACCCGGCACAATGCCCAATATGCCGCCGCCGACGCCACTCTTGCCGGGTATGCCGACACGGAAGGCGAAATCGCCGGAGCCGTCATAGTGGCCGCAAGTCAGCATCATGGCGCCGATGCGCCGCGCCCGCTCCGCCGACACCACGGAATGGCCGGTCGCCGGGTTCTTGCCGCCATTGGCGAGGAAGCGGCCGGCCATCGCCAATTGCCGGCAACTCATGGCTATGGCGCAATGGTGGAAATAGACGCCCAGCGCCAGTTCCGGAGCATGATGAAGATTGCCGAAGGATTTCATGTAGTTGGCGAGCGCGAAGTTGCGATAGCCGGTGGCACGTTCGGACGCCGCGACCTCACGGTCGATGATGATGGTCTCGTCGTCGGCGAGAAACTGGATGAAGCGCAGGATCTCGCCGATCGCCTCGCGCGGCTGATGGCCGGCAAGCAGGATATCGGAAATGACGATGGCGCCTGCATTGATGAACGGATTGCGCGGGATGCCGTTCTCGTGCTCGAGTTGGACGATCGAGTTGAATGGGTTGCCCGAAGGCTCGCGCCCGACCCTTTTCCACAGCGCGTCGCCGACATTGCCGAGCGCCAGCGTCAAGGTGAACACCTTGGAGATGCTCTGTATCGAAAAAGCCTGGTCGGCATCGCCCGCCATCAGCACGCGGCCGTCATTGGTGACGGCGGCAATGCCGAATTTCCTCGGGTCGACCTTGCCCAATTGGGGAATGTAGGTGGCGACATCGCCGCGATCGGTGCGTTCGGCCATTTCGGCGGCGACTTCGGCCAATGCCTGCTCAAGTTTGGGAGCCTGTTCGAGTTCCGGCATCGGGGCTACCTCAACCAGCGTTCGATGCGCGCCATCGCCTCGACCATGTCGTCGTGGCTGCCGGCATAGGAAAACCGCATCGTGCGATGTCCGGCCTGGGTGTCGAAGTCGCGGCCGGGCGTCGCCGCGACATGCGCCTCGGCCAGCATCTTGCGCGCGAAGGCCATGCTGTCATTGCTGTGGCGGGTGACATCGCAAAACGCATAGAAGGCGCCGTCCATGGGCGCGGCCAGCGGGAAGCCGAGTTCCGGCAAGCGTTTCATCAGCAGTTCACGGTTCCAGGCATAGCGGCCCTTGATCGCTTCCAGCTCTTCGGTCGCGGCAAAGGCTTCGATAGCGGCGATCTGCGACAGTTCGGGGGGCGAAATGTAGAGGCTCTGGGCGATGCGTTCGACCGGCCGCACCAGCGCTTCCGGCAACACCATCCAGCCGATGCGCCAGCCGGTCATGCAATAGTATTTCGAGAAGGAATTGATCACCGTGACGCTGTTGCCGAAGGCAAGTGCGGTGGTGTCCGGCGCGCCATAGGCCAACCGGTGGTAGATCTCGTCGGAAATGACGGCGATGCCCAGTGCCTCCGCCGTATCGACCAGCGCTGACAGTTCGTCGGCCGGTATGACGGCACCGGTCGGGTTGGCGGGACTCGCGAAAAGCACACCCTTCAACGGCTTCTCGCGATGCGCGGCCTCCAGATGACCGGCATGCAGATAGGCTGCGTCGCCAAGTTCGATCTCGACCACATCGATGCCGAGTGCCGCCATGATGTTGCGATAAGCGGGGTAGCCGGGTGCCGCGATGGCAACGCGATCGCCCGGATCGAACATCGCCAGGAAGGCGAGATTGAAGGCCGCCGACGAACCCGTGGTCACCGCGATCCGGGCGGGCTCGACTTCGAGCTGATAGTGATCCGCGTAATGCGCGGCGATCGCCTTGCGCAGGCCGGCCAGCCCCAGCGTGTCGGTGTAGCCGATGCGGCCGACCTGCAAGACTTCGGCCGCGGCGGCGCGAACCCGCGCGGGCGCCGGGTCGGACGGCTGGCCGACCGCCATGGAGATCACCGGCACGCCTTGCGCCTTTAGCCGGTTGGCTTCGGCCAGCACATCCATGGCGTGGAATGGTTCGACATTGCCACGACGCGAGAGTGAAACGACCATTTTATCCCTATCCCGACGGTTTGGCGCGCCACGCCCCCAAATACATGCGCCGCACAAATGCCCGATTGATGTGAGGATCACAAGTTGAGGAAGTTTTCCGGTGCCGACTTTTCATCTTTCGCCCGCTCGTCTACCAGTGGACACGTCATGTTGAGCCGACCCAGATCGACGATTGCCAGGATTGCGCGTGTTTTCACGACGCTTTCGCTTGGCCTTGCCGTTGGCGTGGCAAGTTCGGTCACCGCCTTCGCCCAGAGCGTTCCGGTGGTGCGAGATGCCGAGATCGAGGCTTTGGTGCGCGACTATGCGCGGCCGATCTTCAAGGCGGCAGGGCTGGCGAATGACGGCATCGACATCGTCCTGGTCAATGATTCCAGCTTCAACGCTTTCGTCACCGGGCGACGGCTGTTCATCAACACCGGCGCGCTGATGACGGCGGAAACACCCAACGAGATCATCGGTGTCATCGCGCACGAGGCCGGCCATATCGCCGGCGGCCACCAGCAGAAACTGCGTGACCAGCTCGAGCGCGCCAAGACGATGGCCATCATTGCGACCTTGCTCGGCGCGGGCGCGATGGTCGCTGGCGCGACCACCAACAGCCGCGGCCTTGCCGGCGCCGGCATGGGCGTGGCCGCCGGCGGCGGCGAGATGGCACAGCGCAGCATCCTCGCCTACCAGCGCACCGAGGAGATAACGGCCGACCGCTCCGCCATCACCTATCTCAACGCCACCGGCCAGTCCGGCATGGGCATGCTGAAGACGTTCCGGCGCTTCCAGACCGCGCTGTCGCTGTCGGGTGCGCAAGTCGATCCCTATCGGATCAGCCATCCGATGCCGCAGGAGCGCATCGCCAATCTCGAAGTGCTGGTGAAGCAGAGCCCCAATGTCGACAAGCCCGACCCGCCGGCCTTGCAGCAGCGCCATGACATGATGCGGGTGAAGATCGCCGTCTACATGGAAGGCCAGGCCACCGCCGCGCGGCTCATGCAAAAGATGAGAGGCAGCCTCGCCGGGCAGTATGGCGACGCCCAATCGACCTACCTCTACGGCGACATCGCCGGCGCACTCGCCAAGACCAATGCCCTGATCAAGGCGCAGCCGAAGAATGCCTATTTCCAGGAGTTGCGCGGCGACATCCTGATGAAGGCCAACAAGCCCAAGGACGCGGCGGAAGCCTACGCCAAGGCGGTCAGCCTCGATCCGGCGCGGTCCGGCTTGCTGCCTGTCTCGCTCGGCCAGGCGCTGATGGCGGTCGGCACGCCTGACTCGCTGAAAAAAGCCGTCGTGCAGATCAACAATGGCCTGGGACGCGACAAGGAAAATTCCGCCGGCTATCGCTACCTGGCGCAGGCTTATGGCGAGCTGGGTGACATACCGGGCGCCGAGCTTGCCACCGCGGAAGGTCATTTCTATTCCGGTAACTACAAGGATGCGAAGATCTTCGCCATGCGGGCGCAGCAGCAGATGAAGCGCGGCGAGCCGCGCTGGATACGCGCCCAGGACATCATAAACTACAAATCGTCAAACAAAATCTAGTGAACCTTCCGGTCACGCACTGCGACACAGCCGGACCAGGAAACAGGCAAAAGGAACGAGAACGATGAAAAAGGCACTGCTGCTGGGCACCACGGGGGTCGCTGTCGTCCTTGCCATGCTGGCTTTCGGTTTCGTGGCCGGCAGCCCACAGATGGCCAAGGCCGGTACGGCGCAGCCTGTCCAGACGATCGCCGATACCAAGATCGACCGTGCCGAGGTCGAGGGGATCATCCGTGACTATCTCCTGAAGAACCCCGAGGTGCTGCTCGAAGTGCAGGACGCGCTCGAGGCCAAGCAGAAGGAAGAGCAGCGCATCGCCTCGCTCGGCGTCATCAAGGGCGCCAAGGACCAGATCTTCAACTCCGCCTTCGACGGCGTCGTCGGCAATCCGAACGGAAAGGTGACGATCGTCGAGTTCTACGATTACAATTGCGGCTTCTGCAAACGCGCCATCGAGGACATGCGGGCGCTGACCAAATCCGATCCGGATCTGCGCTTCGTGCTCAAGGAATTCCCGATCCTCGGCCCGGATTCGCAGAAAGCGAGCGTCGTTTCGATGGCGTTCCACCTGATGATGCCGGAGAAGTACGGCGAGTTCCACAATGCGCTGCTCGGCGGCCAGGGACGCGCCACCGAGGCGGCCGCGATCAAGGTCGCGCTTTCGCTGGGCGCCGACGAGGCGACGCTGCGCGAGAAGATGAAGGATGCTTCGATCCCCGAGGCGTTCTCCAAGACCTACGATCTTGCCAACAAGCTGGCGATCACCGGAACGCCGTCCTACGTCGTCGGCAACGAGGTCGTGTTCGGGGCTCTCGGGCAGGACGTGTTGGCGGAAAAGATAAAGGCGGCGAAAGCCGCGCTTTGATCGGCCCGCGGTTTTCTTCACGGGCGCATTTCTGCCTGTTGTGGACAGTGAAAGAACGCACTTGCGCTCTTTTCGCGGACGACTATGCCCGGTATAGAGGCCCAGCGCGCCGGTTTGATACCGGCGCGGGAAAAGGTCGGTTTTTTTGAAAACGGTTTTCGTGCTGAACGGTCCCAATCTCAACGCGCTCGGCAAGCGCGAGCCGGGCATCTATGGCGGCAAGACGCTTGCCGCGATCGCCGACGACTGCAAGCAGGCCGGCGCGTCGCTCGGGCTCGAGATCGATTTCCGCCAGTCGAACCATGAGGGTGACCTTGTCGACTGGATCCAGGAAGCCGGCGACAAGGCTGCCGGCATCGTCATCAATCCAGGCGCCTACAGCCACACCTCGATCGCCATCCATGACGCCATCCGTTCCGTCGCACCGCTGCCGGTCGCCGAAGTTCACCTTTCCAACATCCATGCGCGGGAATCATTCCGCCACGTCTCCATGGTCGCGCCGGTCGCCGTCGGCATGATCTGTGGCTTTGGGCCGCTCGGCTACACGCTGGCGCTACAGGCGCTGGCCGCACGCCTATGACCGGCCAACAAACAGAAGGCTCGAAAATGTCGATAAAGAAGACCGGTGTTGACCAGCAACTGATCCGCGATCTGGCGGGCATACTGAACGACACCAACCTGACCGAGATCGAGGTTGAACTGGGCGACCTGAAGGTGCGCGTGTCGCGGCAGGCCCCTGCCATCCATGCGATCGCGGCGCCCCAGCCCAGCTATGCGCCGGCAGCAGCCCAGCCCGCGGTCGCGGCCGGCCCGGCCACGGTCGACGTGTCGAAGAACGCGGTGGCCTCGCCAATGGTCGGCACCGCCTATCTGGCGCCGTCGCCCGACGCCAAGCCGTTCATCGAGGTCGGCCAGACGGTCAAGGAAGGCCAGACGCTGCTGATCATCGAGGCGATGAAGACGATGAACCAGATCCCCTCGCCGCGCGCCGGCACGGTAACGGCGATCCTGTTCGAGGATGCGACGCCGGTCGAATACGGCATGCCGCTCGTCGTGATCGAGTAGAGCGGGCCGGATGTTCCAGAAGATCCTCATCGCCAATCGCGGCGAAATCGCGCTTCGGGTGCTGCGCGCCTGCAAGGAACTCGGCATCCAGACGGTGGTGGTGCATTCGACCGCCGACGCCGACGCCATGCATGTGCGGCTTGCCGACGAGAGCGTCTGCATTGGCCCGCCGCCATCGCGCGACAGCTATCTCAACATCCATCAGATCGTCGCGGCGTGCGAGATCACCGGCGCCGACGCGGTACATCCGGGTTATGGCTTCCTGTCCGAGAACGCCAAGTTCGCCGACATACTGGCCGCGCACAACATCACCTTTATCGGCCCGACCGGCGACCATATCCGCGTCATGGGCGACAAGATCGAGGCCAAGCGCACCGCCAAGCGCCTCGGCATCCCGGTCGTGCCCGGGTCCGACGGCGCGGTGACCGAGGAGAAGGAAGCCAAGCGAATTGCCGCCGAAATCGGCTATCCTGTGATCATCAAGGCCTCCGCCGGCGGCGGCGGACGCGGCATGAAGGTCGCGCACTCCGAGGCCGACCTCGAGGTCGCTCTGCAGACGGCGCGCTCGGAAGCAGGCGCCGCTTTCGGCGACGACGCCGTCTACATCGAGAAGTATCTGCAGAAGCCGCGCCATATCGAAGTGCAGGTGTTCGGCGACGGCTTTGGCCGCGGCGTGCATTTCGGCGAGCGCGACTGTTCGCTGCAACGGCGCCACCAGAAAGTCTGGGAAGAGGCCAATTCGCCGGCGCTCAACGCCGAGGAACGGTCCCGCATCGGCGGCATCTGCGCCAAGGCCATTGCCGATCTCGGCTATTCCGGCGCCGGCACGATCGAGTTCCTCTACGAGAATGGCGAGTTCTATTTCATCGAGATGAACACACGCCTGCAGGTCGAGCATCCGGTGACGGAAGCAATCACCGGCATCGATCTCGTGCATGAGCAGATACGCGTCGCTTCCGGCGGCGGCCTTTCCGTCAGGCAGGAAGACATCAAGTTCAATGGCCACGCCATCGAATGCCGCATCAATGCCGAGGATCCGCGCACCTTCACCCCCTCGCCCGGCACAATCACGCATTTCCACACGCCAGGCGGTCTCGGCATCCGAGTAGATTCCGGCGTCTATTCCGGCTACAAGATCCCGCCCTACTACGACAGCCTGATCGGCAAGCTGATCGTGCATGGGCGCAACCGCGTCGAATGCATGATGCGGCTGCGCCGGGCGCTGGATGAATTCGTCGTCGACGGCATCAAGACGACGTTGCCGCTGTTTCGCGATCTGGTCGGCAATGCCGACATCGCCAACGGCGACTATGACATCCACTGGCTGGAAAAATACCTGGCCAAGGAAGAGTAGTCCGGGGACGCGATGACCCGTCCTTACGCGCCCGGCTATCGCATTCCCACCGACCTTCTGCTCAAGGCCTACGCTTCGGGCGTCTTCCCGATGGCCGAAAGCGCCAGCGACCCAGAAGTGTTCTGGGTGCGGCCGGAGACGCGCGGCATCATCCCGCTCGACGGGTTCCACACGCCCAAAAGCCTGAGGAAGACGATCCGCAAAAACCTGTTCGACATCCGTTTCGACTTCGATTTCGAAGCGACGATCGACGGCTGTGCCGAAAAGCGCGAGGAGCGGCGATCGACCTGGATCAACGCGCCGATCCGCGAGGCCTATGTGCAGTTGCACCGCATGGGCCATTGCCATTCGGTCGAGGCCTGGCGCGGGGACCAGTTGGTCGGCGGTCTCTACGGCGTGTCGCTTGGACGGGTTTTCTTCGGCGAAAGCATGTTTTCCAAGGAGACGGATGCGTCGAAGATCTGCCTCGTGCATCTGGTCGAGCGCTTGAAGGCACGCGGCTTCGCTCTACTTGATACGCAATTCACCACCGAGCACCTCAAGCGCTTCGGGGCTGTCGACGTGCCACGCGGCAAGTATGAGAGAATGCTCGCCGATGCGTTGAAGGGCGAGGCGATCTTCTTTCCGTGACTGGGGAGCTTCGATGTCGAGCGAAAACCACCTTCGAGCGGATATGCGGCCAATTGTTCAAGCGCTGATCGAAAATGGCAGAGACGTCACAATGGGTCAGCTCAACCAACTGCTTCCCAAGCGCGAATTCAGTTCAGCCGAGATCGAAGACATAATGGCTGCTCTCTCCGAGCATGGAATACACATCACCGAGTGAACTATCCATCGGACCACCAGAGGATCAGCTCTTCGCTGCAGTCTCCAGCGGCGTCTGCGAATGGAACATCATCTTCCAGCCGTTGACGCGATGGACATAGCCGGTGCTGACCAGCGCGGCGTAGGGTTCGCCGTTCTCGCGTGTCGCGTGCGCCTCGTAGGTCAGCATGACGATGTCGCTGCCAGGCTCGATTATTCCCTTGAGCTCGATATCGAGATCGCGCCAGCGGTTGGGTTTGGTCGCGGTCTTGGCCAAGTCGGCATTGTCCATCGCCTTCGCCATTCGCGGAAAGGCCACCAGGCATTCCGTATCGGCATTGGCGGCGTAATAGGCCGCATCGCCGGTCCAGAACCCTTTTTCGAGTTCCAGCAGTTCTTTCTTGCTGGCGGTGATTCGCTTGCTGTCCGACATCGAAATATCCTCCGGGCGCGTCGATGCGCGGTCGTCTGTGGTCCAACGCATGGTGGCCACGACGGTTCCCAGGGATCAGTTGGAGTCTGAGGTATCCGGTTGCGTGGGATCGGACTGTTCCGCATCCGGGCTGGCCGCAGGCTTGGCCGCGGCTGGTTTGGTGGCGGCCGGCTTCGAAGCGTCAGCCTTGGTGGCGTCGGCCTTGGTCGCATCCGGCGCCGGCACATCGGACTTCTGTTTGCATTCCTTCAGCCAGACGTCATAGACGGCATGCTCGACAGCGTTGAGGCCCGGGCTTTCGGCGAACATCCAGCCGGTGAAGATGCGGCGGATCTTGCGGTCGAGCGTGATCTCGTCGACCTCGACGAAGGAATCGGTCTTCGGCTCCTCGTTCTGCGGCCGGGAATAGCAGACGCGCGGCGTCACCTGCAAAGCGCCGAACTGCACGGTCTCATCGATGTAGACGTCGAAGGTGATGATGCGGCCGGTGATCTTGTCGATGCCGGCGAACTCGGCGACCGGATTGGTGATGCGATCCGATCCCGCGGGCGCGGCCGGTGCGGGAGCGGCGGGTGTCGCCGGTGCGGGCGAAGCCGCAAAGGCCGCGGTGCTGACGACGAGGCCGGCGGCTAGCGTCATACCGCCCGTCGATATCCGATTGAAAAAGCTCATATAGGGGTACCGGTGGTTCGCGCCCGGGTGATTCCGTCGATCGCCAAGGCTAGTCGCCGTTTTCTGATCAGCAAGCAGCTAAACACCAATTGTGGCGATAAAGGACCGGCCTGCACTTCGTGCTGAGACAAAGTCGGGGCGTCGTACAAGCCGGGGGCGTTACGACCCGGGCGTCCAAGCGTCGTAGTCACCGGTAACCTGCGGGCGATGCTGATTGGTCAGCACCGAGCCCTTCGGGCGGTAGGCCGCCGGCGTGCCGGTCAGATTGGGCTGATGCGGCTTCTGCCAGTCGCGCGGCTTGTAGTCCTCGCTGGCCGGAGCGAGATCGACGCGGTGGTGGATCCAGCCATGCCAGCCGGGCGGTATGGCCGAAGCTTCCGAATAGTTCCGGTAGATGACCCAGCGGCGCGTGCGACCTTCCGAATCGATGCCACCTTCGTAATAGACATTGCCGACCTCGTCCTGGCCGACCCTCTTGCCGTACCGCCAGGTGTGCAGACGTGTTCCCAGCGTCTGGCTGTTCCACCAGGTGAAAAACTGCGTCAGGAAAGTCTTCATCTCAGAGCCCTTTGCGCTGGCGGCGCCTGTTTCCTGCTTATGGCGTCAGGCCTTCGGGAAGGCAAGGGTTTTGCCACGGGAGCGCGCAAATGGCACGCCGGGGTACCGACACAGGCCTTTGATCCCGAGAGGCGACAGGATGTGCGCTTGCCAAGCCTTTCGGCTCTTTCTAAAGCTCAGCGCGCCCATGCGGATATCCAATCCAGCCATGGGCCGAGGGAGGTGACGATTGGCCACGAAACTGCCGACCACCGACATTCGCATCGGCACCGAGCTGATTCGCCGCCGCAAGGGCGGCATCCCGTTGGTCTGCCTGACCGCCTACACCTATCCAGTCGCCCGCCTGCTCGACCCGCATGTCGACCTGCTTCTGGTCGGCGACAGCGTCGCGATGGTCCTGCATGGTCACGAGACGACGCTCGGCGCCTCGCTGGAGATGATGGTCGCGCATGGGCAAGCGGTGATGCGCGGCTCGGCCAGGGCCTGCGTGGTCGTCGACATGCCGGCCGGCAGCTACGAGGATTCGGCGGCACAGGCCGTGGCCTGCGCGCAGCGCATCGTTGACGAGACCGGCTGCCAAGCGGTGAAGCTTGAAGGTGGCGTCGACATGGCCGGGCAGATTGCGGCAATCGTCGCCGCCGGCATTCCGGTCATGGGTCATATCGGCCTGCTGCCGCAATCGGTGGAGAAGGATGGCGGCTACAAGATCAAGGGCCGCACGGACGAGACTGTCGTGGCGCTTATGGCGGACGCGCGTGCCGTCGAAAAGGCCGGCGCGTTCTCCGTGGTCATCGAAGGCACCATCGAGGCGGTCGCCGCCGACATCACACGCCGCATCGCCATTCCAACCATCGGCATCGGCGCCAGCGGCGACTGCGATGGCCAGATCCTGGTCATCGACGACATGGTCGGGCTGACCGTCGATCGCGTGCCGAAATTCGTCAAGGAATATGCCGACCTGCGCGGCGTGATCGCGAACGCCGCCGAGCGCTACGCAGCGGAGGTGCGAGACCGGACTTTCCCCGGCCCTGGCCATGTCTTTTCGGGTTCAAAAGCCTCTTCGGGCTTAAACGGCGGGGACGAATCATGAGCCGTCCCGAGGTCGTCGACAGCGTCGCTGCACTTCGCGCGCAGGTCAGTGACTGGCGGCGCGACGGCCTGCGCGTCGCCATGGTGCCAACCATGGGCGCGCTGCATGAGGGTCATCTCTCCCTGATCAGGATCGCCAGGGAAAAAGCCGAGCGCTGCGTGGTGTCGATCTTCGTCAACCCGGCGCAGTTCGCGCCGAGCGAAGATCTCGACAAGTACCCGCGCCAGCTCGCCCGCGACCTCGACCTGCTGGCGACGGTCAAGGCCGATCTCGCTTTCACGCCGACGGTCGGCGCGATGTATCCCTCCGGCTTCGCCACCAGGATCTCGGTCGGCGGCCCGTCCGCCGGGCTCGAATCGGACTTCCGCCCCACCTTCTTCGAGGGCGTCGCCACCGTGGTGGCCAAGCTTTTTCTGCAGGCGACGCCTGACTGTGCGGTCTTTGGCGAGAAGGATTACCAGCAGCTTTGCGTCGTCAGACAGCTCTGCCGCGACCTCGACCTTCCCGTCGAGATCATCGGCGCCCCGACCATACGCGACGCGCATGGCCTGGCCATGTCATCACGCAACGCCTATCTCGACGAGGCTGAACTCGCTGTCGCTCGCCAGCTCAACGCGATCCTGCGCAGGGCGGCAGCCGCACTGGCGGCCGGCACGCACCAGGACGACGCAACTGGAGAAGCCGGCCGAGCCCTTATCGCTGCCGGCTTCCAGAAGATCGACTATGTCGAGGCCCGCGAAAGCCTGACGCTTGCGCCCTGGCGCCGCGACCACGCCGGGCGTGTGCTTGCCGCGGCCTGGCTTGGCAAGACGCGGCTCATCGACAATGTGGAAGTTCCCACCGTCTAGGTGACAATGCGGCGGTTTGCCGCCGCGCTAACTCTTTGTTTTGACGCAATTCCGGACGGAAAACCGCTCACACTTTTCCTGGAATTGCGCTAGCTCTCGCTCTTTCGTCCGCCGGTCCTGACGAGCAGTTGTCCCGCCACGATGCCAGCCACTCCGGCAAAGGCCTTCACAAGGGCATCGATGAGACGTGCGTGACGGCTGGGATCGATGATCTGAAGCAATTCCAGTATGCCTGCGGTCGCAACTACGAAGATCACGGCTTGATACAGGCGATTGGGGAAGCCGAGTGCCACGGCGAGGCCAAGCAACACATAAGCCAAGGCGCGCTCAACATTCGCATCGGCTATGTGCGGTCGCACCTGGATCGGCGACAAGGTTGCAAAAACGATGATGGCGAGCAGCGCCAGGGCTACAATGCGCGACAGTTTGGTCATGTCCCTGAATATCCGTCGTGAGCCGGCGCAGCAAATGCGACAATGACGCATGCCCGAATGGACCGATAGGGACTTCGCCGCCGATGCGGAGTCCCGTCGGTTATGCCGCGCCGGCTGGTACGACTGCGGCGGTTCGCCAGCGCTGATCCATATCCTCCTCGAGCCTATTCCTCCGTCGGCATATGCAGATACATCGACTGAATGCCGACCCGACCCGGACCGGTGAAGCGGTTGACGATGAAATTCATATTGGCGCCGAAGAAGCCGCTCGAAAGGCGGTCGATCTTGGTTTCCATCCTGACGGAGGCATCCTTGAACAGCCAGCCGCCCGGCTCGATGTCGATGGTCTCGCCGGCGGCAAGCGTCTTTTCGAAGACATTGCCGTAGCCATGCAGCCAGACGATGCCATCGCCGCCATCGCCGCGAAAGCGGTCGATGAAGAAGCCGCTCTGGCCGAACAGCATCGTCGCCAGGCCGCGCACACGCTCGAATGTGTAGTCGACATTGCCGGTGGCGGCGAGAAACTGGTGTTCGCGCACCTGGATCTCCTCGCCACGCCTGAGATGGATTGGCACGATGTGGCCGGGTCCATCACGGCTGAAGGCGATGATGCCCGCTCCCGACGCCTCGGTGACGAAGATCTGCATGCCGGCCATCATGCGCTTCAGGGCGCCTTTCAGCGATTTCAGGCCGATGGTGATGGTCGAGTTCTTCCACAACAGGATGTGATGCTCGAAATAGACCGGCATTTGCGTCACATCGACCGAAAGCACGGGCACCAGTTCGCCCGCTATGTGGTAGGTGACGCCACCAAAAGTTTCGTCCGACACCTGCGTCGGCATCAGTTCCGGCAAGCTTGGCATGGTTTCCCCCAGCGCTACCCGGCGTGCCGGTCCATTCCGGCTTCCGCGCGTTCAGCACCGACAGCTTTGGTGAGGAGCCCTCAGGCCGTCAAACGAAAACGGGCGCACCCAGCGCCGCTCGCGCGAAGGTGATCAAGAGAGGTCGACTTCGAAGGAATCAGCCGGCAAGAGGCCTGATGTAGACCAGTGTCGGCTCGCCGGAGGCACCCGCGTGCTCGCCGGCATCGCCGGATCGCACGAAGCCGTTGGCTTCGTAGAAGGCGATGGCGCGGGCGTTCTGCGCCTCCACTTCCAGGCGGATGGCGCGGGCTTCCGGAAAACTCTCGATGATCTCGTCCAGCAACATGCCGCCGATGCCCCTGTCCTGCAGGGCTGGAAGCACGTAGAGCTGTTTCAGGACAACTTCTTCTCCGCCACCAATGCCCTCGGCAAAGGCCACGCCGCCAATACGCTTGCCGTCATCGGCGACGAGGAACTCGCTGTTCGGCTTGCTCAGCCGCGCCTTCAACGAGGCGATCGAGTGCCACGCATCGGTGATTTCGGTGACCTTGGCAGCGCCATAGAGCGCGTCATAGGTCGCGTGCCAGGTTTCAACCAACAGTGCGCGGATGGCAGCGAGATCGCGTTCGCCTGCGGTGCGGACGAACATGGCCTTACTCGATGCCGAGCTTGGCCTTGACGAGGTCGTTGACCGCCTGCGGGTTGGCCTTGCCGCCCGTCGCCTTCATCACCTGGCCGACGAACCAGCCGGCCATGGTCGGCTTGGCGCGCGCCTGTTCCACCTTGTCGGGATTGGCCGCGATCACCTCGTCGACCGCCTTCTCGATGGCGCCGGTGTCCGTGACCTGTTTCATACCACGGCTTTCGACCAGCTGGCGCGGGTCGCCGCCTTCATTCCAAACGATCTCGAACAGGTCCTTGGCGATCTTGCCCGAAATGGTGCCGTCCTTGATCAGGTCGATGATCGCGCCGAGCTGATCGGGCGAAACCGGCGCATTTTCAATGTCCTTGCCCACCTTGTTCAACTGGCCGAGCAGATCGTTGATGACCCAGTTTGCAGCGAGCTTGCCGTCACGGCCGGCGGCCACCTTCTCGAAATAATCGGCGACCGACTTTTCCGACACCAGGATCGAAGCGTCGTAGGTCGAGAGGCCAAGCGCGGAGATGAACCGCGCCTTCTTGTCGTCGGGCAGTTCCGGCAGCCCTTTGGCCAAAGCATCGACATAGGCCTGATCGAATTCCAGCGGCAGCAGATCGGGATCGGGGAAATAGCGGTAATCGTGCGCTTCTTCCTTCGAGCGCATCGAGCGCGTCTCGCCCTTGACGGCATCGTACAGCCGCGTTTCCTGATCGATCTTGCCGCCGTCCTCGAGAATGGCGATCTGGCGGCGCGCCTCGAAGTCGATGGCCTGGCCGATGAAGCGGATCGAGTTCATGTTCTTGATCTCGCAGCGGGTGCCGAACTCGCCACCGGGCCGGCGTACCGAGACGTTGACGTCGGCGCGCAGCGAGCCTTCATCCATATTGCCGTCGCAGGTGCCGAGATAGCGCATGATGGTGCGCAGCTTGGTGACATAGGCCTTGGCCTCATCGCCGGAACGCAGGTCAGGCTTGGAGACGATCTCCATCAGAGCCACGCCGGAGCGGTTGAGGTCGACATAGGACATGGTCGGATGCTGATCGTGCATCGACTTGCCGGCATCCTGTTCCAGATGCAGCCGCTCGATGCCGACCTCGATGTCCTCGAATTCGCCCTGGCGGTCGGGGCCGACTGACACGATCACCGTGCCCTCGCCGACGATCGGCTGCTTGAACTGCGAGATCTGGTAGCCCTGCGGCAGGTCGGGATAAAAGTAGTTCTTCCGGTCGAAAACCGACTTGTGGTTGATCTGCGCCTTCAGCCCGAGACCGGTACGGATCGCCTGTTTGACGCACTCCTCGTTGATGACAGGCAGCATGCCGGGCATTGCCGCATCGACCAGGCTGACATTGGCGTTGGGGGCCGCACCGAAAGCGGTCGAAGCGCCGGAAAACAATTTTGCTTCCGAGATGACCTGCGCGTGCACTTCGAGACCGATGATGATTTCCCAGTCACCGGTGGCGCCGGGGATCAGGCGTTTTGCGTCGGGCGTGCGGGTATCGATCAGAGACATGGGGGCCTGCAAATTGGAAACTGCGGAATATGCAAAAATGCATATTTTGATGTGCATTCTCGCTAGTGCAAACCGCCAAAAGAGACAAGCGCAAAGCCGCAGGCTGGCCTTTTCAGCCGCTTTCGCCTATAGGACGCCCATCCCAATGGAGAGTGGATGTCCACTTACGCTCAGTCCCGGTAAGGCCCTGACCTCGTAGCGAGGCAGGGCAAGAAGACCTGAAACCCCGTGCCGCGAAGCTTTGCGGCGGCGGCTGTTTTCGTTTTCCCGGGAATTTCTCCTCATGGATATTTCGCGCACTGAACAGCGCATCCTGCACCTGCTTGCGCAGGGCGGACGCATTGAAATCGAAAAGAACCAGAAGAAACGGATCGCCTCCGTCAAATGCCTGACCCGCGACGGCTGGCACTATCCGGGCGTCGATCTCGACCTGTTTCGAAAGCTGAAACGCAAGAAGGCGGTTTCGTCGTCGGGTGGTGGCCCTTACCGCATCACCAGGCGCGGCCTCGAACTCGTCCGCTCCGAACTCGACAATCGATAGGCTACGGTTCCGCCGGCTGGGTTTCCGGCCGGCGGTTCCTTTCACCGCTCAGGCGGTGGCGATGTAGGCCCTGATCTCGTCCGCCTCGCGCTCGACATCCTCGATGCGGCGCTTGACTACGTCACCGATGGAGACGATGCCATCGAGCAGGCCGTCCTTTTCCACCGGCAGATGGCGGAAACGGCCCCTGGTCATGATCTCCATCACCTCGTTGACGGTGTGGTTCTCGTTGCAGATCTTCACCTTCGGCGTCATTGCCGAACGCACGGCGATATCGAGCGCGGCGGCACCTTCCTTGGCGACAACCCGCACGATGTCGCGCTCCGACAGGATGCCGACAATCTTGTGATCGCCATTGGTGATGACCAGCGCGCCGATCTTGTGTTCGGCCAGGATGCGGATGGCTTCGCTGAGCTTTTCGTTCGGCCCGAGCGTCAACACGTCGTGGCCCTTCTTTTCCAGAATTGCCTTAACCGTCATGGCGTCCTCCTCTGCTTCGCCTGCCGGTTCCCTGCCCAGACCGGCTTTCACGTAAGAGTGAACATCGTGCGCCGTGATCGGTTGCATTTCAAGTGCGGTGGTCGGTGCTCTCCCATTCCGGCTGCTGCCATCGCCGATCGAACCAGCGCAAGCCGAAAAAGCCGGCGACGAAGCCGCCAATATGCGCCTCCCAGGCGATCTGCCCATCTGCTCCAGGCGCAAATCCGAGCAGGCCGGTGGCGAGGTTGATGATCATCCACACGGCAAGGAAAATCACGACACCGCGCGAACGCAAGACAGTCGCGATCGGCAGCACAGGGCCGGCGAAGGCCGCCGTGCCGGCAGAGCGGTCGGTGCGGAAACCGAAACGCGCCGCAGCACCCATCATGCCCGATATGGCGCCGGAGGCGCCGACCAGCGGTGCCTCGCCATAGGGGTGCATGGCCCAGAACAGCGCGACGGAAGCCAGCCCGGTGACGGCGAAGAACAGAGCGAACCGGAGCCCGCCGAGGCGATTGGCCAACGGCGAACCAAAGGCGGCGAGCCAGACCATGTTGATGGCGATATGGGCAAAGCCCCCATGCATGAAGGCATAGGTGAAGGGACGCGTGAACAGGAACCAGTCGAAGCCGTATTGCCCGGTATAGAGGACGGGAATGAAGGCTCCATCGTAGAGCAGCGTCATCTGCTGCGCGTCGTTCAGCACATATTGCTGCAGCAGGAAGACGGCCGCGCAAATGCCGATCACCGCCAGCACGATCGGCGGCAGATTGAACACCGGTTCGCGCGCAGGCGGCGGCAGGCTTTCGGCCGGCTCGGCCTCGGTTGGATTTTGCTGTTCGCTCATCTGCAATCGCACTCGGTGCTGTTCGATCTGGCGAGCATCTAGATCACGGCCATTGGAACCGCAAACGGCGAATCGCCCCAGTGCGAATCAAAAAAGAAGCCGTCCAAGGTTTCCCCTGAACGGCCGGTCGAGCCCCCTGCTCCCCTAAAACTCTTGACTGAAGTGCTGCCGATCGTCGCGAAACGACCGCTTCTGGAGTGGTTTTGATGTGCCACAGGGCCTGCTTGGGAGCAACGTAAACCAGTTGTTAACCTTAACGCCCCCGACCCGTGAACAAGTGTTAACGACGCTGGCACGCTTCCTGCTCCGCAACGCATGTAGGTCATCGGAGGGCGCCCTTCTGTTCACCGATGGGACATCAGACGACAGAATGCGCGGAGCAGCATACCATGAACCAAAACGGATCGATCACGCTGTTCCATTATTGGAACCGCCTGCGTGACGGACGCCCCGCTCCGAAGCGTTCGGAAGTCGAGCCGGCCGATATCAAGTCGCTTTTGGCCGACACGTTCATCCTGGAAAGAGACACGCGCGGCCAACCCATCTTCCGCCTAGCCGGCACCAGGCTCTGCGCCTGTTATGGCCGCGAACTCAAGGGGTTCTCCTTCCCGTCGCTGTGGCGCGAGAAGGATCAGCGTCTGGTCTCACGGCTGATTCACGGGGTTTTCGACCAGAAATCGGTGGTGCTGATCAATTTCGAGGGCTTCAGTCGCAATGGCCGCTCCAACAAGTTCGAATTGCTTGCCTTGCCGCTCGACGGCGGCATCGAGAACCCGCGCTGCCTTGGCGTGATCAGTGCCGCGGAGAAGCCGTTCTGGCTGGGCGCCGACCCAATCACGGACGCAATGATCGATTCGATTCGTGTCATCGATCCGGAGAAAGAGATGCTCAACAACCGGCCGGCGATCGACGTTCCCTCGCTTGTTCCAGCCGAACTCGAGGCGCCCGATACGATCTCGGCGCTTGGCCGGGCGCGCCGCATCCGCCATCTCGTCGTCTTCGACGGCGGGCGCGACGAATAGTTGATGATCGCACGGTCTCGCAGGCTCGTTTTTCCCCTTTGTTAACCCGCTTTGTTGTACTTCTGTGATGAAGTCCCTCGCATTGACGCGCGGGAATGCCAAACGGGGTGTAGGCAGTCATGAGGTCAGCGGCGGTCGACTACGCGCCGTCCCAAGCTGAAAGGCGTAACTTTCAGCGCGTCCGGGTCAAGATATACGGGCGATTCATGCTGGAAGACCGCACCGAGCATCCTTGCCAGGTTGTCGACATGTCGCCCGGCAATGTCGCGTTCCGCACCGATCGCATCGGCATGCCCGGTGAAAAGGTGATCGCCTATATCGACCATATCGGCCGCATCGAAGGCGTCGTTACGCGCACGCTGCAGGACGGCTTCGCCATGACGGTGATCGCGTCCGACCGCAAGAAGGACAAGCTGGCGGCGCAACTGACCTGGCTTGCCAACAAGCACGAACTCGACCTGCCGGAAGACCGCCGCCACGAGCGCGTCGCGCCGCGCAACCCGACCAGCGTGCTGCAGCTCACCGATGGCCGCCAATACCAGTGCCGGATCATCGACCTGTCGCTGTCGGGCGCCGCGATCGAGATCGACGTGAAGCCGGCGATAGGCGTCCAGGTCATGCTCGGCACCATGCGCGGCCAGATCGTTCGTCATTTCGAGGATGGCGTCGCCATCGAATTCGCCGTCATCCAGCGCCCTGAGACGCTCGATTCCGAATTCAACACGCCACGCGCCTGACCGGGTCCAACGGACGCTGCAAGCAAACCGGCCCTGCGTGGCCGGTTTTTTGTTTCCGGGCGACAGCGATTTGTCCCTTCGCAAGTGGCCGGATTGTCTTCCAACAGGCAGGCTGCCATTCGAGGCGCCGGGCATGCGCTCCGATGCCAGCCCGGGCAATCCAAACAATTCAATACTCAAATGATTCAAATTTTATGTTTATTCTATTGGCGTTTTACTTAAAGTCTGCTTCGCGCTTTTGCGTCAAATAAATCCAGTCGTGGCAATGTCTCCTTCGAACGGGGAGACTAGAAAATGAAAAAAACGAGGGGCAAGCTGTTGCTTATGGCAATGGCGATGCAGCTTTCCGCTTGGGGATCAGCATATGCCGCGGGACCGGCCTATATGCACACTGGCGGCCGTACCACACAGCCTGTCGGCCACTATGAATTCTGCCAGCGCATCCCTGGCGAATGCAACGAGAAGACGCCCAAGGGCGCGCCTGTCGACCTGACCCGCAAGCTCTGGGCGACGATCGTCAACATCAACAATACGGTCAACACCCGCATCAAGCCGCGCACCGACATGGAAAACTACGGTGTCGAGGAGTACTGGGCGTATCCCGACAATGGCTATGGCGATTGCGAGGATTATGCGCTGGAGAAGCGCCGCGAACTGATGGACGCGGGCGTGCCGGCGGGCGATCTCTTGATGACGGTTGCGCGCCAGCCGAATGGCGACGGCCACGCCGTGCTGACCGTGCGCACCAGCCTCGGCGAGTTCATCCTCGACAATCTGGAAACCAAGGTGCTGTCCTGGACGGACACCGACTACACCTATCTCAAGCGTCAATCGACGGAGAATTCGGGCGTTTGGGTGACGATCAATGACGGCCGCTCCGACGCGGTCGCCAGCGTCCGCTAGGACGTGACGAGAAACCCGGTCGAGTCCCCACCCTCCCCGTCCCCAACGACCGGGTCTAAGGAGCCGGCCCCGTCCCCGGGCCGGCTCCGCCATTTCTGGCGATGCTCGAAACCCAATCAGGGTTGGGCAGGCGCATCCGACTATCCACCGCCTCCTTTGCACGGACAGCGGATCGAGGCATCATAGGCTGTTGGTTTCGTCCTCTGGATCACGGCGATGCTGGAAATCCCGGAAGATCGATGCGAGCGTCATCGTCTGTTCAAGGCGATCGACGATGCCTTCAAGGCCGGTGACTTCGATGGCCTTGGCAAAGCGCTGGGCGGTTCGCCCCGCTGGTTTGACGAACGTATGCCGTTCGAATTCGGCCTCGGACATCCTTTGGAATACGCGATCTATTGGAGCCCGGTCGGCTTCATCTCGACGTTGCTGGATGCAGGCTCGGATCCGAATTACGGGGATCACGGTGGGTTTCCGGCAATCATTGCCGCGCTGTCCACCGACCGGGCCGACCGACTGGAAATCATCCAGATGTTGATCGAGGCCGGCGCCGATCCCAATATGCGGGGCGTGAACGACTGGACGCCTCTTCACTATTCGGTGGCTATCCGCAGCGCCGAAGCGATCCGTCCGCTTTTGGCTGCTGGCGCCGACCCTACTCTCGCAACCCGCATCGATGACTATACGACAGCCATCGAGGAAGCCGACAATGCCGGCTTTGAAGCCGGCGCTTCATTGCTGCGTGATGCCATGGCAAGGCGCGGCTCTTATAGATAATGGCTCGGCCCACGATAGAACCGTCGGCGACCGGGATCGGCCGAAACTGGCCTCAAACCTTCTTCAGCCCTGCCTTGAAGCGCTTGCCATTGGCGACGTAGTGTGCGGCCGAGCCGCGCAGCCTGGCGACGGCTGCGTCGTCCAGCACCCTGATCGCCTTGGCCGGCGAGCCGACGATCAACGAATTGTCCGGAAATTCCTTGCCTTCGGTGACCAGCGCGCCGGCGCCGACGAGCGAATTCTTGCCGATCCTGGCGCCGTTCAGCACGATGGCGCCCATGCCGATCAGGCTGTTGTCGCCGATCGTGCAGCCATGCAGCATGGCCCGGTGGCCAATCGTGCAGCCCTCGCCGATGGTCAGCGGAAAGCCGGGATCGGTGTGCATGACCGTGTGTTCCTGCACATTGGTGTCGGCGCCGATAGTGATCGGCTCATTGTCTCCGCGAATGACGACGCCGAACCAGAAACCGGCATTGCGGCCGACGCGCACGTCGCCAATCAGCGTCGCATCGGGCGCGATCCAGTTTGTGTCAGCATCCGCGAAGCTGGGCTGCGTTCCGTCGATCGCATAAAGCGGCATTGTCGGCCTCCGAATCGTCTCAGACGCCGGACCCTAAGAGACCGATCGTCCAAGAGGCAATGGCAAGCACGACGATGCCCAGCGCCAGGGACCAGGCAATCGCCGTGCAGCCGCATGACAGGAGTGCCATCGTCGAAATGCGCTTCTCGCGGCGGGCATCGAGGGCGTCGTTGACCAGCATGAACGGCCCGGCGCCAGCGGTGGCCGCCAGCGAGCGCAGCACATGGGCGGGCGACACATAGGGCTCAGTGAAGGCGACCTTTCGGCCCGACACCAGCTCCATCGTCGAGCCCGTCAGCCCGCACACCGTCAGCCCGACGACAAAAGCAAACAGGAAGAGTTCCATCTGAGCCATCTTAACCTTCCATTTACCATGAAATCGCACAGTCGTTTCAGGAAGGCTGCAAGAGCCGTGCCGCGCGATGTGTGCCGCCGAGGGACACTGGGAATGGCGGCTGGGATGAGGACCGAGATGAAGCAGGCAGCGACCGCCGACGGCCCTGAACTCACCGTGGTCGATTCCATGCTGATGAAGCGGGTGTTCTATGCCTTCGCCGCACTTGCCTTGCTGTCGGTCGCGATAAGCCTTGGCGGCAAATGGTTCGGCCATAGCATCGCCATGGCCGGATATACCGACGACCCGACGGTGCGCCGGGTGGTGATCGGCAACAATGTGATTTCCGTGCCGGCCAATTTCATCCGTTTCGACCAGGCCCGGCGCGACGGCATCGCTTCGCGTCTCGACCTTTATCTGCGCTATCCCCAGATGGACGGTTACAGCGAGGCGGCCCGCGACGATTTCAACCACTCGGAAGCCAATGGGAAGATCATCTTCCTGTCCTTCGAACAGCAGATGATGTCGCGCGACATGAGCGGCCGGTTCGCGCCGATCTACAGCGCGCTGATCGTCCAGCCCGGCGTTCCAGGACCGGGTGGCACGACGGTCTACGGTTTCAACGAGAAATCAGGCTATCTGAACGAGGTGTTGGTGGTCGGCAAGCGCGGGGGAAAGGACCCTTTCGTGGCCCGCTGCCTGAGCGGGCCGAGTGCCGGTCAATCACTGGCGCCGTGCGAACGGGACGTGCATGTCGGTGACGATCTCAGCCTCACCTACCGCTTTCCCAAGGAATTCCTTGGCGACTGGCAGGCACTCGACGCGGCGATGGCGGCGGAGGCCGGGCGAATGCTGAAGAGCGGACATTGAGGGACAATGGCAGGCCGCGCCAGACGCGGCCTGCCATTTGATGCGGGCTCAACCCAGATCGATGTCGAGGATCGCCATCGAGAAATTGTAGTCGCCGTCGTCCTCGTCCTTGAAGACGATGCCGAGGAACTCGTCACCGACATAGACTTCGGCGGAATCTTCCTTGCGCGGCCGTGCCTTGACCTCAAGCTTGGGGTTCTGGAAGACGCGCTTGAAATAGGCGTCCAGCTTTCTGATTTCGTCCGGCTTCAACAGTCTTCTCCGATCATCGGGCTTGCTGGTTTGAAGGGCGCTTCTGGCACGTCGACAATGGCGATGTAAAGGCAAGCCGGCCGTATTGCACCGGAAGCGGCAGCGCCGCCGGACAAAATCGCAATCGCGCCGGACGGCGCGCCGGCGCGGAAATCAGATGTCGAAGCTGATCACCTGGTCCATCGATTGCGACGGCAGCAGCTGGTCCATCTGGCGCGAAGGCTGGTCGCAGCCGGTCTCGCCGACCACGCGGGCCGGCACGCCGGCAACCGTCTTGTTGTGCGGAACGGGCGACAGCACCACCGATCCGGCGGCGACCTTGGAGCAATGGCCGATCTCGATATTGCCGAGAATCTTGGCGCCGGCGCCGATCAGCACGCCACGGCGGATCTTGGGATGGCGGTCGCCGCCGGCCTTGCCGGTGCCGCCCAGCGTCACGCCGTGCAGGATCGACACATCGTCCTCGATGACCGCGGTCTCGCCGACGACGAGGCCGGTGGCATGATCGATGAAGATACCCTTGCCGATGCGCGCGGCCGGGTTGATGTCGGTCTGGAAGACCGAGGACGAGCGGCTCTGCAGATAGAGCGCGAAATCCTTGCGACCCTGGCTCCACAGCCAATGCGCCAGCCTATGGGTCTGAATGGCGTGAAAGCCCTTGAAATAGAGCACAGGCATGATGAAGCGGTCGCAAGCGGGGTCGCGGTCGTAATAGGCCTGGATGTCGACACGCACGGTGGTCGGCCATTCCTTGTCGTCAGCCAGCATGGTCTTGAAGGTCTGGCGGATGAGATCGGAGCCGATATCCTGATGGGCAAGCCGCTCGGCGATGCGGTGGATGACGGCCTCTTCCAGGCTCTCCTGGTTGAGGATCGTCGAATAGAGGAAGGCAGCGAGCAGGGGGTCGCGGTTGACGGCGTCCATCGCTTCGTCGCGGATCGAACGCCAGATCGGATCGACCGGCTGCAACGCGCTATGGCGGGAAATGCTGATGCTGTTCATCGACGTCTCGTCCTGCGTCCTGCTGGCTTGCCTGTTGTCCGGCCGCACATATAGGCCAGATCATAGCACGATTGAACTCAATTTTCCTTAGTGCTGTGTCAAATGGATTTGGTTCGCAGGAATTCAAGCGGCCATGGAAAACGAACCCTTGATCGCCGTGCTGCTGGAGGCGGCCTGCCGCGCCCACTGCCGGAACGATCTGATGGCGGGCTCAAGGCCGGCGCGGCGCCAATGACGCCGCGCTGCGATGGATCTCATTTCAAGTCGGCAGCGAGGTGCCAGCCTGTTCGGCCACCATGTATTCGGCATACCAGTCGGGCCAGTTCACATCATACTGTCCGCCGGTCCGTTTCTCGTGTTCGCCATGTGCCGCCGCCGCACGGCGCAGCGCCGCGGCAAGCTCGCCCGACGACGTGAATATCGTGTCGCTGGCATCCACGCGTCCAGGCAGTCGCTGGGTGATTTCCTGCAGTATGAAGCTGTTGCCGTCCGGATCGGCAAACGTGACATAGGATGAATAGCTGCGCCCCTCCGGATGCCGGCCACTGATCGCCGGCTGCCCAGGCCCCGTGCGGTGGAACACCTCGCTCGCCTCGATGCCGCGTGCCACGAGTTCGGCATGCGCCGCCTCGATATCGGACACCACGAGATAAAGTCCCTTCGCCGAGCCCGGCGCGGCCGATGTCAGCCCTTTGCCGAAATGGATCGAGCACGGCGACCCGGGAGGCGTAAACTGCACGACGCGAAACGCATCGCCGACGACGAAGTCCGCATCGAGCCGCCAACCCAGGCCGCTGTAGAAGCGCTTGGACCGATCGGCATCCGCAACGGCGATGATGACGGCCTCCAGCTTCATGTCGATCGTCCCCGGTCTGGGGTTCTCGCTGCCTGGCGTATTGGTCATGTCGGCCTCCTGGGTCGGGTATTCCGGGAATGGCAGCATTCCCCAGAGCTCCGGCCTATGCAAGGTTCGGAGTGACTGGCTCGAAGAGGCTGAGATCGATTAGCTGGACGGATGACGAACATGGAAGACCAGCCCCTGGTCGACAAACCGCTGAAACAGGAACTCGCGGCGCTCTACCGCGCCGAAAGCCGTCACTATCACAACCTTGCCCATATCGAGGCGATGCTGGCGCTGGCCGGCGATTATCGAGCGCTGCTCGGTGATCCCCAGGCCGTCGAAGCGGCGATCTGGTTCCACGACGCCATCTATGACAGCAAGGCCAAGGACAATGAGGCCAGAAGTGCCGCGCTTGCCGCGCAAAAGCTCGCGGGCCGCACCGACGCGGAGCGCCTGGACCGCATCGGCGCGATGATCCTGGCCACGGCTGCGCACCAATTGCCCCAGTTCGACGATGCGAAGGCCACGCGCGACGCCAGTCTTTTCCTCGACATGGATCTGTCGATCCTGGGTGCCGTGCCTGACGTGTTCGACGCCTATGAACGCGCGGTGCGCCGCGAATATGACTGGGTGGAAGAGCCGATGTGGCGTGCCGGGCGGGGTGCCGTGCTGAAGGATTTCCTTGCCCGCCCGCGCATTTTCCTCACCGAGGAATTTCGCCGGCGCTTCGAGCCGCAGGCCAGGCTGAACATGGCGCGGTCGCTGGCGGCCCTCGCTACAGGCTAGCGGGGATCAGGTAAAGGCGCCTATGGTCGACGCCATTGCCGCGAGGATGGCCAGCCGCCGCCACCGACAGCCCGTTGAGAACGATCCCCAGCACTCCAAGGACGCGATTGTCGCTCGAGCGACGCGCCGGGCATGGCGGCCGTGCTTCTTCCCCATTGTACCGCTGTTGCTCCCCGGCGGACCGCTCAAAGCGGATATTCGGCATAAAACTCCAGAACGCGTTGCTTGAAAGTCTTGTCCCCGACCGCCAGCATATGATCCCTGCCCCCGATGTGGAAAGCCCTGGCGTTCGGCATCAGGGCGGCGAGTTCGTCCGGCGAGCCGCCAATGTCGTCCGTGGTGCCGACCGCGACCAGCGTCGGCTGGGCGATGCGGGCAATATCATCCTCGCTCAGCAGCTCCCGCGATGTGGCGATGCAGGCGGCAAGCGCCCGGCGATCGCTGCGGGTCTGGTCGGCGAAGGCGCGGAAAGAGCGGCCGCGCGGATGGCTGGTCGCCGCCGGATCGTCGGCAAGCAGGGCCGCGGCAATCGGATCCCAATCGCCGACGCCGTCGATCATGCCGATGCCGAGGCCGCCAAAGACCAGCGTCGCCACCTTGTGCGGATCGGACAGAGCCAGAAACGCCGCGATGCGAGCACCCATCGAATAGCCCATGACATGGGCCCGTTCGATGCCGAGATGGTCGAGCAAGGCGGCGGCATCCGAGGCCATTTTCGCTGGCGTATAGTCGGCCTCGTCATAGCTCTTCGATGACGAGCCATGGCCGCGATTGTCGAAGGCGATGGCGCGATACCCGGCATCGTTGAGCGTCTTGAACCAGCCGGGCGACACCCAGTTGACGTAGTGGCTCGAGGCGAAGCCGTGGATCATGAGCACGGGATCGCCCTGCCCCGATGCCGGCTGGCGGTCGAGGAAGGCAAGATCGAACCCGTCATGAGAGAAGAACTGCATCGGCTGCCCCACCTCGCGTTCAGCCGCCGCCGTTGGGTGCATCGCCATTGTCCGGCGGTGGCATGCCGGGTCCGGATACGGTGCCGACTGCCGGGTGGCGCAACAGGTCGCCATACCCGATGCCGTATTTGGCGGCGGTGCCGGCCTTGAGCTCGAGCACGAAGCGCACAGGCACGCCAGGTGAAATGATGGCCTGGGATTGCGGTTCGCCATGCTTGACGGCGCGGATCTTGCCATCCTGGCCGACAAAGATCAGGTCAAGCGGCATCGGCGTGTTTTGCATCCAGAAACTGACCTGCTGCTGTATCTCGAAGACGAACAGCATGCCGTGATCGTCCGCCATGTCCTGGCGAAACATCAGGCCGGCCTCGCGCTCCAAATCGGTGTCGGCGATTTCGATGGAAAAAGAGCGATTCCCATCTTTCGTCACCACGACCAGCGGCGTCGGGTCGACCGGAAGGATCATCGCCCGGCCGTCTGCCGAGGTCGGCCGTTCCGAATAGAAGAAAGCACCTGCGGCCACGATCACGGCCGCAATGGCGCAAAACACGCCCGCCGTCAGCCAGTTCCTGCGAGTCATCCAAGATCCTCGGCCGAAATCGTCCTAGTGCGAAACCGGCAAGGTGCCCATATCGGGGTGAATTTCGGCGGCCATAAGGCCTTTGTCACCGCGGCCGAAACGGACGAGCACGACCTGGCCCGGCCGAAGCTCGGTGATGCCATAGCGGCGCAAGGTCTCCATGTGGACGAAAATGTCCTCGGTGCCTTCGCCGCGCGTCAGGAAGCCAAAGCCCTTGGTGCGGTTGAACCATTTGACCAAAGCGCGTTCGAGCCCGCTCTCCGGCGTCACCGCCACATGGGTGCGCTGTTCCTGCATTTCCGCGGGATGGACGGCGGTGGTGACATCCATGGAAAGCACACGAAAGGCCTGCAGACCGCGATCGCCCTGCTTGACAAGGCAAACCACGCGCGCGCCTTCCAAGGCAGTCTGGAAACCGTCCCGCCGAAGACATGTCACATGGAGGAGGATATCGCCCGAGACACCGTCATCGGGTAGGATGAACCCGTAACCCTTGGCCACATCGAACCACTTGATGGCGCCGGCAATTTCGGTCAGGTCGGCGGCGTCGCCGCCTTCGTCGCGCTTCAAGGCGTCGCCAAGGGTTCCGGCCCGCCCCGTTAAAGAGGCCTTTTCCCCCATAAGAATGCCCCCTTTTTTCAAGAACACCGCAACTGATTCTTGACACCAGATTAACACCGCGGCTTCCGGTGTGTGCAAGACCTTCCCTGCCTTTTTTCACGGTTCATTGCGGGAATACCGGATTTGTTCTTTGCCGGCATCGCCAAGCGCAGGAGATTGCCCTTTCACCGGGGCGACCCTATGTTGCGCCGCACCCCAACAGATCGAGGAAAACTCATGCGCTATCTGCACACCATGGTCCGCGTCGCCGATGTCGATGCCTCGCTCGATTTCTACTGCAACAAGCTCGGGCTGAAGGAGGTCCGCCGCTACGAAAACGAGCAGGGCCGCTTCACGCTGATCTTCCTCGCCGCCTCCGAAGACGAGCAGAGCGGCATCAACGACAAGGCGCCGCTGATCGAACTCACCTACAACTGGGATCCGGAAGACTACAAGGGCGGGCGCAATTTCGGCCACCTCGCCTACGAGGTCGATGACATCTACGCCACCTGCCAGCATCTGATGGACAACGGCGTCACCATCAACCGGCCGCCGCGCGATGGCAACATGGCCTTCATCAGGTCGCCGGACGGCATCTCCATCGAGCTTCTGCAGAAGGGCCCCGCGAAAGCCAAGGCTGAACCTTGGGCTTCGATGGCCAACACCGGAAGCTGGTAGCAATCACGCCATCTTTCAGCGAGGCGGCCGGGGTAAAAGCCGGCCGCCTTTGCCGTTTCGCACCACGCCACCTATCTGACCGGTCATCACGCCTGGCCGGCAGGCCAGCGCCCAGACCAGGAGAAGTCATTCATGCCATCCAGCCATGCCGACGTCGCCACTGAGCACGCCAGCCGCTACCTGCAGCAGCTGTGCAAGCACTGGGCACACAAATTCCCCGTCGAGTTCAACCCGACCCACGGCACCATCGACCTGACGTCGCTCGGCCGCACCGTCATGGATGCGGACGCGGCAGCGCTGCACATTGTGGTATCAACCAACGAAGCGGGATCGCTCGAGCGCCTGGAGAGTGTCGTGGCCGACCACATCAAGCGCTTTGCCTTCCGCGAAGAACTGAACTTCGACTGGAAGCCGGCGACGGCAGCGTAGGTGTTTGTTCGAGCATGACCGTTTCCGAAAACCGGCACGCACTTTTCGGGGTCATGCTTTCCCGCCGGTCTGCCCTGCCATCTCCTGCAGCGCCAGCACCGAGCGCCAGTTGCGCGCGGTGCCCGGCACCTTCAGAGCGCGCGGAATGAGGTTGGCGAAGACTGACTTGCCGAGCCCGTCCGGCGCGCTGAGGTAAAGTACGTCTCCCTTGACTTCGAAGCGTTCGGGGCCTGTGCATTTTTCAGCCAGCCGCGCCACCTCTTCGACGGTCGGCTCACGCTCCAGCGCATAGGCGTGGAGCTTGGTGTGGTCGGCGGCCGCTTCCGGATAGGGATTTTCGCTCACCAGCCGTTCCAACCAGGAGACATCCCGCACCATGATCCGGGAACGAAAACCCCATTTCTTCTCGAAGGCCGCTTCAATCTGTCTGGTCAGCGCGGCGGCGTCGCCTTTGCCGGCTCGGAACACGACGTTGCCGCTCTGCACATAGGTGGCGACGGCGGAAAAGCCGAGATCCTCGAAGAACGAGCGCAGCTCCGCCATCTTGACGATGCGGTTGCCGCCGACATTGATGCCGGAAAACAGGGCGATGAAGACCTTCGCGCTCATATGATGAAGCCTGCCAATGTCTCGTTGTCGGTGATGTCCTGATACTGGACGCCCTCGGCCTCGAAATTTGCCTTCAGCAGGTCGAAATTGCGGCGGTCCTTGGTTTCGATGCCGATCAGCACCGAGCCGAAATTGCGCGCCGACTTCTTCAGATACTCGAAGCGGGCGATGTCGTCGTCCGGTCCCAGCATTTCGAGGAAGTCGCGCAGCGCGCCCGGCCGCTGCGGGAAGCGGATGATGAAGTATTTCTTCAGGCCTTCGAAGCGCAGGGCCCGTTCCTTGACATCCGGCAGCCGCTCGAAATCGAAATTGCCGCCCGAAACCACGGCGACAATGGTCTTGCCGCGGATCTCCTTCCTGGAAAAATCCTTCAACGCGTCGATGGCCAATGCGCCGGCGGGCTCAAGCACGACGCCTTCGACATTGAGCATCTCGATCATGGTCGCGCAGAGCCGGTTTTCCGGGATCAGCCGCACCGTGTCGGCCGCGAATTCCTTGAGATACCGCAAGGGTTCACGGCCGATCTCGGCCACCGCCGCGCCGTCGACGAAGTTGTCGACCTTGGCGAGCTTCAGCCGTTTTCCCGCCTCGAGGCTGTCATGCAGGCTCGGTGCGCCGGCCGGCTCGCAAAAGACGAAACGGGCCTCCCGGCCCTGGTCGGCGAAATAATGCGTCACGCCGGCGGCGAGCCCGCCACCGCCGACCGGCAGCATGATGATGTCGGGCATGCGCGCGCCAGGCATCTGGCCCGTGATCTCATAGGCGACCGTTGCCTGGCCCTCGATAATGTCCTTGTGGTCGAAAGGCGGCACCATGTGGGCGCCTGAGCTTTCGGTGAATTCGAAGGCGGCGCGATAGCAGTCGTCGAAAAAGTCGCCGACCAGCCTGATCTCGACGAAATCGCCGCCAAACAGCCTGGTTTTGTCAATCTTTTGCTGCGGCGTCGTCACCGGCATGAACACCACGCCCTTTTTGCCGAAATGGCGGCAGACGAAGGCAAACCCCTGGGCATGGTTGCCGGCCGACGCGCAGACGAACAGTTCGGCCTGGTTACCGGCGGCAAGCGCCTTGCGGAAGAAGTTGAAGGCGCCACGGATCTTGTAGGAGCGCACCGGGCTCAGATCCTCGCGCTTCAGCAGCACCCGAGCGCCGGTCTTCTTCGACAGGTAGTCGTTTTCCTGCAGCGGCGTTTCCGGAAAGATCTGGCGGATCGCGGCGGCCGCGACGGCGACGCGGGAGGAAAAACTGCTCATTGGAAAGCCACCTTGTGCCGCATGTTTCGTACAGACCTGCCATCGATCCGGCCGCACAGCTTCTGTCTGTCGCGGCCGATCCTGCCTATTGCATATCCGGCCCCGCAACGCCATTGTCCGGCCCTTCATGCCAATGCGCAAAGGGCATTCGCAGAATCCTTGCAAGCACTTGGGGGCGTTTGTTCATGCCTGTCGCATCGGTTGGTCTGAAATCCATGTCGCTGCCCGAATTCGGCGAACCGACGGTGATGCCGTTGGTTGCACAAAACACCTATGGAGCGCGCATCGAAGCGCTGATTGCGCGCGGCGCCAAGTCCGGTTTCGATGCCTTCGCGATCTATGGCGACCGCGAACACGCAGCCAATGTTGCCTATCTCTCAGGCTACGATCCGCGTTTCGAGGAGACATTGCTGGTCATCGTTCCCGGCAGCCAGCCAAGGCTTCTCGTTGGCAATGAGGGCTGGGGCTATGCCGAAATCTGCGATGGGCCCTACGAGCGCGTGCTCTACCAGACCTTCTCGCTGCCGGCGCAGCCGCGCGACCGCTCGGATGCGCTGCCTGACATCCTTGCCGGCTGCGGCCTGAAGCCCGGCCACAGGATCGGCGCCATCGGCTGGAAGCCTTTTGGCGCCGGCGATGCCGGTTTCGATGAGACGACGCTCGACCTGCCCTCCTTCGTTGCCGATACGCTGCGCACGCTTGTCGGCAACAAGGGCGCAGTTGTGAATGCCGCCAATCTGCTGATGAACCCGACCGACGGCCTGCGCGCCCTCAACGAGGCCGATCAGTTGGCCAGCTTTGAATTTGCCGCGACCTTCACCTCGCAAGGGCTGCGCAATGTCCTGCAAGGCATCGAGCCCGGCATGACCGAACTGCAGGCGGCGCGGCTGATGGGCATGAACGGCCTGCCGCATGGTTGCCATCCCATGTTGTCGGCGGGAAAGCGCGCCGCCTATGGCTTGCCCAGCCCCCGCCTCGACATCATCCGGCGTGGTGATCCGATCACCATGGCCTATGGCATCCAGGGCGCGCTCAACGCCCGCGCCGGTTTTTTGGCCGAGGATGCATCAGAGTTGCCACCCGCCGTCCGCGACTACGTCGAAAAGCTCGTCGCGCCCTATTTCGCCGCGGTTGTCGACTGGTACGAGGCGATCGGTATCGGCACGACCGGTGGCGCTCTGTGGAAAGCGGTGGATGATCGCATCGGCGACCCGTTCTTTGGCGTATCCCTCAATCCCGGCCATCTCGTCCATATCGACGAGTGGATGCATTCGCCGGTGTTTTCCGGCTCAGACATCAAGTTGCGATCCGGCATGGCGTTGCAGGTCGACATCATCCCGGCAACCGGCAGCGACTATTTCACCACCAACATCGAGGATGGCATCGCACTCGCCGACGAGGCACTGCGCGAGGAGATCGCAGCGCGCTATCCCGAAACCTGGAGCCGTATTGAAGCGCGCCGCGCCTTCATGGCGGATGTGCTTGGCATCCGCCTCAGGCCGGAGGTGCTGCCCTTCTCAAACATTCCGGCATTCCTTCCGCCATTTTGGCTTTCGCGCAACAGTGCGATGGCTGTAACCAGCCGCTGACCACATTTCGACTGGACACGACTTAGTTCTGCCGCACTCTCCCTGTCCGGGAGGTGCAGCGGGGGTAGATGGGCCTTTTGGCCGGAGTGGAAATTTCAGACGTGCCTTTGAAGAAGATAGTTACTGTTTGTCTCGCCTTGCTCGTCGCCGGCTGCGCCGGCCCGCAAACGCAGGAATTGCTTGGCAGCGCCATCGTCGCCGCGCCGGTGACGGAAATCGCCGGCAACCACTCGATCTTCATCGCCACGACACGCAAGAAGTCTGACGATCCCAACAAGGTTTTCGACGGCGAGCGCTCGGCGACGCTGAATTATGCGCGCGTCAACGTCACCGTTCCGGGCATCCACACGACCGGTCAGATCGAACGGCGCTCCCGCGGCAAGTCGGATGATCCGGCCAAATATTTCATGGCTTCCGAGGTTGTCGGCTACGACACGCAGCCGAAATTCTCCAGCGCGCTCAACGCCGATATCGCGGCGCGCGGCGGCCGCGTCATGGTCTTCGTGCACGGCTACAACACCGGCTTCGACGATGCGGTCTACCGTCTCACCCAGATCGTCCACGATTCCGGCTATCCCGGCACGCCGGTGCTGTTTTCCTGGGCATCGGGCGCCAAGACCACCGACTATGTCTATGACAAGGAAAGTGCCAGCGCCGCCCGCGACCAGCTCGAAGTGACTTTGCGCATGCTGGAGCAGTCCGGCGCGCGTCGGATCGACATTGTCGCGCATTCGATGGGAACCTGGGTGACCATGGAAACCCTGCGCCAGATGGCCATCAGCGGCGACCGTGACCTTGGCGGCAAGCTCGGCGACGTGGTGCTCGCGTCGCCGGACATCGATGTCGACGTGTTCAAGAGCCAGATGCGCCGCTATGGCAAGCCCGACAAGCCGTTCATCCTGTTGTTGTCCGACGACGACCGCGCGCTGAGGCTTTCCGGCCTGATCGCCGGTTCACGGCCACGCGTTGGCGATTACAAGGATGCCGCCGATCTTGCCTCCTACGGCGTGACGGTGGTCGATCTCTCCAAGGTCAAGGGCAGCGACAGCTTCAATCATACGAAATTCGCCGACAATCCGGCCTTGGTGAAGATGATCGGCCAGCGACTGCGCGAAGATGACGGCTTTGCCAGCGACAGGGACGTGACCGACCGCATCAGCCTGCTCGGGCAGTAAATGCAGCGCCGCGAATTTCGCCGTGCCTGTTCACCATTCACGAGGTGTCAGGCCACTTTGAACTGGACCGCGCCGGTCTCTGGCTCTATCGGAATAGCGGTGACGTCATGCTTTTGACGTCCCCCTCTACGGGAGCCGGCGCTTGAGCTTGCGCTTGAAAAGTTTCGTCGTGGCGTTGGCGCTCGCCCTTGCCGGCTGTGCTGGCCAGAACACGCATGATCTGCTCAACAAGACGACCGTCTCGGCGCCAGCCTCCGACATCGCGGCCACGCACGAGATTTTCGTCGCCACCACCCGCCAGCAGGCGACCAAGGATCCGCGGCAGGTGTTTGACGGCGATCGCTCATTGACCACCAGCTACGCCCGTGTCGACGTCACCGTGCCGAAGGTCCACCAGGTCGGTGCCATCGAGCGGGCCAAGGGCTCGGCCAACTCGAACCCGGCAAAGCAATTCACCGCCACCAAAGTGGTCCACTACGGCGATGCTCCGCAATTCGCCAAGGCGGTCGGCGCCGACATTGCCATGCGCGGCGATCGGGCACTGGTGTTCGTGCACGGCTTCAACAATGGCTTCGACGACGGCATCTACCGGCTGACGCAGATCGCTCACGACACGAAATATCCCGGCACGCCGGTGCTGTTCTCCTGGGCTTCGAGCGCCAAGACGACGGGCTATATCTACGACAAGGACAGCGCCAACGCCGCGCGTGACGATCTCGAGGCGACGCTCAGAATGCTCGCCAAGACGCGGGTCAAGAGCATCGACATCATCGCCCATTCAATGGGAACCTGGTTGACGATGGAGGCTCTGCGCCAGCTCGCCATCACCGGCGACCGCGATCTCGGCGGCAAGCTCGGCTATGTCGTCCTGGCTTCGCCCGACATCGATGTCGACGTATTCAAAAAGCAGATGATGCGATACGGCAAGCCGGACAAGCCGTTTGCCGTGCTGCTTTCAAGCGATGACCGGGCGCTCAAATTGTCTTCACTTATCTCCGGCGACAAGCCGCGTGTCGGTGACTATGGCAATGCCGCGGATCTCGCCAGCTACGGCGTGTCCGTAGTCGACCTGACCAAGATCAAGGGCGGCGACGGTGGCCTCAACCATGCGAAATTCGCCGACAATCCGATCCTAGTGCAGTTGCTCGGCGACCGCCTGCGCACCCCCGCCGGCCTGGCCTCGGACGAACCCGATCCGGCGCAGCTCAACAATCTCGGCCAGGGCCTCGGCAAGGCCGTTGGTTCGGTCGCCGAGGTCGTCATCACCACGCCGTTCAAGGTGCTGACCATCGTCACCGGCGGGTGAGCGAGTCACCCGCGTCGGGTTTCGCCTAGACGAACAGGTCGACCTTCTGGAAAGTCGTCACGTCGATCAGCCCGACGTCTGAAATCCTCAGCTCCGGAATGACCACCAGGGCCAGCAGCGAGTGCTGCATGTAGGCGTTGTTCAGGGAACAACCCATCTTGCGCATCGCCTCGGTCAGTTTCTCGGCCTTGGCGGCGACGATCTCGGCGCGCTCGTCCGACATCAGGCCCGCGATCGGCATTTCGACCAGTGCCAATTCCTTGCCCTTGGAGAACAGCACGACGCCGCCGCCGACTTGGCCCAGTCGATTGACCGCCAGCGCCATGTCCTGCTTGTTGGTGCCGACGCAGATGATGTGGTGGGCGTCATGGGCAACGCTCGAGGCCATGGCGCAATCGCCCATATAGCCGAAGCCGGAGACGAAAGCGTTGGTGACACCGCCCGTGCCCCGGTGCCGCTCGACCAGCGCGATCTGGCAGACGTCGTTGCGGCGGTCCATGGCGACCAGACCGTCCTCGACCGGCAGATCGGCCTCCAGCGCCCGCGTCGGTGCCTGGTTCTCGATGACGCCGATGACGCGCACCCGCACCTCGTTGGCGCCCTTGGGAGCCGTGATGTCGAAATCGCCAGCCCTGAACTTCTTGCCCAACTTGACGGTGTTCTTCGCCGTCTTCGGGTAATCATAGGCCGGAATGTCGATGTCGAGCTTGCCGCCCTTGGCCAGCCTGGCGCCGCGCGCATAAACCTCATCGATGGTCATTGCGGCGAGGTCGGAAACAATCAGCAGGTCGGCCAACCGTCCCGGCGCGATCGAACCGATTTCGCGTTCCAGCCTGAAATGCTGGGCAGTGTTGATCGTCGCCATCTGGATCGCCGTCACCGGCTTCAGCCCCTGTTGGATGGCGTGGCGCACCACCCGGTCCATGTGGCCTTCATGCACCAGCGTGCCGGAATGGCTGTCGTCGGTGCACAGGATGAAGTTGCGCGGATCGATGCCGCCCTCGGTCACCGCCTTGATCTGCGAGGCGACATCGTACCAGGCCGAGCCCAGCCGCAGCATCGCCTTCATGCCCTGCCGGACACGGGCGATGGCATCCTCGGCGCGCGTGCCTTCGTGATCATCCTCGGGTCCGCCGGCGACATAGCCGTGGAACGGCAAGCCAAGGTCGCGCGAGGCATAGTGGCCGCCAACCGTCTTGCCCGCACGAACCGTCGCGGCGATCTCGCCGGACATGACAGGATCATTGGCGGCGACGCCTGGAAAATTCATCACTTCGCCGAGCCCGATGATGTTTTCCCAGGTCATGGCCTCGGCAACATCGGCGACCGTCAGCTCGGCGCCGGCATGTTCCAGCCCCGGTGCCGACGGCACGCAGGACGGCATCTGCACATGCACGTTGATGGGCATCGCCACCGCCTCGTCATGCATCAGCCGCACGCCCGGCAAGCCCAGCACATTGGCGATCTCGTGCGGATCGATGAACATCGAGGTGGTGCCGTGCGGGATGACGGCACGGCAGAACTCGGTCACCGTCACCATGCCGCTCTCGACATGCATGTGCGCGTCGCAGAGGCCAGGCACCAGATAGCGCCCGCCGGCATCGACCACCTTGGTGCCCTGGCCGATAGCGTGGCTGGCATTCGGCCCGCAATAGGCGAAGCGGCCGCCGGCAATGGCGATGTCGGTGCCGGCAATGATCTCGCCGGAGTGAACGTTTACCCAGCGGCCGTTGCGGACAACGAGATCGGCGGGCTTGCGGCCCATGGCGACGTCGACCAGATGCGTCGCCATCTCGGTCCAGGGCTTGGGTTTCGTCGCATGCGCCGCCGGCTTCTTTGCCATGAAGGGACTCCTGTTTGCGCGACTGTGCCAAGCCTGCCTGGTTTTGACCAGCGCCAAACAGCGGACAGACCCGTCCAGCCTTCACAATGGCTGTTCAGCCTTTACCTCGACCGTGACTTTCGGACCGCCCGCCGAAATCCGTTCCGCCAGGCGCTGGAGTTCGCCCGGGGCGAAGCTGCCGCTGAGCATCACCTCGCCGCCGAGGATGGGTTCGACCAGGCGCGGCGACGCCACCACGGCACCGTCGACGCTGAGGTCGACCACCTTCCCGACATTCGCCCTGGTGAAGTCGGCGAACGCCTTCGCGCTGTCCGGTGTCATCTTCAGGTTGAGCGCCCTCTGTCCCGACGCTTGATCGGATACGACCGCTGCCGTGGCGATGGCGAGCGCCAATGGCTCGGCCACAGCGAGGCCGCAGGCTAGCAGCACCATGGCTGTTCCAGCGATGAGACGAACCAGGCTGTTCATCAGGATTTTTTCCCCGCAAGACGGCCATTTTGCACTCGAACATCCCTCGGGCAATGCCTAGCTGTTCTCGGCTGGCAGGCCGTGCTTCTGCAAGCGACACACGGCCGCATCCAGAAACAGGATTCCGTTTTGTCGTGAATCGGTCTAGCCTGGCCGCCAAGATTTCTTCCGACTCTTCATCCGGGGAGTTCGAATGTATCGCCTTGTCGTCGCAAGTGCCGGTCTTCTTGCCGTCCTGTCGATGCCGGCTTTCGCGGCCGACCCGACGGTCGATGTGCCGATGACCGCGCCCGGCTTCGACTGGACCGGATATTATGCCGGCCTGCAGGCGGGCTACGGCTGGGGCCGGTCGGACATCTCAGGAACGGAAGGCGAGCCATTTTCCGTCTCGCCCGACATAAATGGCGGTTTTGTCGGCGGGCACGTCGCCGGGCTATGGCAGTTCGACCAGGCGGTGATCGGCGCCGAGGCCGACCTCAACTATTCCTCGGTCAACGGCACGGCGGAAGCGGAACCCGGAAACAATTTCGGCACCGACATCAAATGGTTCGGATCGGTCAACGCCAAGGCCGGATATGCGATGGATCGTGTGCTGGTCTACGGCATAGGCGGCATTGCCTTCGCCGGGATCGAAACCTCGCAATCGGCAGGCTCCGCCTTCTCCGAGACACGCCCGAATGTCGGCTGGACCCTGGGCGCCGGCGTCGACTACGCGCTGACCGACAAGTTCGTCGTCGGCGCCAAGTATCGCTACTACGATTTCGGCTCCGAGCACTATGACGGGTCCAGCGACTTCGTCGGCCGCGACCAGAATACGAAGCTTAACACCGTGGGCATCAATCTCAGCTACAAGTTCTGAGCCTCGCCGGCATCGATCGGCGAGCGACAGCTGTGACGTGATCACCAAAGTCGATGAGGGGCGGCCGGCGCCCCCAGTGGGCGGGGGAATGGGTTGGGCCTGGTAGACGCCGGCCTCGGCGGATCAAGTCCGCCTTGCAAACACCCTACGCATTGCGAGCGCCGCGCTAAATTCCGCGATCACACCAGTATCACTGCGCCCACTCCTCTGGGGTGTGTGTTCAGGATGGCCAAGAACACGACTTGACGGCCTGTGCCTGGCATCTGAAAAGGGCTGATCTGCGGACGTGGCGGAATTGGTAGACGCAAGGGACTTAAAATCCCTCGATCTCTGATCGTACGGGTTCGATTCCCGTCGTCCGCACCAGCCTTCGCTCTTCGAGCTTCGGTGGCAGGCCACCCAAAGCTCGGCTCCGTCAAAAACGCACGCACGGGCTGGCCGCCGCATATGCCGCGTGAGCTGCTGATCCGATAAGTCTTCGACGTCATCCTCGAAGTGATTTCAAAAGGGGGCGCCGGATTTTCAGCGCCGGATCGCAGGCGGCATGTCTTTTATGGCCAACGACGTCGCTACAGTCGCATCAGCCGGCAATTCCATCGCCATTATGCCCGCGGTTGGGCGGTACGGTGCCGAAGCAGCGGTTCTCACGCCGCCTTTCGAGCGGGCCAACAGCCGCCTGCGCATTCGCAAAGCTATTCGGAACGGCCAATGACAATAACCATAAATAGAAACGCCAGCTGGCGCGACATCGCACGCGTGAGCGAAGGCGAATCCCTGGCGCTTAGCCAGGCAGCGTGGGAGAGGATCGCTTTTGCGAACCAGATCGTGGCGGCGATCGTCGAAAAAGGGATCCGCGCCTACGGCGTCAATACCGGGGTCGGCGCCTTGGCAAGCAAGATCGTGGCGCCTGCCCTGCAAAAGAAATTGTCGCGCAATATCATTCGCAGTCACGCCTGCGGCGTCGGCGACCTCGTGCCGAGATGCGGCGTGCGCGCCATCATTGCTGCTCAAGTGGCAAATTTCGCGCATGGCCATTCGGGCGTTGGCCCTACGATCGTTCGCAATCTGCTCACCTTTATCGAGCGCGACTGCGTTCCCGACGTGCCGTCCCGGGGATCGGCAGGGTATTTGACGCACAACGCGCATGTAGCACTGGTCCTGATCGGCGAAGGCAGTGCAACCGTGGCAGGCCGCTCTATGAGCGGGCTCGCGGCCCTGGCTGAAATGGGTCTGGAACCATTGGAGCTTGGCGCCAAGGAGGGCTTGAGCCTCGTCAACGGCACCGCATGCGCAACCGGCCTGATAAGCATCGCCGTGCTGCGCGCGGAGCGTTTGTTGGGATGGGCTGACGCGGCGGCTGCTTTAACTCTTGAAGCCGCAGGCGCGCAAATGCCGGCTTTTGGCGAGGCAATCCTGGCGATGAGGCCCTCACCCGGCATTCAGGACGTGGGCAAATCGCTGCGTGGCTGGCTTCATGGCAGCGAACTTATCGCGCTGGCTCATGGCAGTCGCACGCAGGACGCACTCAGTCTTCGCGCCGTGCCGCATGTTCATGGCGCCGCCCGGGAGGTGCTGGACCGGTCCGCCGAGCTTGTCGACCGCGAACTGGCAGCCGTCACCGACAATCCCGCAGTATTCGGGTCTCCGAACGATCCTCAGGTCGTTTCAGAGGCGCATGCGGTAGCGCCCGCTCTCGGGCAGGCCGCTGACGGCCTGACCATCGCCTTGGCTCAGGTGGCTGGAATGAGCGAGCGTCGCATCGATCGTCTCGTCAATCCGCTTGTCAACAATTTGCCGGCCTTCCTTGCCGATGAGGACGGAGCCAATTCCGGCTTCATGATCGCGCAATACACGGCCACATCGCTCAGCAACGTCAACCGGCGTCTGGCCGCCCCGGCGGCGACCGACGGCGGCGTCACATCCGGCCTGCAAGAGGATTTTCTGGCTCATCCAACCGTCGCAGCCAACAAGCTGCTGGCGGTTATCGACAACGCCGAATACATTCTGGCGATCGAGCTCATGGCGGCCGCGCAGGCCCATGATTTTCTGGCCGTGCGCGGTGCGCGTGCGCCTGGTACCGACACCATCTATCGAATGGTCCGGGACAATATCGCGCACTATTCCGACGATCGGCCTCTGTCCCGGGACATGGAAGCCTTGCGCAACTTCATCCGCGAAATGGACGTGCCGGCCTGTCCGCGGCACAGTTCGTAAGGCAAATGCTCGGCCAGCTTCGAGAGCTAGGCCTTCATCGGGTTCAGCTTCAGATGCTGGATTTGGCATCGACGATGCAGTCGTCGGCTGTGCCGGCCGGCTCGTCGAGCGGCATTGTCCAGGACCTCCATGTCCTCGCCCTCTTCCGGGGCAACCGTATCGAGAACGGCCATCCGCATTCGTTTTTTAGCAAAGGCGAAACAAAGGATGCATTTCCGCGTTGAGGGTCGTCAAAACGCGGGAGATCTTTGAAAATGGATCCGGCAACTGCGGCAGTGATGGTTTTGCTCCAGTGCAGCCCGGTTGAGGGTTCTGTCTGCAAACCCGTCGATATGGCGCCGACCATGTATGCGTCGCTCGACTTATGCATGGCTTCGCTGAAGGACAGGCTGGCAAGCGCTCCGAACGGCGAGACCGTTGGGCGGTGTCGCCTCGTCGATGCGACCGTCAAAGATGGCTTGCCGGTCGGCTATACAAGGGTTTTTGTGACTCGTGGGCGGGGCGACGACGCCATCACCAGCAGCTACGTCGTACAGCGCCAGCGTTAGCCGCCTCGTTCCCGCTGCCCCACGGTGGCGTTCTCCCCTGTTTGCTAGATGCGCGTAGCGCCACCCTCTCGGCCGCCAGAATGTGGCACCGGTGGTGGCTGATCGGCGCTTCGCTCATGGTCTGGCCCAGAACCTACCTCGATGATTCCGACCAGCGCGCGAACAAACTCAACCATATCGTTCGCCGTGATGGCTGCCCTGTCGGGATCTTGCCCAATGTGCTCGGCGGCCGCACAACATGACAGACGGATGTGATCGTAGTGGGAATCCCTTTCATCCTCCGGCAACATCGCCAGTTTCATGGCCCGGCGATAAATCAGCCGCAGCAACTGTTCGAGAGCGGCTCCGACACTCATGCGTTTTACTCCGCATTGGTCTAGCGTTCCGGTGCTCAGGGCGCATGTCGGAACGTCGATGGGCGGTATTTCCGCCCCTGTGCCCAAAGTTTGCGTTATAGCCATTAATATATCGTATATTGCTAATATACGATGCCCGAAGCGTTTTTGGTATCGACGATGTCGTAACGACCCAGCCTGACGCCGACGGCGTGAGGCGAAGCCTAGCCAGGACGGCCCGCCGAGGATGGGTCAGCCAGCGACTGGCATCTTTACCACTGGATGAACCTGGCCATGTCCGGCGCCGGCATGGTCACGGTGGAGATGACCGATGTCGAGCGCCGCGGGCGCATCACCCATGGTTGCCTCGGGCTTTACTCCGACGACAACGAGGCCGCCGCGCGCCGCACTCTGGATGCGGCACGACGCGTCGCCGCGCCGGGCACGAAATTCGGCACGCAGCTTGCGCATGCCGGCCGCAAGGCCTCGAACCGCAAGCCCTGGGAGGGCGGCGGGCCACTGCAGCCGAACGAAGACCCCTGGCAGACCGTCTCGGCGTCGGCCATCGCCTACGACACCGGCTGGAACGTACCGCGCGCGCTCGATGAGGAAGAGATCCTGCAGCTCATCGAGCGGTTCGCCCAAGCCGCCAGGCGGGCCGAACGCGCCGGCTTCGATTTCATCGAACTGCACGCAGCACATGGCTACCTGATCTTCCAGTTCCTGTCGCCGCTGTCCAACCAGCGCACCGACCGCTGGGGGGGCTCGCTGGAAAACCGGATGCGTCTTGTCGTCGAAATCGCCAGGGCGGTGAAGAAGGCGGTGCCGAAGCTGATGCTCGGCGCGCGGCTGTCGGTGAAGGACTGGGTCGACGGCGGCTTCGACGTCGAGGATGCGATCGAGGTGGCGAAGGCCCTGAAGGACGAGGGTATCGCCTATCTCTGTTGCTCCAGCGGCGGCAATTCGCCGTTGCAGAAATTGCCCACCGGTCCCGGCTATCAGGTGCATCTGGCGGAAGCCGTGCGCAAGGGCGCCGGCATTCCGACCCGCGCGGTCGGCCTGATCGACGATCCCCAGCAGGCCGAGGCTGTTATCGCCGAAGGCCGTGCCGACATGGTGGCGCTGGCGCGCGCCTTCCTCGCCGATCCGCGCTGGGGCTGGCGCGCGGCCGCCACATTCAAGGAAAAGATCCATCCGGCGCCGCAGCTCGCCCGCTCGGTAACGACGATGGAGCACTGGATGAAGGCTGCGGGCTGAACCGGCCCGCCCTCCTGACACAGGCGCGATCCCGCCCAGCCCGTTTTGCCACAGCCCGCTTCAATTCTGGCGGCAAACTGTTACGCTGGGCGAGGCTGCGGCGGGCGCGGCCGGGCTTGGGAGGAGATCATGTCGTTCAGGGCATTCTTGCCGGCTGCGATGCTTGTGACTGTCGCCGGCCTTTGGCTCGGCGCATCGACGCCGAGCGTGGCGCAATATTGCGAGGGGACGGTGCACGGCCTGTCTGGCCGCTACAATCTGGCGACCGGCAGCGGCTTTCTCGCCGTGCGGACACGGCCCAACTCGTCATCGCGGATGATCGGCCAGCTGTTCAATGGAGACCACGTCGAGATTTTCGACCGGCGCGGCAACTGGTACAAGGTCGAAATCGGCGGGACCACCGGCTGGGCGAACGCACGCTGGCTGCGCAACGACTGCGGCTACTGAGTACGCCGAAACATGTCACCCAAAAAGCGCGCCGCGAAACGAGACGCGACTTTTGGGCGCAGGTTCCGGGCCACTTTTGCAACCAAATTGGCTGCTTTGCGTTGCGGCCATGATGGACAACAAACCTTTTGAAACGCCGGTCGTGGTCGAACTCGGCCATGTCGGCAAATATCGCCATATCCGCAGCACCCAGGAAGCGGCGGAGTGCCTCATGACGGTCTGGCCACTCAATCGCGGCCCGCGTCATCGTGATGCCCTCGACACTTGCCTCAAAGTGCTGGAAGGTTATCGTTCGACAGCGGAAGCGCGACGGGCACTGATCGAGGCCGCCAGGGAATCGGAAGTGCTGGTGCCCGACGACCGGCTATCCGACGACCGGCTGCATTGAGCAGGCGGACCTTTCAACCGGAGGTTTTTATGGCGAAGCTGACTTACAAGATCGTCGAGCATGACGGCGGCTGGGCCTACAAGGTCGGTTCGACCTTCTCGGAGACATTTCCGACCCATCAGGATGCTTTGCGCGCCGCCGAGATCGCCTCGGCCGAGCAGCAGGTGGCGGGCGCGACGGACGGCATCCAGTATGAGGATGCCGACGGCAAATGGCACGAGGAACTGGCCGACGGTCGGGATCGGCCGCAGACCGAGGTTTCCGACTAGTCTCTCCTCAGAAGACAATTTCCCGGCAGGAACAGGCAGGGCGCCGACCGCGGACGTCTGGAGAGACGACGTCCCACGGTCAGCGGCTGCCCAGCGGCTGAATTATTTGCCGCAATAGTGATCGTTGACGTTCAATCCAGCATTGGCATCAGGACCAGCTGTATTGGAGGCACAAGGTCCGGCAGGCCCCGAATTGCCAAGGCTGTCCAGCCCTGAGCGGTCGCCATTGATGCTCCCGGTCGTGTTCTGGTCGACACCGGAAGACTGTTCGTTGCCGAACCAGTTGTGATGGTTGGAATATGTGCCTTCCGATGGCTGGGCCATCGCCGATGTGGCGAGACCGATCGTCAGAACCGATGCTGCGATAAATTTCCTGTACATTGCATTACTCCGTGTCTTGGTCGCCTTGGGTGCGACACGGGGTAAACCCGGCAGTCAGCCGAATGGTTCATTGAAATTGTCGTGAGGCTGTGGTGATGGAAACGCGCGGGCGGCAATCCGCTCGATGAAGCCAATCACACGCTTGGGCTCAACGAATTGCGGCATATGGCCGACGCCGTCGACGGGTTCGAAGTCAAGCCCTGCGATCTTGCCTTGCATCGGCTCGCCATGGATACGGATGTCGATGACGCGGTCGGCGGTTCCGAAGAGGATGCCGGCAGGCATGACAAGCTCGCCATAGCGCTGTTCGATGCGGCCGAGATCCTGTTCGACGGCCACGACATCGGCTGATGTTGCCTGGAAATGGACTGGCCGCAGCCCAAGCCACCCGCCGCCGTCGATCATGTAGTCCGCGGGAAAGACCTGCGGCGCGAAGATGAATTCCATTGTCGGCCGCGCAAAGCGCAGGCTCAGCGGTATCGCCACGGTATAGGCCATGATCCAGCGCCGCAGGCGAGAGGGGATATAGAGCAGGTCAAATCCTTGCCGCGCCCTGGTTTCCAGATGCGTCAGCGGCGCCAGCAAGGCGATGCCCGAAATTGCCTCGGGATGTTCCACGGCCAGGGTCAATGTGACGGCGCCACCCAGCGAGTGGCCCACCACCAACGGCCTTTCCAGCTCCAATTTTTCGATGAAGCGGCGCACCAGGGCCGCCTGTTCAGGCAAGCGGCCGGTGGCACCGTTCGCGCGGGTCGAATAGCCTGATCCCGGACGATCGAGCGCGATCAGCCGATAGCCTGGGCCGAAATGTCCGAACAGCGTGTGCCGGAAGTGGTGGAGTTGCGCGCCAAGCCCATGCAGGAAGACGATCGGCCGCCCCTCGCCCACATCGACATAGTGGATGCGGTTGCCGTCGATCTCGATGAATTTTCCGACCGGCGGCACCAGCCTTTGCGCCTTCGCCGCGATCCATAGCGTCGCCAGCACCAGGCAGGCGATCCCCAGGACCGCCAGCAGGAACAGCAGGGCCAGCCACGACAGGATCGATATCGGCATTGTTTACCCGGACCAGAACCCGTTTGAGCTTACCTGCATCCGGTCATGCTGTAACCTCGCATCGTCCAGGCACGGATGTTCACCGCCGAGGTGGCATTGCCGATAGCCACGCGCCGCGCTATTTCAGGCGACCCGTCCTGCCGGAGCCCTCCATGACCGAAATCGTTACCGCCGCCATGCTCGTCATCGGCGATGAGATTCTCTCCGGCCGCACCAAGGACAAGAACATCGGCCACCTCGCCGACATTATGACGGCCGTCGGCATCGACCTCAAGGAAGTGCGCATCGTTCCCGACCAGGAAGACGAGATCGTCGCGGCGGTGAATGCCGTGCGTGCGCGCTACACCTATGTGTTCACCACCGGCGGCATCGGCCCGACCCATGACGACATCACCGCCGATTCGATTGCCAAGGCGTTCGGCGTGCCCTGCGAATACGATGCCAAGGCCTATGCGCTGCTGGAGGCAAGCTATGCGGCGCGCGGTATCGAATACACCGAGGCACGCAAGCGCATGGCGCGGATGCCGCGCGGCGCCGACCATATCGATAACCCGGTGTCGGTAGCGCCCGGCTTTCGCATCGGCAACGTCCACGTCATGGCCGGCGTGCCCTCGATCTTCCAGGCCATGCTCGACAACGTCGTGCCGACGCTGAAGACCGGCACGAAGATGCTGTCGGCGACGGTGCACTGTCCGTTCGGCGAAGGCCTTGTCGGCGAGCCGTTGGGTGAGATCCAGAAAGCGCACCCGGATACGATCATCGGCTCCTATCCAAAGTATGGCGACGGCAAGTTCTGGACCGAACTGGTCGTTCGCGCCCGCAGCCAGGAGGTCCTCGACGCCGCGCGTGCCGATGTCGAGGCAATGGTGGCGGGTTTCGCCGCCAAGGCGAGTTGAACCGGTTCTGGCCGGAACAAAGCGTGGCGCGCCGGCGTTGCTTTCACGCGAGTTCAAACACTCGCCAGATTGAGGGATCACCATGCGCTTCAAGACCATCGTTGCCATTCTGCAGAACGAGCAGGACGCCGAGCGCGTGCTCGACTGCGCCATTCCGCTCGCCAACCGCTACGAGAGCCATCTGATCGGCATCCACGCCGAGGCGCTTCCGGTGCCCTACACGTCGGCGACCGGCTTTCCCGATACCGAGTTCCTGCAGGTCTCGGCCGACATGAGCCGGGAGCGGGCCGACAAGCTGCAGGCCGTCTTCCTCAGGCGCATCGAGGTTTCCGGCCTCTCCTTCGAGTGGCGCAGCCTGGAGAGCTTCTCAGGCGACAGCGCGTTGACCGGCATTTCAAGCGTGCGCGCCGCCGATCTTATCATTGCCGCCCAGCGCGAAACCGGCGGCGATCCGAGCGCCGATGTCGACACGCTGGTCTATGACGCCGGCCGGCCGGTGCTGGTGGTGCCGAGTGCCGGTCCGCTGGTCACCACGTTCAAACGTGTCCTGCTCGCTTGGAACGGCAGCAAGGAGGCCGCCCGCGCCGCCTTCGACGCCCTGCCCTTCATCATCGAGGCCGAGAAGACCGACATATTGGTCATCGATCCGCCCGATACGTTCGACGAAAGCCCAGAGGCCGCCGGCGCCGAAATCGCGTCGGCGCTGTCACGCCACGGCGCCAATGTAAGCGTCTCGGTGCAGAAATCGGGCGGCACCTCGGTCGACGACATGATCCAGAACAGGGTCGCCGAGACCGGCGCCGATCTGCTGGTGCTTGGCGCCTACAGCCACTCCTGGCTGCGCCAGCTGCTGTTCGGCGGAGTGACGCGCACGGTGCTGCGCACGGGACAGGTAGCGGCCTTCCTGTCGCGATAAGTCCACAGCCATCGCTGCCAGCCGCCCTTGCCAAGGCCGAGGCTTTCCAGTTAATTCCGCGCGCATTCCCCTGTTTTTGTGCACGCGGTCTTCGCGTGCTGCGGAGTGCGCGAAAAATGTCTCTTCCCGAAAAAGCCTTCCCGGTCTCCTGGGACCAGTTCCATCGTGACGCCCGCGCGCTTTCCTGGCGGCTTTCCGGCGCCAACAAGGGGCAATGGAAGGCGATCGTCTGCATCACGCGCGGCGGGCTGGTTCCGGCGGCGATCATCGCGCGCGAGCTCGGCATCCGCGTCATCGAGACAGTCTGCGTCGCCTCCTACCACGACTACACCAGCCAGGGGCAGTTGCAGGTGCTGAAGGAGATTACGCCGGCACTGCTCGCCGACGACGGCGCCGGCGTGTTGATCATCGACGACCTGACCGACACTGGCAAGACCGCCGGCATCGTGCGCGCAATGATGCCGAAGGCGCATTTCGCCACCGTCTACGCCAAGCCGAAGGGCCGGCCGCTGGTCGATACTTTCGTCACCGAGGTCAGCCAGGATACCTGGATCTATTTCCCCTGGGACATGGGCTTCACCTACCAGAAGCCGATCGCCGACGACCACGCCGGCTGATTCGCGACACGCCCCTTTTCCAACTAAGCCGCCACCGACGACAATATTTGCTTCCGTGGGCGGCTCCCAGGGACAGGATATCCTGTGAAATCGACCTCTATTGGCGGGAATCGGCTAGGCTGATCAAAGTTTTTACTATTATTGGTCAGAATTAGCCGTAAGATTCGTAAGGCGGCAAACGATTCTGGAGGCTGGGGCTAGCTTCTCCGATGTTGACAAGGCCAACGACGCACAACCATCTGGCCGAAAGGGTCCGGCGACTCTTCGGCACCGCGCCGTGCCGTCTGCAGGTTGCCGCGCTGCCCTGGCGTGATACCGGGAATGGCGTCGAGATCATGCTGATCACCAGCCGCGACACGGGCCGCTGGGTGTTGCCGAAGGGCTGGCCGGAAGCCAAGGAGCCGCTCTGCGAGGCGGCGGCGCGAGAGGCCGGCGAGGAAGCCGGATTGCGCGGAACCGTCTCGCATCTCGAAGCCGGCCGCTACTTCTATGCCAAGGTTCTCGCTTCGGGTGAAGAAGTGCCCTGCGAGGTGCTGGTGTTTCCGCTGCACGTGGACAAGATCGCCGACCGCTGGAAGGAAAAGCACTCCCGCACCCGCAAGTGGGTCAATTCCAGCGAAGCCGTGCGTATGATCAATGAGCCGGACCTTTGCCAGATCATCGCCTATTTCTGCGCCGACCCGCACAGATTCTCCTAGCTGACCTCGGCATTCTCCAGGGCAGATTCACAACCCTGTGATGTGTCGAGCATGAAAGGTTTGCTAATCCTTATTCGCTAAGAATCGGCCTATCTGGCGTTTGATTATGGCGAATCCTGTAGACCCACTTCAGCAACATACCGGCGAGCCCGAGCGCGAGCACCGTCCACGCGTGCTCAAGGGTGGAACCGTCATCACCGGGATTCAAAACTCGGAAATCGCCGTGATGCTGCGCAACCAGCATGCGGGCGGCGCCGAATTGAAAATACCGCTCGAGGCGCGGGTGCCCGATCGTTTCCTGCTTTATGTGCCGCCCGACGGCGTCGCCTATCGCTGCGAGGTCCGCTGGCGCCGCAACGACCGGGTCGGCGTACAATTCACTGGCACCGAGCCGAAGCCGAAGCTGCATTACGGCTGATATCTGGCATATCGGCCCGACAGGGCTTTCGAGGCCGACCAGATTTGCTCACGACGGACGCCTCCCGGCGGTCAAAGGCCGCAGATCCGCCGGTCGAAACGGCAATCGCGGCGGCGCAGTTCTATCCCCGTTATCCACATGTGTGACACACAAGATGTTGGGGTCACAAAAGCTACGCAAACGAATCCTTGACGGCGCAAAACGAGTCGCCTTTTATAGGCCATGTGCTCCTGTTGAGAGCGCGACCGGAAAGTTCTGAGCCCGGTCTTTTTCCCGGATTATGTGCGTTTTTGCCCGCATTTCCGCCCGTTTACGAGGCCGGCGGAAGCGTTGGGGTTGTGGGGTGGTGGGGCGACGAAAGGGAGAATTGTCGGACTGGAATAAATTGTCTGTTAATACTATATTTAGTGTTTGCAGGTAGGTTCGACGCTAGATAGTGTGAATTTCCCTCGAGTGAGGGAATCGAAAAAATCAGATTTGAGGGACCCGCGGGGTTCGCCGGCGCGTTGTGACAGAGGCTTCACGAGAAGCCCAGGCTGCAAATGCTGGGGGAGATCGCGGAATGGAGAGCCGGCCGTTTTCGAACGCCGGCAGACGGCGGACATGCGCGTTTCGCATCAGGGGGAGAAATCCCTGGGGAAAAGCGCTATATATAGACAAAAGGACCGGACCAATGCGCATCGAGCGTCGCTTCACCAAGCAAGGGCAATCGGCTTATGCGGAGATCGAATTCCGCAAGGCGCTTTCCGAGATCAAGAATCCGGATGGCTCGGTGGTGTTCCGCCTCGACAACATCGATGTCCCGGCGCAGTTCTCCCAGGTCGCCGCCGATATCCTGGCGCAGAAATATTTCCGCAAGGCCGGCGTGCCCGCGCGGCTGAAGAAGGTCGAGGAGAACGACGTCCCCTCCTTCCTGTGGCGCTCCGTCGCCGACGAAGCTGAACTGGCCAAGCTGCCGGAAGCCGAGCGCTACGGTTCCGAGATCGACGCCCGCCAGGTCTTCGACCGTCTGGCCGGCACCTGGACCTATTGGGGCTGGAAGGGCGGCTACTTCAAGTCGGAGGAAGACGCGCGGGCTTTCCGCGACGAGCTCGCCTATATGCTGGCCACTCAGCGTGTCGCGCCGAATTCGCCGCAATGGTTCAACACTGGGTTGCACTGGGCATACGGCATTGACGGTCCGAGCCAGGGCCACTTCTATGTCGACCCCTTCACCGGCAAGCTGACCAAGTCGAAGTCCTCCTACGAACACCCGCAGCCGCATGCCTGCTTCATCCAGGGCGTGCAGGACGACCTCGTCAACGAGGGCGGCATCATGGATTTGTGGGTGCGCGAGGCGCGCCTGTTCAAATATGGCTCGGGCACCGGTTCGAACTTCTCGCTGCTGCGCGGCGAAGGCGAAAAGCTGTCGGGCGGCGGCCGCTCGTCCGGCCTGATGAGCTTCCTCAAGATCGGCGACCGCGCCGCGGGCGCCATCAAGTCGGGCGGCACGACGCGCCGCGCGGCTAAAATGGTCATCGTCGACGCCGACCACCCCGATATCGAGGAATTCATCGACTGGAAGGTCAATGAAGAGCAGAAGGTCGCCTCGCTGGTGACCGGCTCCAAGATCGTCAAGAAGCATCTCGAAGCCATCATGAAGGCCTGCGTCAATTGCGAAGGCAATGGCGAGGACTGCTTCGATCCGGCCATCAACACGGCGCTGAAGCGCGAGATCAAGGCAGCCAAGAAGTCGGCGGTGCCGGAGAATTACATCTACCGCGTCATCCAGTTCGCCAAGCAGGGCTACACCTCGATGTCGTTCAAGACCTACGACACCGACTGGGATTCGGATGCCTACCTGACGGTTTCGGGCCAGAACTCCAACAATTCGGTGTCGCTGAAGGACAATTTCCTGCGCGCCGTCGAGGACGATGCCGACTGGCACCTGACGGCCCGCAAGGACGGCAAGGTCTTGAAGACGCTGAAGGCCAGGGACCTGTGGGAAAAGATCGGCTACGCCGCCTGGGCGTCGGCGGATCCGGGTCTGCATTTCAACACGACGATGAACGACTGGCACACCTGCGCTTCGGCCGGTGCGATCCGGGCCTCCAACCCGTGCTCGGAATACATGTTCCTCGACGACACGGCCTGCAACCTCGCCTCGATCAACCTGCTGCCCTACCGCAACGCCGACGGCACGATCGATATCGCCGCCTACGAGCATACCGTGCGTCTGTGGACCATCGTGCTCGAAATCTCGGTGATGATGGCGCAGTTCCCGTCGAAGGAGATCGCCAAGCTCTCCTACGAATACCGCACGCTCGGCCTCGGCTACGCCAATATTGGCGGCCTGCTGATGACCTCGGGCATTCCCTATGATTCCGACGAGGGCCGCGCCATCTGCGCCGCGCTCACCGCGATCATGACTGGTGTCGCCTACTCCACCTCGGCGGAAATGGCCTCCGAACTCGGCGCCTTCCCCGACTATGACCGCAACGCCCAGAACATGCTGCGCGTCATGCGCAACCATCGCCGCGCCGCCTATGGCGACAAGGACGGCTACGAGAAGCTCGCCGTCAACCCGGTGCCGCTGGTCGCTTCCGACCTCAAGCAGCAGGCGCTTGCCGAGCATGCGAAAGCCGCCTGGGACCGCGCCATCGAGCTCGGCGAGGAGCACGGCTACCGCAATGCGCAGGCGACCGTGATCGCGCCGACCGGCACGATCGGCCTTGTCATGGATTGCGACACCACCGGCATCGAGCCCGATTTCGCGCTGGTGAAGTTCAAGAAGCTCGCCGGCGGCGGCTATTTCAAGATCATCAACCGCGCCGTGCCGGAAGCACTGCGCACGCTCGGCTATTCCGAGAGCCAGATCGCCGAGATCGAGGCCTATGCGGTCGGCCACGGCAATCTCAACCAGGCGCCTGGCATCAACCCCGGCTCGCTCAAGGCCAAGGGTTTCAGCGACGACAAGATCGCCGCGCTCAATGCGGCGCTGAAGTCGGCCTTCGACATCAAGTTCGTCTTCAACCAGTGGACGCTCGGCGCCGACTGGGTGAAGGAGACTTTTGGATTCACCGACGAGCAGCTCAACGACTTCTCGTTCGAGATGCTGCCGGCGATGGGCTTCTCCAGGAAGGACATCGAGGCCGCCAACATCCATGTCTGCGGTGCCATGACGCTGGAAGGCGCACCCTTCCTCAAAGCCGAACACCTCGCCGTGTTCGACTGCGCCAGCCCCTGCGGCAAGATCGGCAAGCGCTCGCTTTCGATCAACAGCCACATCCAGATGATGGCGGCCGCACAGCCCTTCATCTCGGGCGCCATCTCCAAGACCATCAACATGCCCAACGATGCGACGGTGGAAGACGCCAAGGGCGCCTACATGCTGTCGTGGAAGCTGGCGCTGAAGGCCAACGCGCTCTACCGCGACGGCTCGAAGCTGTCGCAGCCGCTGAACGCCTCGCTGCTCGCCGATGGCGAGGAGGATGAGGACGAAGCCGTCGAGCAGTTGATCCAGGCTCCGGCCGCAGCGCGCGCGGCGCAGATCACCGAGCGGATCGTCGAGCGCATCATCGAGCGCGTGTCGCGCGAGCAGGAAAAGCTGCCTGGCCGCCGCAAGGGTTACACGCAGAAGGCTAAGATCGGTGGCAACACCATCTTCCTGCGCACCGGCGAATATGATGATGGCCGCCTCGGCGAGATCTTCATCGACATGAACAAGGAAGGCGCCACGCTGCGTGGCCTGCTCAACAACTTCGCCATCGCGATTTCGCTCGGCCTGCAATACGGCGTGCCGCTCGACGAATATGTGCACGCCTTCACCTTCACCAAGTTCGAGCCGGCCGGCATGGTCATCGGCAACGATGCCATCAAGAGTGCGACGTCGATCCTCGACTATGTGTTCCGCGAACTGGCTATCTCCTATCTCGGCCGCAACGACCTCGCCCATGTCGACCAGTCGGATTTTTCCAACACCGCGCTCGGCCGCGGCATCAGCGAAGGCAAGACCGACGCCGTTTCCAAGGGTCTGACTCGCGGTTCGCCGGTGAAGCTGGTGTCGAGGGCAATCGGCAACGAGCCGAAGGGCTTTGCCGGCGGCTCGACAGGCACCCCTGCCCGCTCGGCGCCGACCGCCTTCTCCGGCTCCAACGTGCTGGCGCTGAAGCCGGCCAGCGACGAGGCGGTCGCCTACAAGCGCGACTATGAGGAGCGGGCCAAGGAACTGGCCGAGGACATCGCCTTCGAGGAAGCGGTTTCGGAGACTTCGGATGCCACGGCGGCGCTGTTCACCGACGCGGCAGCGAACGAAGCGGCCGAGGCGAAGAAACTCGCCGCCGACCGCCGCGCCAAGTCACTGCTGCAGGGCTACACCGGCAATTCCTGCTCCGAATGCCAGAATTTCACGATGGTGCGGAACGGGACCTGCGAGAAGTGCGACACGTGCGGCGCCACGAGCGGGTGCAGCTGAGAATTTGAAGCGCGCCCTGACTGACTGACGACGCGTCACTGTATCTCGCTCGACGTCAAGGTAAACTGCTCATTCGACACACGAAGTTTGCTCACCCTCGTTTTTGAGAGGTGAGCAAACGGAAAAAGGCAGGAGGCCTGGATCAATGTCGGGGCCTCCTGGTTCACGTCTAGGCTGAAGCCGGGGGTGAGCGCTCGGAACCAGCCGGAGGCGTCGCACTGGCAATGGGCAATCCCTTTGCCAGTGATTGTTCGACCGCTCTTGAGCTGGTGCGTGACGACTTTGGTACAGGGGCGCCCATCGCGCGGGTGTTCATGCCTGGGTACGTATTCGTGGCCTTATGCGGACCGCAATTGAATCTCTTGACCATGACAGGGAACAAGAGGGCGGCCGCTGGGACGATGATGGTGGGCGCGGCTATTGCGTCATCGGCTGCGTTATCGGGATACAGATCTACGGCCCATTGGGTGCCGCGATAGGGCTCGCGCTTTGCTCCGGTTGTATGGAACGTTGCAATGGCGGTCTACATCCGAAAGCGGCTGAAGACCTTGCCTGGGCTGGTCTATGCGTTGTTGACATTGTTGAACATGCGCGCGGTCAAGAGCCGGCACGGTATTGGTTCTTACCCTGCCCCTGATCGGCTTCAAGTGGTCACGGTGATATCGTCACGCGCATTTTATTCTGAGAGCGTTGTGAACCTTCAGTCCCGTTCTGGCGGGGCCGAACTCATGCAAACGCACGATGATTTAGCCCGAAGCGACAAGCACTATCGATACGCGCTCGATAGACCTCTCTCTGTGACGCTGAAGCCTTGGGACCAGGCTTTTGGTCAGGGTCAAAGGGTCCTGTATGGCGAAGAGGGGCAATGGAAATGGTTGGCAACACCAACTCATCGCGCCTGGCATCACTCGACCTTCTGCGATTGATCGCAGCCTTGGCGGTTGTGTGCTTTCACTACCTTTATCGGGGGCCGATTACCGGAGATATCGACGCTGGATATCCTGCGGCTGCCCCGTTTGCTATCTATGGCTATCTCGGTGTCAGCCTGTTTTTCCTGATCAGCGGTTTTGTCATCACGTGGTCGGCTGAGGGGCGAAAGTGGCAGGATTTCGCCGTCGCGCGCTTCGTGCGGCTCTATCCTGGATTTCTGCTCTGCATGACATTGACGTTTGTCGCTCTCTCAATCGCCAACAACCCTAGATTTCCGACGAGTTTTTCGACCTATGTCGCCAATCTTTCCATGTTCGCCCGCGCATTCGGCAGGCCGTCCATGGATGGTGTCTACTGGTCGATCATGCTCGAGATCGTATTCTATGGCTGGGTTGCGGCGCTTATTTTTGCGGGTGCCTTCCAGCGTTGGAAGTTACCGATCGTTGCCATCTGGCTCGTGATTTCGGCAGGAAATGAGTTCTTCTTCGGGAACACGGCGATACGAATTTTGCTTATCACAAGCTACGCGCCTTTTTTTGCCGTCGGTATTTTGGCTCAACAGGTCGTCGCAAAAGGTCGTTCGCCGGCGGCGCTCATCCTTCTTGTCGCAGCCTTCCTGTTGTCGTGCCAGACGATCACATTCAATCAGGGCTGGATGCAGGAGCATTACGGAATGGCCATTCCCTATCCCGCTCTCTTGGTCGCCAATGGATTTGTCTTTGGGATTTTCGCAGGCGCACTCCTGATCCGCTCCCTTGTGGCCCCTTCGAAAACCGTTCTGATGCTCGGCGGATTGACTTACCCGCTGTATCTTCTGCACCAGTACATAGGTTATCTCTCTCTCAACGCACTGGCCCCATTAATCGGCAAGAACGCTGCGTTCTTTGTCGTTTTGCTCGCGGTGCTCCTTGCTTCCTTCTTGATCTGGCGTTTTGTCGAAACGCCGCTACGCAAGCCGCTTATCCGCGGTTTGACGTCTGCCATCGATCACATCGCATCAGCTGGATCGGCGTACGCCAGAAGGAACCGCCCAGTGGCGCGGACCTAGCGTGACCTCCGGGGGCGGGCCAGGAGGTGGGTCGGCAGCGGCACTGGTCTAGGCGCCTGCACGCAACGCGACCTGATCGATCTCACGGCGCTAGCCATCGCCGCATCCTGTCAGAGTGAAGGCATCCCAGGCCGAGCCGTCCGGATTGGCGTTGGCGAAATCGGCCCATTCGGTGAAAGCCACACCAAAATCGGGCAACAGCAGCCCTTTCGGCGCCGGTGTCGCTTCGCGCGAGTTCAACTGTTCGGCCCCGCCGCCGGTCAAGGCATAGACCTGACCGTCCCATATCCTGCACAGTCCGCTGCCATCCTGCAGGCCCGCTTCGCGATCGTCGTCGGTGCAGGCATGGCGGATGGTGCCGAGCGGAAAGGAATTCTTGCCGTTGGTCCAGGTGATGTCGGCCGGCAGGTTTTTGTCGGTGTTGGGTACGCTCAGCGAGAACACCTGCGCCGTCAGCGCCGCCGGCTCATTGGCCAGTGGCCGGAATTGCAGGACAGCGCCCGAGCGCGGCTCGAGGTAGGTGGCGTGGCTCAGCAGGCATTCCTTGGCATTCGCCATCTGGATCGGGCCGAGCAGGCCCAGGAAAACGAAAGCCAGTTTGCGAAGGATCACAGGATATCTCCGGGAAAGCGTTGTGGAAGCCAAAAGCCTGTCCTCACACCAGCCCGACCAGAAAGGCAGCGCCGCCGAGAAATCCTGCCGCACAGACCCACAGCAGCCAGAGCCCGCGCACCCGGCATTCGAGCACCGCCGAGCCAGGATTGGCGGGGTCATAATGCACGTCGACCTTGCTGCCCTCGACATACTTTCGCGCCTGACCGCCGACGAGGCCGGGCAGCGAAGCCGTGACCGTGGCGCCGAAGGTGACGCGGTCGGCGCTGTAGCGCTGGCCGGCGACGCCATAGCTGTAGACGATGCGGGATTTGAAGACGGTGCGCCAGCGTCGATAGCTGCTATAGTTTCGCAGCGCCTGCAGACCTGAGGACTCAATGCGGCCGGGGGCGACCGGCCATTTTGCCGCCTGCTCGGCAAGCGATTTCTGGGCAAAGCCCATGCGTAGCGCGAACAGGCCCATGAACAGCAACAATGCCGCGGCACCGAGATTCTGCGGCTTGGCTAGATGTGGCCGGATCGCCTCGAGCACGCCGCCGATGGAAAACACCAGAACCGCCGTGCCGATCACCAACCCGGCCGAAAGCTGGAACATGAACTTGAAGGCGCCGTCCGGCATGGTGCGCTCGATCACGGCCTTGCTCGGATCGGCCGGATTGTAAAAGACGGTCACCTCCGCGCCGCGGGGAAACTGCGCAAGGGTTTCGCGGACCTCGAAGTTCCCCAAATTCTCCTTCACGCTGTAGCGCGAGCTTTGAAATTTCTTGCCGCCGACCTTGTATTCGAAGGTGATGGCCGGAAAATTCCGCATCTCCGTGGTATCGGTGCTGTCCGAACCAGAGCCCGAGCTTCTGACCTCACGCGCCTCGACGCGCGACGAGATGATCTTTCCCGGCGTCGGCAACCAGCGGCTGAGCGCCTGCACCTCTCGCCATTTCACGAAGGTGATGAGCGACAGCATGCCGGAGACCGCGCAGGCAAATCCGACAAGCAGAAATTTGAGTTCCAGCTCCACCCTGATCCCCCCGGAGTGCAGGAACAGGCACTAGACAGCACGTTGGCGACAATGTCTCGTTTATTCGCAAAGTCGAGATGAGCGGTCGGGCGTAACGCGCGCCTTCCTTCTCCCAAGCGTCATGCCGGCTTCACAGCCAGGAAGGTGTTCCATTCCTCGCTGTTGCGGCCCACGTTGAAATCGTCCCTGAGAAGCACCAGCCCGGCGGCTTCGAGACGGGCCGCGAAGTCGTCCCTGCGCCACAAGACCGTATGATAGTTGCCTGATGTCTCGCCATCGCCATTGCGCATCGATACGAGCAAGGCGCCGCCTGGCCGCAGCGACCGGGCTATCTTGGCAAGCACCTGGTCGGTCTGATCGCGCGGCACATGGATCAGGACGGCGAGCGCCAGGACGGCGTCATAGGGGCCGCCGAGATCGTCGGTGAGGAGATCGAGAAGCTCACCATGCTTGCCACGCGCGGCCTGCAGCTCGAGAAACCGTTTTGTCGCGTCGGTGCGCCGAACCTTGACGCCCAGGCCCTCCAGAAAGTCCGCATCGTAGCCCGCTCCGGACCCGACTTCCAGAATCTGGCCGGCAGTGCCTGCAATCGCCACAAGGCGCTTCAGCGATGCCTGCTCTCTCTCGTTGGGAACATGCCGCACGATGGCATCGTAGCGATCCGCATAATCCTCATAGGCGCTGATCGTTTGACGGCTCTTCGCCAGAGCCTGCGACAACACATCCATCTTGCCCTCCCTTGCATCCATGTGAGTCAAAAAAGCTTCTTCAGCGAAGGGTGCCGGGAGGCACGTGTCCGTCGAGGACGCCGATGTCGCGCAGGAAATGATCCGACAGCGAACGCTGGTCAAGCAGGCCGCGCCTGCGGGACCTGAACGGCACGGTGAAGAGCTCAAGCATCGGACGACGAAGCGTGCTGTAGAGGGTGGTGGTCGTTGCCGTGGTCCTTTCGGGTTCGGGTTGATGACCAGATCATGCCTGGTCGCGGCCTTGGATTCCAATCGAACGTCGCGTACCATGCATCAGGAGGATTGATGCATCATGAGTTGGGAGCTACCACCACTAGGGGCTATCAGGGTGTTTGAAGCCGCCGCGCGACTGGGCAGCTTCACCAAGGCGGCCGAAGAACTCGGCATGACCCAGTCGGCGGCCAGCTATCAGATCAAGGTGTTGGAAGAACGCGCCGGAACGCCGCTTTTCATAAGAAAAACAAGGCAGATTGCCTTGACCGAGGCCGGACAGCAGCTGGCGCCGCATGCATCCGGCGCGTTCTCGGTCCTGGCGGATGCCTGGGTCGCCACCAAGGGCGGAGCGACCGGCGTGCTGTCGGTGACGACCATGGGGACATTTGCATCGAACTGGCTGGCCGTCTGGCTGGGAACATTCCAACTGATGCATCCAGACCTCGCCGTGAAGGTTGATACATCGTCCCGGCTGGTCGATTTCGGGCGCGAGGCCATGGATATCGGGATCCGGACGGGCACCGGCAAATGGCCCGGCCTGACCGCCCACTATCTGTTCAAGGCGGACTACACGCCCATGCTCAGTCCAAAACTGGCCGAGAGCGTCGGCGGCATCCGCCACCCCGAGGATCTCTACAAGGTGGCGCTGTGCGGCCCCAACGATCCCTGGTGGAAAATCTGGTTCGAAGCAGCCGGCGTGCCCTTCGATCCTGCTCGGGTCATCCCCGGTCCGGCGCTTGGCGGGCAGGCCTATGACGCCATGGCGGCACTGACCGATAAGGGCGCTGCAATCCTCACGCAAAACCTCTACAGCGCGCTGTTGGCCAAGGGGCAGTTGATGAAGCCTTTTGACATCGTCGGGTCCGACGGCGACGGCTATTGGCTGGTGCACCTGGAAAGTCGCCGCAACGTCCCGAAGATCAAGGTGTTTAGGGATTGGGTGCTGGCCCAGACCGCGGACATTCGAGAACAGGAAGCGCGCCAGACATAGGCCTACGGGGGTTCACTCGCAACAGAGGACCAGATGATCGATCACATAACCATCGAAGTGGCTGACCTGGAGAAGAGCAAGCTCTTCTACGAACGCGCTTTCGTGCCCCTGGGCTATCGCCTGTCCTTCGGCAAGGAGGGCGTGTTCTGGGCCTTCGATGTTGGCAATGGCTGCCTGTTCGAGATCCAGCGAACCGGCGAGGCGCCGCCGCTCACCCATCTGCATGTTGCCTTCCGCGTCGGCAGCAAGGCAGAAGTCGATGCGTTCCACCAGTCGGCGCTGGCAGCCGGCGCCCAAGACAATGGCGCGCCCGGCCCGCGTCCCGATTATGCGGAGAATTACTACGCCTGCTTCGTGCTCGACCCCGATGGCTACAACATCGAGGCAATGATCAACGAGCCCGCGGCTTCCTCCTAGGGCGCGGCAGCCCCGATAGAGCCGAGAATGACGAAGGGACGACATACATCTCGCCCCGCCAGCCGCCGCCTCGGCCACAGTCACCCCCTGTTGCGCACGGCGCCGGCATCGGCCGATCGGTTGATCCAGATCAACGCGGACGCATCGCCCGTGCTGTCTCCTTGCTCCTTGGCTATCATCCCAGGGAGAACGAACGTGTCGACTTACGACCTCATGGTTATCGCCGCAGTCCTGTTCAGCTTCGCATCATTTTCCGCGGTTCTGGCTTTTGCCACCTTCGACGAATCGCGTCGCCGTCGTCCAAAATAAGGCAGTCGGACCGGTTGGATGGGCGGTCGGGCGACCATTCACACGACGAAGTGATATCGGTGCAATTTGACGGCGGATCGGATCGAATGAGAACGTCTGGAAGATAACAACCGGAAAGCGGTCATGAGCGACGAAAACGAGGACGACACCGACATCGTCAACCAGCTCGCCTACGTCAGAGCCGATCCCACCCAGCACGATACGATTACGCTTCTCACCATGATCGATGCTGCGATTGCCGAGATCATGGCGCTGCGGAGAAAGCTGCGGCTGAGCGAGGAAAGGAATGACGGGAGCAATCAGCTCCAATAGACGGCAGGACCGGAACGAATGGCGACGCGAACCCTAGTCCGCGTCGGCCATCATCTGACGGCCGCCGCCGCCGGCCCAGGCGCGCCATTGCCGCTCGTCGCCATGGAAGACGTTGAGGTCGATGCGGCCGGTCACACCGTGCGACAGGCCGGATCCGGAATACTGCCAGAAGAGCCATTTGCGGCCGGGATAGACCTTTGACGGGTGCCGCGCCACCGCGCGCAGCCAGAACGGGTAGTCGAGGAAAGCGCCCTGGAGGTTGTCGCGATAGAAATCGGGGGAGGTATAGATGATCGGGCGCTGACCGTAGTGGCGTTCAAGCTTGTCCATGAACACCTGCATCTTCTCCAGCACCTTTTCCCGTGATGGGCGCCGCTTGCAGCTGGAATCGCCATTCCATTCGACGTCGATCACCGGCGGGAGCGCGCCATCGACCTTCGGCACGTTGCGGATGAACCAGTCGGCCTGCTCGCCGGCGGTGCGGCACCAGTAGAAGAAATGATAGGCGCCGCGCTTCAGCCCGGCGGCATCGGCATTGCGCCAGTTCCTCATGAACATCGGATCGAGATGGTCGCCGCCGTCGGTCGCCTTGATGTAGGCGAAGTTGGCGCCCTGGGTGCGCAGCTTCTCCCAGTTCACGTCGCCTTGCCAGCGCGACACGTCGACCCCGTGCACGGCAAGGTGCCGGGGCGAGGCCCGGCCGAAATTGATCGGCTTGGCATCGCGAAAACCGTAGCGCGTGACCGGCCCGGCAAGCATCGCCGGTGCAGCGCGCGACAAGAGTTTCGGCGGCGACACCAAGGCCGCGGGTTCAATGGGCGGATCGACATTGTCCGGCAGTTCGGGCGCCGAAAGCGCCACGGTTTCTTCCTCCGCCAGTCCAAAGGGCCGATCAGGACCGTCCTCGGGCGCGGTCTCGGCCAGCTTGCGCGCATTGCCGGCTTTACTCACCGGAACGGATCCGATCGGTGCGCTTGGCCGCACCACCGAACTGGTGGTCTCATTCGAGGGCTTCTGCACGTCGAGCGCGTCCATGCCCGATGTCGAAGAGCAGCCGGCGAGGCACAGCGATGCGATCACGAAACTGATGGCGCCTGATAACCGCATCTGGACCTGTACTCAAAACACAACAGACCGAAGGCAACGGCCGACGGACAACCGGGCCAGTTATGAACGAGAAATTACCAATAAAGTTTGAATCAAGTTTTTTACCATGACTGTGACCCGTTTCAGACATTCGCCGTCGACGCCGCCGGCCCAGCCTTGACAGTGCCATGATGTGGCTGTTGAGACGGAAGGCGGTGTTTGCCGCAGGCATTTTCCACACGATTTTTACAAAAGGCGCCCAATGATTGCGTTGCAGCGGCTTCTCCTGGTCCCCCTGCTCGCGGCCCTCTCCTGCGGCGGCGCCCTGCTGGCCGAGGCTGCGCATGCCAGCCCGCTGATCGTCGTTCCCCCTGGCAATCGCTCCGAGACGCAGCCGCCGATCCCGGATGCATCGGCGACGCGAACCCGCGCCTTCAAGACCACCTATGCGGAAAAATACGAGAAGATCGTCGCGCTGCTGAAGCGCGAGAAGAAGCTGGTGGCGCATATCAAGCAGGTCGCGGCGGGCTACGATATCGACCCTATCCATATCGTCGGCGCGCTGGTCGGCGAACACACCTACAATGTGACGGCCGTCGGCTCGGTCCAGACCTACTATGTGAAGGCGCTGTCCTATTCCGGCCTCGACTTTGCGTTCCGCTACAAGGGCGTGCCGGTGCAGACCTTTGTCCAGCGGCCGGAATTCGCGGCCTGCGCCGAGGCGAAAGACAGTGCCTCCCTGTGGAGCTGCCGCGACAAAGTGTGGGTCGACCATTTCCGCGGCAAGACGGTCGACGGCGTCAATTATGACGCGATGACCTTCCAGCAGGCCTTCTTCCAGCCCTTCTTCGCCGGCCAGACATTCGGCCTCGGCCAGATCAGCTCGCTGACCGCGCTCGAGGTGACCGATCTGGTCAACAAGGTGAGCGGCTATGACAGGCTGACTCCGGATCATCCGCAGGCGATCTATCGCGATGTCATGGATCCCGATCGCAGCATCGTCTACATCGCCGCGATCGTGCGCGACGCCATCGACGCCTACAAGGAACAGGGCTTCGACATCTCGGGCAATCCAGGCATCACCGCCACGCTCTACAATGTCGGCCAGCCCCGGCAGCGGGCGGCCGACCTGCACGCGGCGCTTGCCGGCGGCAAGGGCCGCAAATTGCCGGTCGAGAACTATTACGGCTGGCTCGTCAATGACAAGCTCGACGAACTCAGAAGCCTGCTCGACAGTGGCAGCTGAGAAACGCTTTTAAACAGGAGCTTGCGTGCAGGCGTTCATCGACCAGAGCGTTTGTTTCATCGAGAACCATCAGGCATGGGCCGGCCTCGTGGTCGGGCTGCTGGCCTTCGGCGAGGCGCTCGTGCTGGTCGGCATCCTCCTGCCCGGCACTACGGTGCTCATCATCGTCGGCGGCCTGGTCGGGGCCGGCATCGTCCAGCCTTTGCCGGTCCTTCTTGCCGCGATGATCGGGGCGGCGCTGGGCGATACCATTTCCTACTTTCTCGGCAGATGGCTGGGGCGCGGCGTCGTCCACAAATGGCCGCTCAACCGTTACCGCCGCGAGGTCGCCAGGGCGCGGCTGTTCTTCCATCGTTATGGCTTTGCAGCGGTTTTCGTCGGCCGTTTCTTCGGCCCGGTCCGCGCCACCGTACCGCTGGTCGCCGGCATGATGGGCATGCACCGGCGTCGCTTCCAGATCGCCAACATCCTGTCGGCGATCATCTGGGCGCCGATCGTGCTGTCGCCGGGTTGGCTCGTTGCCAAGGGCGCCGGCAGCATCCCCGAACTCGACGTGACGAGCCTGTTCGGGCTGGCGGCGATCGGCGTGGTCGCCCTGATCATCATAGCAGTGATCGCGCTCAAGCTCCGGAGCAGACGAACCGCCCGCGCCTAGCCGCGCTTCCTGAACACACCAATCATCGGCCCCAGATTCCAGTAGTCGTCGTTGCGGCCGAAGGCAGGCGCGAACAGGCTCGATATCGTGCCGTCGAGAAACAGCGCATTGTCGCAGTCGAGCGCATCGCGGAACAGCCGGGCGAATGCATGGAAATTCACACTGCCGTTCGAAATTGCAAAGACCGCGACGCCGTCCTTGCGCACCCCGACGCCGTCGCGGGTCTTGCGCGAGGTGCCGTCGGACCGGAATTTCGGATGGAGTTGGCCGTCGACCACCAGCATCGGTCCCGATTGCGTGGCATAGTCGGTGGACGGCCGGTTCCTGACGAAGTCCCTGGTCGCCCGGACCGCTGCCTTGCCGCCGCTGACGTAGAAGATGCCATTCGGCTGCAGCGAAAAATTGCCGCTTCCCGATCCCGTCTTCACGCCGGCCATTTCCTGGCCACGCTCGACATAGAGGCCAACCGGCCTGAGGTCCGGATGATACATGCCGGCGTTGACGGCGAAAAGCATGATGCGGCCGGCCGCGCGCTGGGCAGCGTCGAGATTGTGCAGCGACTGAAATGGCTTGCCGGCCGGATCCTTCCAGAACAGCTCGATCGAATACAGCTTCGGATCGACCTCGCAGACGAGATAGCTGGTCGCCTCGAAGGCGAAGTCGCGGCACGGCGGCAGCGACACGAACCATTGGCTGAATGCCATCGTGCCGGCGACGGCCTGCGGCAGCGCGGCTTTGACCAGGCCCGCAAGCAGGGGCGCCGAGTTCAGAAGTGTCAGAAAATCCATGCGCCCGCGGATGCCAGCCTCAATCAGCTGTCGTGGTTATCACCACTTGCCGGCACGATGGAAGACCGGCACCAAAGGATCGGATCGAGGTTCAAGCTCGGACGCGGCGGAGCCGGCCAGACTATTTGACGGCGCTGACCAGTTGTTCGTCGCCACCCAGAATGGAGACCCAGTGCCCGGTGTTGTCGCTCGCCTGACGCTTCAGGTAGCGATAGCTCGTCTGGTTCCAAAGGCGGACCTTGTCGGTCAGATTGTCGAGGATGAAGTCGCCCTTGTCGGTACGCACCGTCAGCACGGCGTGACCCTCGCCATCAGGCTTGCGAACCACCGTCATCAAAAGATTGGCTATGGCAATGCCCAGGCTGTTGAGCTCACGCCGCTTTTCTAGCGCGTAATCCTCGCAGTCGCCAAAACCGTTGTCCGGATAGGCCCACCACTCGTCCTTGCCGTAATTGTCCATGTCGCTCATCGGCTTGACGCGCGTGTTGACCGAGAGGTTCACCGCCGAGATATCGTGCAGCAGCTTGCTGGTCAGGCGTTCCGGCACGCTGTCTGGCGAGCGGATCGAGCATTCGGTGACATGGATCTTGCAAAAATCATAGTGGCCGATCGGCTGGGAGGTCGAGCCGCCGACAACCATGGAGGCAGGCGCGGCATAGGCCGAACCCGCCACCGAACAAAAGACGGCCGCGGCAACCGCCAGCCCCTTCGCCTTGCGGCGCCAACCCATCGAGGATGCCATCCGGCCCCACCCATCTGTTTTGTTAACAGAATGTTAAGGGCGGTTACATTCCGAAGTCAATCAACCCTAGCGATCACATCTGCGAGGGATCGACTCATGCGCTAAAGTGGTTGCCGGCGCGCAACACTAGGCCCGCTAAGCCAGCCATCCCATCGCAAGGCCGAGCAACAGGACGACGCCGAGCAGGCCGCGATAGATGACGAAAGGCCAGGCGGAGAAGCGTTCCAGCACCCGCATCAGGCCCCAGATGGCAAAGAAGGCGGAGATCGAGGCGACGACCAACCCGGTGGCAAGAACCGACCAGCCATGGGCGTCGAGATGAACCTTGTGCAGCTCCCACAGTTCCTTGAGACCGGCAAGCGCGATCGCCGGCAGCCCGAGCAGGAACGAGAAGCGCGCCGCCTCGGCCCGCTTGAAGCCGAGCCCCAGCGCCGCCGTCAGGGTCGAGCCCGAGCGCGAGACGCCGGGGATCAGCGCGCCGATCTGGGCGACGCCGACAAGCAGCGCATCGGCGAGCGACGCTTCTGCGATAGTGCGCTTGTGGCGGGCGAAAATCTCGGCCAGAGCCAGCAGGATCGCCATGGCGATGCACGACCAGCCGATCACGCCCAGGCTGCGCAGCGGCGAATTGCAAGCATTGAGAACACCCGATAGCGCGACGCCGGCAATGACGATCGGGATCGTCGCCAGCACAATCCAGGACGCCAGCCGGAAATGCCGGTCGGAAAAATCGCGCCGCGTGAGCGCGTCGAGCGAGCCGAACAGGAGATCCCTGACATCGCCCCAGAAATAACTGATCACGGCGGCAAGGGCGGCAAGCTGCATGGCGGCGGAGAAGGCGGAGCCCGGGTCCTGCCAGCCAAGTACCGCCGGGACTATGCGCATATGGGCGGTCGAGGAAATCGGCAGCAATTCGGTGATGCCTTGCACCAGGCCGAGAAAGGCGACCTTGGCATATCCCAGGCCGACAAAGCCCGTATCCAGGCCCTGGGTGCAGATGTCAGCCATGTCGAGCCTTTCCGTCGGAGAATCTTGAAGAGCGATCCGCGCGAGCAATAGACTCGCGATGCGCGGAATCCTATTTACGGATTTGTAAGGCGCCGCTTGACAAGCCGCCCGTTCATATTATTCTCCGCCAATCTTACACTGTAAGTTAAATGACGGAGGAGAGCCATGCTGACCGCCCTGTCAGAATTACAGCCCTTGCCCGAACCGCACTCGCCAGCCATCGCGATCGAGGATGTCTCGCGCGACCTCAGCCGTATTATCGAGCGCGCCGAGGTGAACGCCTGGCTCGACCTCTATGCCGCCGCGCCGGCCGATTTCGCCGCAAGGCAGAGCCTTTCGATAGCGGGAGAAGGCGACCTCGCCTGGACCACCTGCACCACGATCCCGTTCGTCCATTTCAACTGCGTGAAGAATTTCGGCGTCGACAGCCCGGCCTCCGAAAGCCAGCTCGACGCGCTGCTGGCGCACTACCGCGCCGCCGGCATTTCGCGGCCCTGGTTCTATGTCAATCCACACAGCGAACCCTCACGCCTCAGATGCTGGCTCGAGGCACGCGGCCTGCAGCGCCAGGGCGGCTGGGAGCGGATCTACCGCGAGGCCGAACCGCTGTCGTCCGAGCCGCTCTTCACGGTTGATGGGGTTTCGGTCGAACGCGTGACGAAGGCATCGGCAAGCGAATGGGCCGGCTTCATCGACAAAAGCTACCGGCTGCCCACCTCACCCTGGCTGCTGGCTCTGGTCGGCCGACAGGGCTGGCATCACTACATGGCCAAAAGGGATAGCGCAGTGGCGGCGGTGCGCTCGCTGTTCATCGGCGCCGACGGCGCGGCCTGGAGCGGCATCGAAGCGCCGGTGCCGGGCATCATGGCGCCGAGCTTCGATCTCGACGCGGTGCTTGGAGAAGCGCTGGTGCGCGACGGCATTGCGGCCGGCGCGAAACTGTTCGTCGCCGACATCGAGGCACCGCACGAGGAACGCGACGGTCCGGCCTATCGCAACTACGCACGCCTGGGCTTCAGGATTGCCTATTTCCGCAGCCATTACAGCTATTTGCCGCCTAGCTCCAACTGACCGCGCCTAACTGCGCAGCCATTGCTGGAAGCAACTTCTGGCCACTATATGGGCTGGCGGAACGACCGGCTGATCGGAGCGTGCGTCATCGGGCGCCCGGCTGTGCACCCGTTCGAGCAGCATGCGCACCTGTTCCGGGCGCACACGGTCGCGCTCCATGACAAGCAGGACCATCGGATCGCTCAAAAGCTCGTCCAGGGTGCTGATGCTGTCGTTCATCCGTCGTCTCCTCGATGCCGGCCCGCGCAGCATAGATAAGAAGACAATGATGGCCCGCCAATGACGTTTTGCCGGCTATCGCGTGATGATTTGGATCAATTTTTGGTCATGGTCTCACCTTCCCTTTCACCTTGCGGGAGAAGGAAGACCTAGCCTGGCGGCGGAGCGCCTTCATATTGCGGCAGGCCGTCGTCGAGCACCACCCAGGGCTGTTTCGAGGCGGTGAAAATATGCATCTGCGGCCTGAAGAAAGTGGGGTCGTCGAGCGAGCCGGTGGTGATGCCGATGATGCCGGCGGAATCGCGGCGCGAAAACATCGTCGTGCCGCAGCTCGGGCAAAAACCGCGCTTGAGATCGGGCGAGGTGTTCACTGTCGCCAGCGGCCCCTCGATGGTCACATCATCGATGCGAAACAGAACGCGGGCGTTGAAGGCGGCGCCGATCGCCTTCTGGCAAAGCCGGCAATGGCAGATGCGTTCGTTGATAGGCGCCGCGTCGGTGCTGTAGCGCACCGCTCCGCACAGGCACCCGCCCTGATGTTTAGCCATCACCGTGATCCATGACGAGAGTGTACGGCCGAGGTAAATGGCGGGACGGATTGGGTCAATTGAAAAGCTTTGATACAATTTCATCGATTACCGTGATGCGGGTGGAGCCGTGACGCAAGACATCGAAACCATCGGCATTGCGGATCTGTTCGGGCCGCCCTCGCCCGGCCGCGACCGCGTCGACATCAGCATCATGGCCGCCGCGTCCGGAATAGGCTTCATGGCGGTTCGGGATTTTCCCGGAGACGCCTGGCTGATGCCGGAACGCCGGGCGCAATTGCTGCGCATCTTCGCTCTTCCCGACACCGAGAAGCAGAAATTGCTGCGCTGGAATTTCGACCGCACCAGCAAGAATGTCTATCGCGGCTGGTTTCCGCTGCAGCCGACAGCCGTCTCATACAAGGAAGGCATCGACATGGGGCCGGATATCGCCGATGCAGCCGGCTTTTCGGCCTCCGACGATCCGCTGTGCGAGCCGACGCCGGTGCCAGCTGAAGATATCTTGCCTGGTTGGCGCGCGGCAGCGGCGGACTATTACCGCGCGATGGAGACGGTCGGCAACGCGCTGATGCGGTCGATCGCGCGCGGGCTTGGCCTGCCGGAAACGATCTTCGATCCGTATTTCGAGCATGGCATCTCGACGCTGCGCCTGATCCGCTACCCGCTGCGTGATGGCAATGCCAGCATCGATATCAGCGGGCCTGACTTCTCGGTGATCCACAAAGGGGAGACCCGCACCATCATCGGCCGCGAGCATGCCGATTCCGGTTTCGTCACCTTGCTGGCGCAGGACGGCGTCGAGGGCTTGCAGGCCAAAAACCTCGCCGGCGAATGGATCGACGTGCCGCCCGCCAACGGCACGCTGGCGGTCAATTTCGGCCAGTTGCTGGAGTGCTGGACCGGCGGGCGTGTGCGGGCGACGCGGCACCGGGTGATCGCACCGAAGACGGCGCGGTTCTCGATCCCGTTTTTCTATGAACCGCGTGTCGACGCCGAGATCGCGCCGCTGCCGCTGAGCGGCGCCGCGCCCTTCGAGCCGTTTCTCTACGGCGACTATCTCTGGGAGGCGGCCACGAATTTCGTCGAGATGAGCGGCATCAAGCATCTCAGGCAGCCGCGTCGGGCAAAAGCTTCTTAGACAATCCGCCGGCCATCCCTCTCGAGACAGCCGGCGGGAATGGCATGCTGTCATTCCGTTTCGCTAACCACCTCGTCCCAGCTCTTCACCTTGGTCTCGCCGTTGAGGAACGGCAAAGCGGCGGCTGTCAGTTCGGGAGCAAAGAAGACGTCGTAGTGCGTGCGGTTGGGCAGGATTGCCAGGCGATTCTGCGACAGGTTCTCGCGCATCCAGCCGGCGTCCTTCAGCCCGCCGCCGAGCATCTGGTAGAACTTGATCTCGTGCTCGGGCTTGTACATGTCGCTGTCGCCATAGGCCAGCATGACCGGCATCTTCAGCTTGGGAACATCGGCCGAGAAATCGTAGTCCTGGCGCATGAAATTGCCGAGCGCATCGAGCAGTTTCGGAAAATCCTCCGGGTGCGGCGCCTCCGCGACGTAGGATTTATACATCGGCGTGTCCTTCATGAATTCGGCCGCCGCCGCGCTCACCTGCGCCTGTTGCGGGCGCATCTCGTCATAGAAGCCGTCGGCGGCATACCCGGTCGAAACCAACACAAGCCGGCGCACGGTCTCGGGATGCTGGACCGCCATGCGGAAGGCGACACCGCCGCCCAGCGAATAGCCCATCACGTCCACCTGGCGATAACCGAGCGCCTTGACGATATCGGCCATGTCGTCGCCGATCGCCTCCAGGCTGAACGGCCGGTCGCCGAGCGCGGTGCGGCCATGTCCCTGCAGGTCGATGCCGATCACGGTGCGGTTTTCGGCGAGCTTGGGCAGGATCGGGGCGAACATGTCGATGGAGCCGAGACCGCCATGCAGGAGAAGCAGCGGTTCGCCCTTGCCGTAAACGGCGTAGTAGTAATTCAGGCCGTTGACCGGCAGCAGGCCGGATTTTTCGGGTTTCGCCAATTTCGTTTCGGTGGTCATGGCAGGTTTTGCCTCCTCGGCATTTGTGGTGCTCGGACAGCTGAGAAGCGCTGCGACCGAAGCGAGAATAGCGAAAAGCAAGGTCTTGGGCATATCGATCTCCTCCGTGCGTTGGCGTCAAAGCGTCTTGGCGAGCTCTTCGAGCTGGTCGGTGCACTGGCCCCAGCCCGCGTGAAAACCCATCTGCTCGTGCTGTTCGCGGCCGGCGACACTCCAGTGGCGGACGCGCGCGATGTAGCGGGTCCGGCCCTCGCCTTCGTCCTCAAAGGTCAGCACGACGGTCATGAACGGCTTTTCCGAAGGCTCCCATGCCTGAGTGTAGGCATCGGTGAAGATGATCTTCTTGCCCGGAATGACTTCCAGGAACACCCCGGGGTTCGGAAATTCATTGCCGTCGGGGCCGGCCATGACGACAAGGCTCGAACCGCCCGTGCGCACATCCATTTCGGCGCGCGGCGTCGTCCAAGGCTTCGGGGCGAACCATTGCGTCAAAAGCCTGGTGTCGGTCCAGCAGCGATAGACGTTCTCGCGCGGCGCATCGATGATGCGGGCGAGAACCAGTTCGCGGTCATTGGCGGGGGCGATGTCGAGCTTGGTGGTCAAGGCGGTCTCCTGCGTTTGATCTGGCTTCCGTCCCAAGGACGAGCCGACAGAACGCAACCCGACAAAGCCCAGTGAAAATTACCGGCAGGCTTTCAATGCTGAGAGGACGAAGGAGGAGTCAATGGCGCTTGGCTTGCACCAGGTAGGCGTCGATCTCGGTCTCGCCGAGCCACTTGGCCGCTTCCAGCCGGTGCAGGCCTTCGACAAGGATATGGCGCTTGCCATCGTGGCGGACCTGGATCGGCGTCTTCATGCCGTTCTCCAATATGTCCTCGGCCAGATGGCGGACGGTCTCGGGGTGCAATGTCTTCTTGCGCGCGGTCGGCACGTAGATGTCGTCGACCTTGACCTTTTGCACTCTGAGCATGCTGGCTCCCCGGGCGGAACATACCGCCTCGCCTGAAATAGTCGCTTTGCCTTGTGCGGCCAAGAGCGGCTAAGCAATTGCTGGCCCGATCGTTTCCATTTGACGCTTGGCCGGCAGATGGCCGAAATGGCGACCTTCGATCCTTTCCGGTGTTCATGACCCATCTGCCGACCGAATTCCCCGATTTCGGGCTGACGCCCGAGCAGCGTCGCCACGCGGTGCGCGGCCATTACTATGAATGGCCCGGCATGGATGGCGCGCGCGGCGAAATCTGGTGCTACTCGGACCGCTTTTCCTATCGCGCCGGCGAGACGGTGGCGCTGCATGTTAGTTCGACGGCGCCGTCGTTCAGCATGACGATTACCCGCGACGGCGGCAGCGAGACAAAACTGTTCGAGAAATCGGGCATTGCATCGCGCTGGCAGGAAAGCCCGGACCAGTGCTCGGCCGAGGGCTGCGGCTGGGAAGCGTCCTTCGAATTCCGTGTCGGGAGCGACTGGCCGTCCGGTGCCTATCGGATAACGCTGATTGCCGATGGTCGGGACGGCAAGCCAATTCACAGCCACCATCTCTTCATCGTCTCTCCCCAACCCGGCAGGAAGCCAGGCCGTGTGCTGCAGGTGGCGGCGACGGGCACCTGGCTTGCCTACAACACCTGGGGCGGCTCCAACCATTATCAGGGCATCACCGGGCCGGACCGCAACCAGTATTCGCCCATCGTGTCGACGCAGCGCCCCTGGTGCCGCGGCTTCGTCGCGCTGCCCAAAGATGCGCCGCGCGTGCCGCTGGAGGTCGCCGTGCCGCCGAAGACCGTGCCGCGGTATCCGCATATGGAATGGGCGCTGGCCACCGGCCATTCGAAGAAATACGCCTCGTCAGGCTGGGCGAGCTACGACAGCCACTTCTTCCGCTTCGCCGAGCGGGCCGGCTATCATGTCGATCTCGCCAGCCAGCACGATCTGCATTTTTCGCCCGACATTCTCGACGGCTACGACTGCGCCGTCTTCGTGGGCCATGACGAGTACTGGACATGGGAAATGCGCGATGCGGTCGACAATTATGTTGAGCGCGGCGGGCATGCGGCTCGTTTCGCCGGCAATTTCATGTGGCAGACGCGGCTCGAGGACGAAGGCGGGCGGCAGGTCTGCTACAAATATCGTGCCCGGACCGAGGACCCCGCCTACCGCGGCGGCGACGTCACTCGTGCCACCAATTCCTGGGAAGCGCCGGAAATCGGCCGGCCGGGTTCAGCAACCTTCGGCCTCAACGCGACGCGCGGCGTCTATGCCGGCTGGGGCGGCTGCGCGCCGCGCGGCGTGCGTGGTTTTCCGGTCTACCGGCCGGAACACTGGGCGTTCGCCGGCACCGGCATCTACTATGGCGACCTGCTCGGCGCCGACAGCCATGTCTATGGCTATGAGGTCGACGGGCTCGACTTCGAAATCCGCGGCGGCCTGCCCTACCCCACCGCGACCAGCGGAGCGCCGGATGGCTTACAGGTTCTTGCAGTCGGCATGGCCAGCCAGGTCGAGGAAAGCGCCGATATTCCGATCGAGGACCAGTTTTTGACCGACGAGGATGGCCGCTTCACCGCCGAGACTTTGTTCGGCGAGGCGAGCGACGCCAATCTCGAAAAAGTCAAACGCGGCAACGGCATGATCGTCAATTTTCCGCGCGGCAAGGGCGAGGTGTTCCACGCCGGAAGCTGCGAATGGGTCGCCGGCCTGCTAAGACAAGACCCGATGGTCGAACGCGTCACCCAAAATGTCCTTGATCGCTACCTTGGAAAGTCCTGACATGTCGAAGACCCAGACCGCTGCTCGAGATACCGAGGCCCGGCGCCAATCGCATCTGTTCTACCTCTCCAGCCTGCGCCGGCCGCTGATCGATCGCGCCGAGGGGATCTATATGTGGACGCAAGACGGCCGCCGCTTCATCGACGGATCGAGCGGGCCGATGGTCGCCAATATCGGCCATTCCAACCGCAATGTGCTGGACGCCATGAAGCGGCAGATGGACCGCGCCACCTTCGCCTATCGGCTGCATTTCGAGAACGAGCCGGCGGAAGAGCTTGCGCGTGAGCTTGCGGCCAAGCTGCCGGAGGGCATGGACCGCATCTTCTTCGTCTCGGGCGGCTCGGAGGCGACGGAATCCTGCATCAAATTGGCGCGGCAATGGGCCGTTGCCACCGGCCAGGCCAGCCGATGGAAGGTGATCACGCGCTTCCCCTCCTATCATGGCGGCACGCTGGGTTCGCTCTCGATCACCGGCGACGACGCCCTGGCTGAGACCTTTACGCCGATGATGCGGGTGATGCCGACCGTGCCCGCGCCCACCGCCTGGCGCGACCGCGACAACCTTTCGATGGAGCAGCGCGGCATCCGCTATGCCGATATGCTGGAGGAGAAGATCCTCGCCGAAGGCCCGGAGAGCGTCGTCGCCTTCATCATGGAACCTATCGGCGGTGCGGCGACCGCGGCGCTGGTAGCGCCGGACAGCTACTATGCGCGCATTCGCGAAATCTGCGACCGCTACGGCATTCTGCTCATCCATGACGAAGTGATGTGCGGCGCCGGCCGCACCGGGAAATTCCTCGGCGGCGACCACTGGAACTGCAAGCCCGACATCGTCGCGCTGTCGAAGGGGCTGGGCTCGGGCTATGCGCCGCTCGGCGCACTGGCGGCACCGATGCGGCTGGTGCAGCCGCTGCTGGCTTCCGGCGGCTTCCAGCATGGCCATACCTATGCCGGCAATCCGCTGGCCTGCGCCGCCGGCCTTGCCGTGTTGGGCGAGATGGATCGGCTTGACCTGATCGCCAATGCCGCCGCCATGGGAGGCGTGCTGATGGACGGTCTGAAGGGACTGGCGAAGCGCTTTCCCTTCATCGCCGACGTGCGCGGCAAGGGCCTACTGACCGGCGCCGAGATGGTTGCCGATCCAGAAACGCTGCGGCCGATCGACCAGAGCAGGAAAGCCACGCAGCGTCTGCTCGACCTCGCCTATGAGCGCGGGCTGATCATCTATGGCCGCCGGGTCAAGGGCGGCGTCGACGGCGACAATTTCATGGTCGCGCCACCGATGATCGTCACCAGCGAGCAGGTCGGCGAGATCATCTCCATCATCGGCGACTCGCTGGAGGTTCTGGCATCAGAGCTCGACCTGCCGGTCGAAGGCCGGGGGTAAAGGAATGGCGCCGCGAAAGGTCATCATCACCTGCGCCGTCACCGGCTCGGTCCACACGCCGTCCATGTCGCCCTATCTGCCGGTGACGCCGGACCAGATCGCGGCGGATGCCATTGCTGCAGCGGAAGCCGGCGCGTCGATCCTGCATCTGCACGCCCGCGACCCCAGGGATGGCCGGCCGACCGCCGATCCTGATGTCTTCATGCAGTTCCTGCCGCGCATCAAGCAGGCGACCGATGCGGTGATCAACATCACCACCGGCGGCTCTTCCCTGATGACCCTGGACCAGCGATTGGCGGCCCCATTGCGAGCGGAGCCCGAAATGTGCTCGCTCAATATGGGATCGATGAATTTCGCGCTGTTCCCGATGCTCGACAAGCCACGGGAATGGCAGCACGACTGGGAGCCGAAGCTGCTGGAGGCGACGCGCGACACCATTTTCAAGAACACCTTCGCCGACATGGAAGGCGTGCTTGAGCGGCTCGGCAAGGGTTGCGGCACGCGCTTCGAATTCGAATGCTACGATGTCGGCCATCTCTATTCGCTGGCGCATTTCCGGGACCGAGGGCTGGTGTCGGGACCGCTGTTCATCCAGTTCGTGCTCGGCATTCTTGGCGGCATCGGCGCCGATCCGGACAATCTCATCCACATGAAGCGCATCGCCGACAAATTGTTCGGCGATAGCTACCAATTCTCGGTGCTGGCTGCCGGCCGCCAGCAGATCCCGCTGATCTCGATCGCGGCTGCGATGGGCGGCAATGTCCGTGTCGGGCTTGAAGACAGTCTCTACGATGGCCGCCAGTTGGCGAAATCCAACGCCGACCAGGTGCGCCGCATCCGGGGCATCCTCGACGGCCTGTCGCTGGAGGTCGCCACGCCGACCGAGGCGCGTGAGATGCTGGCGCTGAAGGGCGGCGACCGGGTGGCGTTTTGAGATGATGACAATCTGAAATGATTGCGTTTCGTCACACCCCCCTCTGGCCTGTCGGCCATCTCCCCCGCAAGGGGGGAGATCGGCAGCTTCAGTCTCGCCGCTCCTGCTCGAACGTTTGTGATTGGCGAAAGCCTGGCGGCCGTCCAATCTCCCCCCTTGCGGGGGAGATGTCCGGCAGGACAGAGGGGGGTGCCTTGGCGCCATACCTGTCGTGAGTGCGATTACGCTCCGTCCCGGCACCATCGATGACGTCGACACCATCCACGCCGCGCTTCTTAAACTCGGCACCCATATCGGCGCGCATCAGGAGATCACGTCCACTTCAGATGATCTCCGCCGCTACGGCTTCGGCGAAAAGCCGGCCTTCTTCACCCTGATCGCCGAGGTGAGCGGCGAATTCGCCGGTCTTTGCCTGTATTTCCCGATCTTTTCGACCTGGATGGGGCGGCCCGGCGTCTATGTGCAGGACCTCTATGTCGAGGACAGGTTCCGTGGCCGCAAGATCGGCGAGCGGCTTTTGCGGTGCGTGGCCGCGGAATGCCGGAAGGACGGCGGCGTCTATCTCAGGCTGTCGGTCGACACCGACAATGAAGGCGCCAAGGCCTTCTATGAAAGGCTGGGCATCGCCTGGTCGAGTTACGAACAGACGCAGAAAATCATCGGCGAGGCCTTTTTTGCCTTCGCCGACGCGCCGGTCAATGGGGAGCAGGAATGAAGGCCTTTTACGCCGAAGAGCAGAAGCGCCACGACCCGAAGGCGTTTCTTTCCAGTGGTGCGGCGCAGCCCAACCCGGAAAAACCGGAGCGCGTCGAGAGATTGTTAGTCGGCGCAAAATCCGCCGGCTGCACGATCGAGCGGCCCCGCGATCACGGTCTCGGCCCGGTCTCGGCGGTGCATACGCCCGAATATCTCGACTTCCTCGAACATATTTTCGAGCGCTGGCAGCGCATCGAAGGCGCCTCGGCGGAAGTGATCCCCAACATCCATCCGATCGCGCGCAATGGTTCCTACCCTGCCTCGGCGGTCGGCCAGGCCGGCTACCATATGGCCGACACCGCTTGCCCGATCTCAGGCGAAACCTGGCAAAGCGCGCTGTGGAGCGCCTGGAGTGCGGTCGAGGCAGCGGAAACGGTGATGGCTGGCGCGCCGGCCGCCTATGCGCTGTGTCGTCCGCCCGGCCACCATGCCTTTGCCGATGTCGCCGGCGGCTTCTGCTTCATCAACAATTCGGCCGTTGCGGCGCAGGTGCTGCGCAAGCAGGCGGCACGCGTGGCGATCCTCGATGTCGATCTGCACCACGGCAACGGCACGCAAGGCATCTTCTATGCGCGCCCTGACGTGCTTACCGTTTCGCTGCACGCCGATCCGGTGCGCTTCTATCCGTTCTTCTGGGGTCATGCCGACGAGCGCGGCGAAGGACCCGGCCTCGGCTATAATTTCAACCTGCCCTTGCCGCGCAAATCCGCCGACGCGGCGTTTCTGGAGGCGCTTGGCGTTGCGTTCCAGCGCATTCGCGCCTTTTCGCCGGACGCGCTGGTGGTCGCGCTCGGCCTCGACGCCTTCCAGGGCGATCCGTTCGGCGGGCTCTCGGTGACGACGCCCGGCTTCTCCCGCATTGGCGAGGCGATTGGCAAACTCGGCCTGCCGAGCGTCATCGTCCAGGAAGGCGGCTATCTCTGCGACGAACTCGGCGACAATCTCACCGCCTTCCTCACCGGCTTCGGCGGCAGGATGCGGTGACGGTTTCTCCGGGCGTCAGGAGCGCTGCTGCCTGAGCATGGCGATGACCCGGTGCACGCTCTCCAGCGTCTCATCAATCTCAGCCGCCGTGTTGTAGTGGGCGATGCCGATGCGCACGACGCCCTGCTCGGCTGGAATGCCGAGCTGGTGGACGATCTCCCAGGCGTAGTTGTGGCCGGACCAAAGGAAGATGTTTTCGGCGTTCATCTGCCGCACGATCGTCTCCGGTACGATGCCGTCGACGGTGAAGGACACCGTTGGCACGCGATCGGCGAGCCGCTTGCGATCGGTGATGCCATGGATAGTCAGGCCCGGAATGTCGGACAGGCCGTCGATCAGCCTTTGCGCCAGCGGATTCTCGTAGGCGATGGAAACCTCGAACGCCCTGGCGATCTTCTGCCTGCGCGAGCCGCCCTCGCCCGCTGCCGCACCCAGCCCGGCAAAATAGTCGACGGCCGCCGCAAGACCGGCCATCAGCTCGATCTGCGGCGTGCCAAGTTCGAACCGCTCCGGCAGGCCATTGGACGAACAACGGCATTTGTAGGGTTTCAGGCCATCGATGATTTCGCGCCGCCCCCACAAAATGCCCATATGCGGACCGAAGAATTTGTAGGCCGAACAGATTAGGAAATCGCAGCCGAGCTCTTGCACGTCTATCAGGCCATGCGGCGCGAACTGGACGGCGTCGACATAGACCAGGGCGCCAGCCCGTTTTGCGATGGCAGTCAGCGACTTAACCCGGTTGATCGAGCCGGTCAGGTTCGAGGCATAATTCAACGCGACCAGGCGTGTCTTGTCGGACAACAGCCCGGTCAGCGTCGCCTCCTCGACCTGCCAGCTCTTTTCATCGAATGGCAGCCAGCGCACGACGAGGCCCAAATCCTCGGCCAGTTGCAGCCAGGGCGAGACATTGCCCTCATGGTCCATGCGAGTGAGGATGATCTCGTCACCGGGCTTCAGCGCGCGGCCGAGCGTGCGCGACATGTGATAGGTCAGCGTCGTCATATTGGCGCCGATGATGATTTCCTCGAGGCTCGCCGCACCGAGGAAATCGGCCATCGCCTGATGCGCCTCGTCGACGACGGATTGAGCCGCGATCGTCGTTTCGAAATAGCCGCCGAGATTGGCGTTGGTGGTGAGCAGGCAGCGCGACACCGCATCGGCGACGGCCTGCGGCACCTGTGTGCCGGCGGGATTGTCTAGATAGATGCGACGGCGGCCCTTGTCGGTCAGGGAAAGCGCTGGAAATTGTCCCCGCACGGCCTCGATCGAAAAACCCACCATTCTCTCCACCCCTTTGTTATTCCATGATAATCTATCCCCGCCGGTCAGGGGCAGGGATTGCCGACCCGCTGATGGATCGCGTCCACCGCGTTTTGCATCTCTTCGGTCCAGACGACATCCACCGAAGACAACGCCATTTCGAGCTGCGGAATGGTCGTCGCGCCGATAATGTTGGAGGTAACGAAGGGCCGGCTCGAGACATAGGCGTTGGCGAACAGCGCCGGTTCTAGGCCAAAGGAGCGCGCCAGTTCATTGTATTCGAGCAGTGCTTCAGCGGCATTCGGCGTTTCGTAACGCTGGCCGCGATTGAACAATTGCGAGCGCGAGCCCTGCGGTCGGGCGCCATGGTCGTATTTGCCGGTCAAGTAGCCCTGCGCCAGCGGCGAATAAGGCAGCAACGACACCTGTTCGCGCTCGCAGACCTCGGCAAGATTCACCTCGAAGGTGCGGTTGACGAGATTGTAGGCGTTCTGGATCGACGCAACGCGCGGACCAACGCCTTTGTCGGCCTCGGCAAGAAACCGCATGACGCCCCAGGAACTTTCGTTCGACAGGCCGAAATGGCGGATCTTTCCCGCCTTCACCAGCTCGTCGAAGACGGCAAGCGTCTCGGCGATCGGCGTTTCGTCGGCCGGTGCGCCGACTGCATCAGCACGGGGCGCCACCGCCCCGACGCGCGTCGGGTTGGCACCCCAGGGGATATCCCGCTCCGGCCAGTGGATCTGATAGAGGTCGAGATAGTCCGTGCCGAGCTTGGTCAGGGATTTGTCGACGGCGTCAAAAATATCGGCGCGTACCAGTTGCGACGGCCTGTCGCCGCGAAACCAGCTGTTGGCGGTGCGGCCGACGACCTTGGAGGCAAGGATAACCTTGTCGCGGTTGCCCTTGGCCTTCATCCAGCTGCCGATGATCTTCTCCGTCCGCCCCTGCGTCTCCGCTTTGGGCGGGATCGGGTAGAGCTCGGCGGTGTCGATGAAATTGACGCCGCGCGAAAAAGCCAGATCCATCTGCGCGTGGCCGTCGGCCTCGGTGTTCTGCTGGCCCCAGGTCATCGAACCAAGGCAGATCTGGGTAACAAGGAGATCGGTCCGACCGAGACGGCGTTTGTGCATGGAATTTTGCTCCGGAGGGAAAGTCTGCGCGGGAAGGAGGCTGCATGTATAGGGAAAGCCATGCCGCTCTCCAAGCCTCACCAAGCCGACTTTTGCGTGAGCCAGCGGGCCTGGCTAGCGGCGGACACCAGCAACGGCGCGGCGCTTGGCCTCGTCGATCAGCATGTTGGCCACCTGCATGCGGATCATGGCGCGCTGGCGCAGATGCGGGGCGACGCGATCGGGATGGTTGGTGAAAGCAAAGCTGCGGCGCATGCGGCCGAAATCGACGGCGCTCTTGGGCTGGTTCAGGCCCAGTTCGGCCGCGATCGACTCCGGATCGATCGGCGGGAGTTTTTCCTCGGGCTTCGGGTCCTCGGCAGCCAGCGCCAGCTTAGCGTGTTCGAGCAAGGCGGCGAATTCGCTCGCCAGGTCGGCACCGGCCTCGCGATACTCGGCGGCGGATACCTTGATGCGGCCGGAATGGAGTTCATCGGCGACCGACAGATAATCGAACGGAATTGACGGACGCGCGCCAGCCTCGTCGCCCTCGATACCGTCGCCCTTGTCGGAGGCAACGAAGAGGTCGTCGAGCAGCGAAGCGAAATCACGCTTGGCGCTGGTAGCGATGTCAGCCTCCCCCTTGCCTGACTGTCAAAGTTTCCAGACCATAGAACCGGCTCGTTAAAAATACATACCACCGATCTTAATGAATTTAGCCATTCGAGGATCGCGACCGGTCCCTCAAAACAAAAAGCCGGACTGCATTTTCATGCAGTCCGGAAATTCGCCAGGAGTGGCGAGGAAAAACTGGCCATGAGCCAGCGTCGAAGCCTACGGTTGGTGCGACGCGGAAGTTTCAGTGGCCGCAAAAAAATTAGGAAACTTATCCGGACATAGCAGGCATGCAAATGCTGCACTGCACAATTGTCACGATTCACCTATATTGGCTGGCGTGGAGGACCAACCAGGAGCCTGATTCATGGGTTTCTTCACGGAAATGTTCGCCCGGCCGCGCCCGCAGGAACATCTGCGATACCGCGCGGCGCTCGCGCTGCTTCATGCGATGAGCAATGCCGATCGCGCCGATATCGGCATCAAGCCCGCTGATTTTCCGCGCGTCGCCCGCGAAATGTCCATTCGCTAGATGCGTCTCGCGAGATGTCCCGGACGGATCCGGGACATCTCGGAATGCCTGCCCCTTAACGCGATCCCAGGAATGTCGCCTTGCCCAGCGGCACGCCATTGTGGCGAAGGATGTCGTAAGCGGTGGTGAGGTGGAAGTAGAAATTGGGCATGGCCACGTGCAGCAGATACTGCATGCCACCCAACGTCGTTTCGCGTCCGCCGAGTTTCAGTTCGATCACCTTGTCGTCGGAGCCGTCGATATCGGCGGCGGAGAACGTCGCCAGAAGCGCGAGCGTCTTGGCGATCCGCGCCTCGAGATCGGCAAAGCTTGCTTCATTGTCCTCGTATTTTGGTACCTCGCGGCCAGCCAGCCGCGACGGCGCGCCCTTGGCGTGGTCGGTGGCGATCTGCACCTGCCGGGTCAAGGCGAACATGTCGGGTGCGAGCCGCGCCGTCAAAAACACCTGCGGGTCGATCTTGCGGTCAAGCGCATTCTGTTCGGCAGCCGCCAGCACATTGGAAAGTGCTTTCAGCCTGGCTGAAAACACGGGCACGGATGCCTCATACATCGATATCGTCACGTCAGATCTCCTGTCCGGTCGGAACGCCGGCGCAGCGACGTAGCGCCTGCGCGCGCGATTCTTCAAGCGCCGTGGGCTCCACGTCACCACGCCGCCGCAATCGCCATGGTAGAATTTCCGTTATCGACCGGAGATTCCCGATGAGACGCGTCCTTCTTGCAGCGGCTGCCTTTCTCTCCCTTGCCATATCAGGCCAAGCGTCGCTGGCCGCCGACGACGCGCCCGAAGCACCCTATGTCGACGACCGATCGAGCGCCGAGGCGGTCATTCGCTCGCTCTACAGCGCAATCAACCGGCACGAATTCGCCCGCGCCTGGGGTTACTACGGAGACGCAAAGCCGGCTAAGGATTTTGACAGTTTCGTCAAGGGTTATGACGGGACCGACAAGGTGGAAGTCACGACCGGAGCTATTTCCGACGACGGGGCCGCCGGCAGCATCTTCTACAACGTCCCGGTCGCCATCCGTGCCACCGACAAGAGCGGCGGCGAAAAGGTCTTTGCCGGCTGCTACACGCTGCGCCAGGTCAATGCGCAGATCCAGGCCGCGCCGCCCTTCGATCCGATCCACATCGAAAAAGGCGCGCTGAAACCCTCAACGGCGGATTTCGAGGCGGCGCTGCCTCCAAGCTGCGGCGACGGCCCGCCGCCGCCGAAGAAGGATACGGCACTCGAGAAGGCCAAGAAAGCCTTCCTGGCGACCTATAGCGACCAGTGCGACAAGCAGTTCCTGGGCAATGAGCCGGAGGTATTTTCGATCAAGTACAAGGACAAGGATGCGCAGCCCGGCGATCCCGACAAGGAAACGCGGCTGTTCCATTTCTCCTGTTCGGCGGCGGCCTACAATGAAAGTTCGGTCTACTACATGACCGACGAATTGTCTGAAGTGCGGCAATTGCAGTTCGCCGAACCCAAGATGGACATCCGCTACGAGAACAATAACAGCGACGGCAAATTGCTGGGCATGAGCATCGTCGGCTTCGAGACGACCGGTTGGGCGGTCAATTCCAACTATGACGCGGACACCCACACAATCACCACCTTCGACAAGTGGCGTGGCGTCGGCGATGCCTCCGATTCGGGAACCTATCTGTTCCGCAACGGCGATTTCTCGCTGGTCCAGTATGACGTCGATGCATCCTATGACGGCGAGGAGAACCCACAGACGGTCGTCGACTACAACACCGCGCCCTGAGCGCCGGGGCTGCCAGACAGCGCCGGTCAAGGCGCCTTCGACAGCATCCAGTTCAGCGTGCCGCGCCAGTCGACCATGCGGATCGGCGTGCCGTGCGTGCCGGTCTCGAAACGCACGAACCGGGTCGGATAGGGATAGGCCTTCGACCTGGCGATGATGGAGCGGAAGAAGGCTTCCTGGTTCGCCACGGGAAACACCACGTCATGGCTGCCCTGGCCGAAGAAGACCGGGACATGGCGCCTGAAGGCGGGACTTGCGAGAAAACTCTCGTCCCATAGCGACCCGAGCAGCAGCAGCCCGTTGATGCGCCGGCCGGTATCGTTGCGCGCGGCAAGCTTCCAGCACAGCGCGCCACCCATCGAGCCGCAGGCGACGAAGATTTTCGCGCCCGGCGACTGTTCGGCATAATGATCGATCAAGGCCGCGACCTGTGCGGCCCCCTTGTCGCCGAAATCAGGGAAATCCGGCGAGAGATAAAGCCCGCCATTGCCGGCCATCAGGTTCTTCAGTCGGTTGAAATTGCCGCCGAACGTGAAGTCGTCGACGCCCTGCTTGCGGCTGCCGCCCTGGCCGTGCAGATAGAGCACGATGAGGCCGGCGTCTTGCGTCTTGCCGACGGCGACGTGCCTGACATCGCCGGCGTCCGTCTTCAGCATCAAATCCTGCTGCACCTTGCGCACGCCGGTGTCGGTGTACTGCGGATGCACGCGCTTTTCCGGCACTTCGTCGCGCTGGTTGATATCGCGCATCTCGCGGTAGTCGATGACGGTGTAAGCGCCGCCGTCGCCGGTCGACAATGTCGCCGGATAGGCGAAGAGATCGTCCTTGAAGGGTTTTAGTTCGAGCGCATCGGCCTGGCCGGCAAGGCAAAGAACAAAAACCGCAGCCAGGAACCCGTGGAGGGAAGAAAGAAAACGAAAAGCCATACCGCAGGCTTGCGTAATTCAGCCTGGGTTTGTCAATCCTGCAGCACGCCGCCGGCGCCTTCGAGCGCCTCGCGGGTGTCGACGTCGACAGAGGCGCCCTCGCCAATCTCGACATCGACGACATCGAGCCCCTCGGCCTCAACCAGATGGCGTGCGCCGGTATCACCTTCGAGATGAGCGATGGCCGGGAACAGCGCGCGCGGCAGGAGCACGGGGTTGCCGCGCTTGCCCTGATGCGAGGCGCGGACCACGGAATTGCCTCCGGCCTCGCGGAAGGCATCGATCAGCCGGTCAAGATCGTCAGATTCGATGCCAGGCATGTCTCCGAGGACGATCATCGCGCCGGCGGTGTCTTCGGGGAGATAGGCAATGCCAGCCTTCAGTGAGGTCGACAGGCCATCGGCGAAGTCGGGATTGTCGGCGAAAGTGACGTCGAGGCCAGGCAAAGCCGCGCGTACGCGCTCGCGCTGATGGCCGGTGACGACGATCGTGCCCGACGCCTTCGAGGCGAGAGCGCGCTCTGCAGTGCGACGCACCAGCGGCTTGCCGTCGAACAGCGCCATGAGCTTGTTCGGGCCGCCCATGCGGCTCGACCGGCCAGCCGCCAGGAGCACGATGGCGACCTTGAGCCGGCTCTTGGCCGGCAGCGGTTCGCGCGGCTGCGGCCGCGTCGGGATCTCCATCAGCAGCCCGCCGACCCCCATGCCGGCAATATCCTTCGCGGTGACGTCGAGGCCGGCAACCAGCCGGTCGAGCACCCAGTCGAAGCCGTTTTCCTTGGGACTGCGGGCGCAACCGGGCGCGCCGATGACGCGCTTGCCGCCGAGTGTACCGAGCACCAGCAGATTGCCGGGATCGACCGGCATGCCCGCGCGGACAACTGTTCCGCCCGCCCTCTCGATCGCTGCCGGCACCACATCGGCGAAGTCGCTCATCGCCGAGGCGCCGAAGATCACCACCAGGTCATTGTCGCGCGCCAGCGAGGCAGCAGCCTCCGCCACGGGCGCGATCTCGTGCGGCGTGCGGCGCTCCGCCGTCAACCTGCCGCCCGAACGCGCCAGCCGCGCTTCGGTGACGCGCAGCGTCTTGTCGAGCACACTGGGCTTGATGCCCGGCAGAACCGTCTGGATGACGCCGACGCGCACCGGCTGATAGGCGTTGACGGCAAATATCGCGCCGCCGGCGCAGATTTTCATCACGGTGTCGACCAAGGCGGAGGCGACCGCAAAGGGGATGATCTTCACCGTCGCCACCATCTGACCTTTTTCGACCGGAGCATGCTGCGCGAGCGTGGCAATGGTGATGGCGGGATCGACCGCGTTGATGGCGTCGATCATCCCAGCATCGACCGTGAAGATGCCTGATGCCTTGGCGTGGAGATTGACCCGGCCGGTGGCCGCCGGCCTCACCTCGATGCCGCTGAACCTCATGCTCTCGGCAATTCTCTGCGCCGCGGCGTCCTCGCCTAGATCATCCGAGGCCAGCACCGCCCCAACGACCTGCGAGACGCCAGCCCGCTTGAGTATGGAAACATCTTCGGCGCTCAGCCTGTGCGCCTTGCGAAAGCGCTTTTCGCCGGCGGTGGTGGCATGCGCCAGCACCGCGCCTTCGGCCTCTTCAATCGCAATCGGACCGAATTTCACGCCACTGCGCCTTTGGCATCGAGGCCGCGCGAGCGGAAGGCGTGGATGGTCTGCGCGAGAACGGCGACGGCGATCTCGGCAGGGCTGGCGGCACCGATATCGAGCCCGATCGGCGCATGGATACGGGCGATCTGGTCGGCAGTTGCGCCCAGCGCCAGCAGGCGCTCGACCCGCTTGGCGTGCGTCTTGCGGCTGCCAAGCGCGCCGACGTAGAAGCAATTGGCGTCGAGTGCCGCCTTCAACGCGAAATCGTCGATCTTCGGGTCATGGGTCACGGCGGCAAGTGCGGTGTAGCTGTCGAGCGGATGGCGCTTCAACACATCTTCCGGCCACTCGGCATGCAGAGCGACATCGGGAAACCGGTCCGGCGTGGCAAAAGCCGTGCGCGGATCGATGATCTCGACGGGATAGCCGGCGATCTTCGCCATCGGCGCCAGCGCCTGGCTGATATGGACGGCGCCGATCACCACGAGGCGGGGCTGCGGCAGATGCGCGTTGAGAAAGAAGGTCCGCCCTTCGGCCTCGACCGAACCGGAATTGCCCGACCGAAAAGCTCTGGCGATCGCGGCTCCAAGATCGCCGGCGACCTGGTCGCCCTCACGCACGATGCGGTCGCGGCCATCACCGAGATCGGTGACGAGGATCGCCGCGCGCCGGGCGCGGCGCTCGGCATTCAAAGTCTTCAGGGCGTATGGATCCATCTGAGATCAGCCCAACCGCTCGACATACACCTTGATGCGGCCGCCGCAGGACAGGCCGACCTGCCAGGCGGTTTCATCGGCGACGCCGAATTCCAGCATCTTGGCTTTGCCGGAGTCGATGACGTCAATCGCCTCGCTCACCACGGCGCCCTCGACGCAACCGCCCGAGACCGAGCCGTGGAAATTGCCTTCGGCGTCAATGACCAGATGGCTGCCGACAGGCCTCGGCGCCGAACCCCAGGTCTCGACCACGGTGGCAATGGCGACATCCTTGCCATCCTTCATCCAACCTTCCGCGATGATCAGCGGATCGCGGGCCTCATCGAGATAAAGACTGTCGTTCATCGTTGCTTCTCTCAGGGTCTGTTTTTCCAGGGAGCCGGGAAAACATATGGCTATGCGGCGTGCCTCGCGCCAGCTTCCATCCATCGCCGCGGATCAACGGACTGTGCCGACTTCTTGTCCAGCGACGCGCAGAGATCGGTGAGTGCATCGAGATTGTGTACCGAGCGGAATTCATCGACATGCGGCAGCATCGCCTTGACGCCGCGGGCGCGTGCCTGAAAACCGTCGAAGCGCAGCAACGGGTTCAACCAGATCAGCCGCCGGCAGGATTTGTGCAGCCGCTCCATCTCTTCGGAAAGGCCGGCGACATCGTCGCGCTCCAGCCCGTCGGTGATCAGAAGCACGACCGCACCCTGTCCCAGCACGCGCCGCGACCATATCAGGTTGAACTCGGCCAGTGTGTCGCCGATACGCGTGCCGCCGGACCAGTCCTTCACCGCCACCGAACAATCGGCAAGGGCGGCATCGGGATCGCGGTGGCGCATCTGCCGGGTCAGATTGGTCAACCGCGTGCCGAAGACGAAGGTGTGGACGCGGCGGCGTTTTTCCGTCAGCGCGTGCAGGAAATGCAGGAAGATGCGCGTGTACTGGCTCATCGAACCGGAAATGTCGGCCAGCACCACCAGCGGCGGGTGGACTTCGCGGGTCGAGCGGAATTTCGGCAGGATCAATTCACCGCCGGTGCGCGCGGCCGAGCGCATCATGGCACGCGGATCGATGCGGCGGCCATGCGCATCGGCTTTGAAGCGCCTGGTCCGCACCATGTCGAAAGGCAGCCGCAGCTCGGCGATCGCCTTCTTCGCGTCCGCCATTTCGGCTGCATTCATCTGGGCAAAATCCTTGCCGCGCAACACCTCGTTGCCGGAAAAGGTGAAGCGGGCATCAACCTCGATCTCAGGGACTTCCTGAGGTGGCTGGTTGTTCTGATGGCCTTCGAACATGGCTTGGCTGACGCGGTTTTCGGCCGCGCGTGGCTTCTGCTTCTCTTTGATGTCGGGCGCCACCGGCGGAAACATCGCCAGCAGTTTCTCGATCAGTTCGCGCGATTTCCAGAACAGCCGGAAAGCCTCGTCGAAGACCGGGTGATCCTCGTGCCTGGACACCAGCACCGCATGCAGCGTCCAGTAGAAATCGTCACGCGAGCCGATGCCTGCGGCCAGCACCGCCTCGATGGCATCCTTGACCGAGGCCGGCCCGACCCGCATGCCTGCCTTGCGCAAGGTGCGGGCGAAATAGACAATGTTGTCGGCGATGCGCCCGTCCGCCGTCGCCTCTTTGGGGTAAGCACCCGGCGCCTTCATCGCGTTACTCCGCCGCCGCGAGCTCGGCCTTGACCTCGTCGAGGATGCGCCGGCCCTCGCCCGTGCCGATGCGGGCAATGTCGTCCTGGTATTTCAACAGCACGCCGATCGTGTCGGAAACGGTCTCCGGATCAAGCGCCACCTTGTCGAGTTCGGTCAGCGCGCCGGCCCAATCTATGGTCTCGGCAACGCCCGGCACCTTGAACAATTCGATCTGGCGCAGTTTCTGGATGAAGGAGACCACCTCCGCCGAAAGCCGCTGATTGGCTCGCGGCACCTTGCGGCGCACGATCTCCAATTCGCGCTCGGCATTGGGATAATCGACCCAGTGATACAGGCAGCGCCGCTTCAACGCGTCATGGATCTCGCGGGTGCGGTTGGTGGTGATGATGACGATCGGCGGCTCTTCCGCCTTGATGGTGCCGAGTTCGGGCACCGTCACCTGGTAGTCGGAGAGGATTTCGAGCAGGAAGGCTTCGAAGGCTTCGTCGGTGCGGTCGAGTTCGTCGATCAGGAAGACCGGAGCCGCCCCTGTCTTGCCGGTCAGCGCATCGAGCACCGGACGGCGGATCAGGTATTTTTCCGAGAAGACGTTGCGCTCCATCGCGGTGCGGTCGACCTTGCCGGCAGCCTCCTCCATGCGGATCTCGATCATCTGCGCGGCATAATTCCACTCGTAGACAGCAGACGAAACGTCGAGCCCTTCATAGCACTGCAGGCGGATCAGCCGGCGGCCAAGCGCCTGCGCCAACACCTTGGCGATCTCGGTCTTGCCGACACCGGCCTCGCCCTCGAGGAACAATGGCCGGTTCATACGCAGCGACAGGAAAAGCACGGTCGCCAGCGATCGGTCCGCCACATAATCCGCGCCGGTCAGGAGATCGAGCGTCTCGTCGATCGTCCGCGGTACGGGGCGCGGTTTCAGTTCGGTCATTCTTTCTCCGTGAACGCCGCCGCTCCGCTGTCCAGGACATGGTAGCCGCGGGCGTGATAGATCAGCGGCCGCAAATTATCGCCCATGCGCAGGCCTGTCACCTTGCCAAAAAGCACACGATGCGTGGCCAGATCCTTGGTGTCGAACAGTTCGCAGTCGAATACGGCCAGCGCCCCCTTCAGCGTCGGCGCGCCAGTGGAGATCACGTCCCATTCGCCGAGCGCGAAACGCTCCTCGACCGGCAGGCCGGTCATGCCGGAAAAGCCAACCGACAGCGGCTCCTGGTGCGAGGCCAGCGTGTTCAGGGCAAACCGCCCGTTTTTCACGAACAGCTCATTCTTGGCATTTTCGCGGTTGAGACACACCAAGATGGTCGGCGGCGTGTCCGACACCGAGCAGGCAGCGATCACCGTCGTGCCGCGCTTGCCGGCCGGCCCGTCGGTCGTGACCACATGGACGTGGCCGGCAAAATGGCTCATCGCGTCGCGATAGGCCTGTGGCCCAATGTCATTCTTCTTCAGCACCGGAAATTGTCCATAGCCAGAACCCTACCGCTATATATGGCCAGACATGACATGCCACAAGCGAAGTGCTTGGCCCATATCCCCGAATTCGCGTGTTGCACCAAGGCCGGGCAGCCTTTAGGTCTTGGCGGAATTGGCGCTCGCGCTGTTATCGCGGGCTTGGGAGGAACTCTTCTCAGAATGCGACCCGGGGCAACGATATCGGCCGCGCTGGCCTGGCTATTCCTGGCCGGCGCCGCCAGCGCTCAGACGCTGACGCTCGGCGTTGCTGCTCCGTTGTCGGGACCGTCGGCCATCCTCGGCAAGCAGATCGAGGCCGGTGCTGGGCTCGCGGCGCAAGCAAACGGCGTCGAACTCAAGACCGAGGATGATGCCTGCACCGCCGATGGCGGCGCTGCCGCGGCCAGGGCTTTTGCCGCGGCCAAGGTCAGTGTCGTGGTCGGCTTCCTTTGCACCGAAGCCATCGAGGCGGCGATGCCGATCCTCAAGGACGCCAATATCCCGGTCATCACCGTCGGCGTGCGCACCGAAAGCCTCACCGACCGCCGCGCCAAGACCGGCTGGACGGTCTATCGCCTGGGGCCGCGCGGCGACGATGAGCGCAACGCCGTCGCCTCCACCCTCACCCGCCTGTGGCAGAAGGAGCTGTTCGCCATCATCGATGACGGCACCATCTATGGGCGCGAGATGGCGGAAACATTTCGCGCGGCGGCCGAGCAAGCGGCGCTGAAGCCGGTGTTCGTCGACACGTTCCGGCCGCAGCTCGACAACCAGATAGGGATGATCGGGCGGCTGAAGAAGGCCGGCGCTACGCACGTCTTTGCCGGCGGCGACGGTGACGACATCGCCATTATGGGCCGCGACGCCGCGCAGCTGCAGGCCGGCATCGTCTTTGCCGGCGGCGAAAATCTGCGCACGCCGCCCGGAGACGTGCCCTATGCGACGGGTACGCTGATGATCGCGCCGCCCGAATGGGCCGATGTCGCCGACGCAAAGGTGCTGGAAAGTTTCTCCGCGCGAAAGATCGTGCCGGACGGCTACACGCTGCCGGCCTATGCGGCGGTGGAGATAGCCAAGGCGGCATCGGCCTTGTCCCCAGGCAAGCCGCTGACCGAGGCGCTGAGCGGGCATGATTTCACCACGGCGATCGGGCCGGTCCGCTTCGATGCCAAGGGCGACCTCAGCCATAGCCCCTACCGCGTCTTCCGCTTCGACGGCACGCGCTTCGTGCCTTTGGAAAGCAATTGATGTTCCGCACCGGTCCGCGCAATCTGATCACCGACGTTGCTGGCCTGCGCGTCGGCAATTCTTCCGACGCCCGGCTGAAATCCGGCGTGACGACTATTCTTTGCGACGAACCAGCGGTGGCCGGTGTCCAGATCCTGGGCGGCGCGCCAGGCACGCGCGAGACGGACCTGCTCGAACCGCACAATTCGATCGAGGCGATCCACGCCGTGGTGCTGTCCGGCGGTTCGGCTTTCGGCCTTGATGCCGCGTCTGGCGTGCAGGCGGCATTGCGCGAGCGCGGCATCGGCTTCGAGGTGGGCGGATTTCGCGTGCCGATCGTGCCGGCGGCGATCCTGTTCGACCTGCGCAACGGTGGGAACAAGGAGTGGGGTCGTTATCCCCCATATCGCGACCTCGGTTATGAGGCAGCGCAATCCGCCGCCACCGATTTCCAGTTGGGCTCGGTCGGCGCCGGCACCGGTGCGCTGACCGCCGGGCTGAAGGGCGGCCTGGGCTCCGCTTCGACGCTGCTGGACACTGGCGTCACCATCGGTGCGCTGGCCGCCGTCAATCCGACCGGATCGGTGACCGTCGGGCGCACCCGTCATTTCTGGGCGGCGCCCTTCGAAATCAGCGACGAATACGGCGGGCTCGGCTATCCCGCGCCCATGCCGGACGATGCGAAGGCGATCGTGCTGAAATACCGCGACAGGCAGGCAGACAGGCAGATGGAATCCGGCGGCAACACCACGATCGCCGTCATCGCGACGGATGCGGTTCTCACCAAGGCCGCTGCGAAACGCCTGGCAATGTCGGCGCATGACGGCTTCGTGCGCGCCATCTGGCCGACGCACACGCCGGCCGACGGCGATCTTGTGTTCGCACTGGCGACGGGAACAAGCGGCATCCGGCTCGAGGCCGATGCGGCAATCGACCTTTATGCCGCAGCCGGCGCCACCATGGCGCGCGCCATCAGCCGCGGCGTGTTTGCCGCGACGCCGGCGGACAACGACCTGTTTCCCGTCTGGTCGTCGCGTTTGGGCTGAATCGATCGATCAGACCGGATCGGATTTTTCTTCCTCGAACGTCACCGCCACGTCGGAATTCGCTGACAGCCACACCTTCTTGCCATCGACTTCTGCAACCAGGGCCAGAGGAATGTAGTGGTGATGACCTTTGTGAGCGCCCTCGCCGCTGTCGGCCTTGGTCAGCTTGATGCGCTGGCCGTCGACCTTGTCGACAGTGCCGAGATGCACGCCATCGGCGCCCACGACTTCCATATGCTCACGAATTTTGCTGGTGTCGGTCATGGTGGTTCTCCATTGGGACTGCCGACAATAACAAATGACGAGCCGATTGGATGCATCGGCTTCGGCCTGCACGACGTTTTGATTTCGACGTGCTAGGGATTGCAACGATCACGGCTGCGGGAGTGAAAAAGATGCGGATGCTTTTCCTGTTTGCCATCTCCCTGGCAGTACAGCTTTCAGCGTCGATCGCCGTCCAGGCCGGCGATGTCGCCGAGCTTGAAATCCTTGGCTTCAGCAAGGATGGCGGCGTGTTCGCCTTCGAGGAATACGGCGTCCAGGACGGGTCGGGCTTCCCCTATGCCAACCGCTATTACATCGACACGAGCACCGACAGCTTTCTCAAGGGCACGCCGATCAGGGTCCGGCTCGACGACGAGAACGCCAAGCTCGACGCGGCGCGCCTCCAGGCCCGGCAAAAGGGCGAGGCCATTGTCAGCCAGGCCGAGTTGAGCGCCAACCGCGGCATCACCGCCGGCTTCAACCCGGTGACCGAGCTTTCGGCCGATCCGCACCGCATGGCGGTCAATCCGCGCCCTATCTTCTCTCCGGTCGACCAACCGCTCGAGTTTCGGCTGGACGAGATCGGCATGAACAACACCGAAGGCTGCGACAGTCAGGGCGAGATCAATGGCTTCCGGCTGCTGCGCATCGAAGCGCAGGATGGCGGCACCACCAAATTGCTGCATGAGGACAAGTCTATCCCCAAAAGCCGCGGCTGCCCGAACGGCTACCGCATCGGTGCGGTCCAGACATTCTCCATGGATAGCCTCAGCGCCTATGCGGTGCTGATCGCTGTGCGCCAATATGGCTTCGAGGGTCCGGACTTCCGCTGGATCGCCGTGACCGGCCGCCTGTGACACCGTACGCCGCCACACTCAACGTGAACTACGTCCGCCGCGCCTTGCCAGGGTGGCGCGCGACGCTTTTCGGGTCGTTCTTGTGGGCCGCAACCATGGGCACGAGCGCGCTCATCAACCTGTTGCTGGATAATTGGGTGACTCCGGAGAAAATCCACACCGTGTCGCTGCTGTTTGCGGGCGGCGGCGCGCTGGCCTTTCCGGTCGGCCTGTTCGCGGCACGGCTGGTCTCGCTCGGAAGGGGCCGGGAGGTCGCCTTCGCGGCGGCAATGGTGTGCCTTGCCGCCGCGACGATCGGGCTGACCGCCGGGTTCTATGCCTTGCAATACCGGTCGTACTATGCCGAATGGCATGCACCGGTCTTCACCCTCACCTGGGGGTTTCAGCTCGCCTTCACGATGGCGGTGGCGTCCTACCAGTTCATGGTGCTGGGCATCAGGCTCTATTTTCCGCTTGGGTTCATCGCCTTGTTTGCCGCCAGCCTCTGGTTTGCACAGCAGCGGCGTTGAGCATTTTGTCTGTCTCTGTTAGGAGGCGGGCTAACCTTGAGCGGTTCAGCGCTTGGTAAAACCGCCGACCCGCTCTAACTCCTTCTTTTTCGCAATTCCTGTGGGAAAACCGCTGCACACTTTTCCTGGAATTGCTCTAGACACATCAGGACTGACCGATGATCCCTCGCTATTCCCGGCCGGAAATGGTCGCCATCTGGTCGCCCGAAACCCGGTTTCGCATCTGGTTCGAAATCGAGGCCCATGCCTGCGACGCGCTGGCCGAACTCGGCGTCATCCCGAAGGAAGCGGCAAAGACCATCTGGGAAAAGGGCGGTGCCGCGAAATTCGACGTCGAGAAGATCGACGAGATCGAACGGGTCACTAAGCATGACGTCATCGCCTTCCTCACACATCTTGCCGAGTTCGTCGGACCGGATGCGCGTTTCATCCACCAGGGCATGACGTCTTCGGATGTCCTGGACACCTGCTTTGCCGTCCAGCTTACCCGCGCCAGCGACATTCTGCTCGCCGACATTGACGGCCTGCTTGCCGCGCTCAAGCGCCGCGCCTTCGAACACAAGGACACCGTTACCATCGGCCGCAGCCACGGCATCCATGCCGAGCCGACAACCTTCGGCATCAAGCTGGCGCAGGCCTATGCCGAATTCTCGCGCTGCCGCGAGCGGCTGGTGCACGCGCGCGAAGACATCGCCACCTGCGCCATATCAGGGGCAGTCGGCACCTTCGCCAACATCGAACCCTATGTCGAGGAGCATGTCGCGGCAAAGCTAGGGCTGAAGCCGGAGCCGGTATCGACGCAAGTGATCCCGCGCGACCGCCACGCCATGTTCTTTGCCACGCTCGGCGTCATCGCCTCGTCGATGGAGCGGCTGGCGACCGAGATCCGGCACCTGCAGCGCACCGAGGTGCTGGAAGCGGAAGAGTATTTTTCGCCGGGCCAGAAAGGCTCGTCGGCAATGCCGCACAAGCGCAATCCGGTGCTGACGGAAAACCTCACCGGCCTTGCCCGCATGGTGCGCTCCATGGCGCTGCCTGCGATGGAGGATGTGGCGCTCTGGCACGAGCGCGACATCTCGCACTCCTCTGTCGAGCGCATGATCGGGCCGGACGCCACGGTGACGCTGGATTTCGCGCTGTCACGCCTGACCGGCGTCGTCGACAAGCTGGTCGTCTATCCCGAGAACATGCTGAAGAACATGAACAAGTTCCGCGGCCTGGTGCATTCGCAGCGCGTCATGCTGGCGCTGACGCAGGCCGGCCTGTCGCGCGAGGACTCCTACCGGCTGGTGCAGCGCAACGCCATGAAGGTGTGGGAGCAAGGCGCTGATTTTCTTGAGGAACTTTTGGCCGACAAGGAAGTCACCGCCGCGCTCCCCGAGGCGGAAATTCGCGAGAAATTCGACCTGGGCTACCACACCAAGCACGTCGACACGATCTTCAGGCGGGTGTTTGGGGAGGCTTGAGAACCTAAACGCGCCAAAGAAAAAGGCCCGCCTTTCCGGCGGGCCTTTTCGTATCCGAACCTGCGAGGGACAAAGCCGATCACGCCTTTCCAGGAACGGTCCTGATCACCGTGCCCCAGGGATCCTCACGGGTCGTTTCGCCGGTCACATTGTCCGAACGCATCTCGACCCAGGCGAGGCCCGAGCGCGACGGGTCGCGACGGCCGGCGCCGGCGCTCTGCCAGGCATTGGCGCCGATGTGATGATGGTAATGGCCTGACGACAGGAACACTGCCTGACCGCCATATCTGGCCACCGTGTCGAAGCCGAATTCCTGGTTCCACCAGGCTTCCGCCTCTTCCGGCCTGCCGACACGCAGATGGACATGGCCGACAATGCTGTTTTCGGGCGCGCCTTGCCAGCCTGCATCGCCGGCCGGCACTTCGCCGACGACAGCCGGAATGTTGAGCCGTTCGGTCGCCATGGCGATCTTGTCGCCGTTCCATTTCCAGTCCTGCGGTCGACGGTCGGCATAGATCTCGATGCCGTTGCCTTCGGGGTCGGTCAGGTAGAGCGCTTCGCTGACCAGATGGTCGGACGCACCCTCGATGGCGATCTTGTCTGATATGGCGTGGTTGATCCAGCGGCCGAGATCGGCACGGCTGGGCAGCAGGAAGGCCGTGTGGAACAGGCCGGCGCTGCGCGGATCGTCCGGTTTGGCGGAAGCATCCGGCTCAAGGACCAGCAACGGACGGCTGCCGGCGCCGAGCGTGATCGCGCCATCGGCACGGCTCAATTCCTGCAGGCCGACAACCCTGCGGTAATAGGCGGCGAGGCTTTCGGCATCGCGCGCCTTCAGCCCGACGCGGGCAACGCTCACCGGCGTGGTGGCGGCAAATGGCAGTTCGCTCATCGTAATCTCCATTGCGGCAACGCTTGATGAAGCTCCCAATGCCAGGAGCCCGGCGCCGCCGATCATTGTACGTCGTGTCAGCGCCAAAATCCCGGTCCTCCACGGCTGTTTCTCTCCCAACGACAGATCGTCGATCGCGATCGTTCACACAAGACGGCGAAAAGCGAACATGGTGTTCACCATTACGAGCAGGAACGCGTCCATCAACGGTTGCATGAGGCAATCGCGCTCGCTATCTCAGCGCCATGAAAGTCAAAGATGCAGATATCCTGATCGTTCCGGGCTACACCAATTCTGGGCCCGAGCATTGGCAAACCCGCTGGCAATCGAAACTGTCGACGGCGCGTCGCGTCGAGCAGGCAGAGTGGTCGAAGCCGGTGCGCGAGGACTGGACGGCGAGCGTGGCCAAAGCGGTCAACGAGGCTGAGAGGCCGGTGGTCATCGTCGCGCATTCGTTAGGGGTGGCTGCGGCCGTGCAGGCCATCCCGCAATTCGTCAAACCGGTCGCCGGCGCCTTCTTCGTGGCGCCGCCCGATGTCGCCAACCCAGGGATCAAGCCGAAGCACCTGATGACCTTCGGCCCCTACCCGCGCGAGCCGCTGCCTTTTCGGTCGATCGTGATCGCCAGCCGCAACGACCCGTTCTGTGCCTTCGATGTCGCCGAGGACATAGCCGGCGCCTGGGGTTCGCTGTTCATCGATGCCGGCGAGACCGGCCATCTCAACCAGGATTCCGGCTTCGGCCCTTGGCCCGAAGGCTCGATGACCTTCGCCAAGTTCCTGACGGATCTGTGATTCAGACCCAAAGTCGACGCACAGAGTCCCCGAAGAAACCCCCGAGCTCCAATAAACAATAATTTAAGGTGGCTCGCGATACTTCTTATACGCGGCGAACTCTGTTCACCGCGTATATGCGATATTGCTCAATAACAATTCTTCACGCTCAAACGAAGGTAAGCGCTTGCGCAAGGACGCTTCACTCGAATTTTTGAGGGGTGCTGCAGCGCTGGTCGTTTTGAATGGGCATATTTTGCGTGCTTTCGCCCCGTCGGCGGCGGGCGGAGACGGAGACAACGCCGCGCAATCCCTCAAGACAAGTCTGGCTTTCATCGCCTTCAATGGCGGCTCTGCCGTCTACTTGTTTTTCGTCCTCTCTTCCTATGTGCTTGTGAAGCGCTATTTCCAGTCCCGCGAAGCGCAAGATCTGCTGCTGGGTGCGATTAAGCGTTTGCCTCGTCTGGCGGGACCAGTGCTTGTCACGGTTCTGGCATCCTGTTTCATCTTCAAGCTCGATCTGTATTTCTTCAAGGATGCCGCTGCGGTCACCCAATCCGAGTGGCTGAGCAGATTCGGCAATGCTTCAAGGGTGCTCTCGCCGGAGACAGCGAGTTTCGCCGATGCGTTCCAGCAAGGAGCCTGGCGGACGTTTATCTACGGCGACAAATATTATGACAGCAGCCTGTGGACCATGACGGTCGAGTTCTGGGGGAGCATGTTGACTTTCGCCCTCGCCCCCATCGTCTTTTTCCTCCTGGGCCGCTGGACGCTGCTTTCCTGGTTCTGCATAGCAACAGGCGTGTTCCTGGCACTGCAAGTCAGCTTCTTCTTTTGTGCCTTTCCGGCCACCCTCATGCTCTATCCGCTTCTCGCCATGGGTTTGCGCCCGAATCGCTGGGTAAGAGGCGCCATGGTGATCGTTTCCCTCGCGCTGCTGGGCTATGCGGGGAGTGCTGTCGGCATATACCGGCCCTTTGCGCTGCTTGAGACCGCGGTTTCTGATGATGTCGGCCTGAGGCAAGCCTGCGTGGCGATCCCGGCAAGCATCATGTTGGTCTACGCTATGCTAAGTGTGGACGAGCCTCCAGCATGGCTCTCGAGCAAGGCGGCACGTTTCCTGGGCGACCTGTCTTTCCCGCTCTACCTCGTGCATCTCCCCGTTATCTGCTCACTGGCATCATGGGTTCTGCTGGCCAGCGGTTCCACCGCACTTGGTGCCGCCGCCGCCATGCTGGGTTCGATCCTCGCGGCGTTGCCGCTCGTGATCTTCAACAACTGGTGGGTCCAGGTGCTCGGCGCCCTGTTCAACAGGTTCAGGCGCGGCGGCCCTATCGCCGCGGCGCCTGCTGCGGCGAGCGCCTGACCGCCCGGCGCCGCGACGGCGGCTCGTCCGGTTCGGGTTCAGGCTCCGATCGAATCCTTGATATCTTTCAACAGTGTCTTTGCCCCCAATGAAATCAACGCATGCTCGGACCCGGTGGCGAGCAGGCGATAGCCCATCGAGACGACACGGCCGGCAATTGCTGGTTCAACGACATAGATCGCGGCATGTTTTCCGGCCTTGCGGGTGCGCTCGGCCACCGCCGCCACCGTCTCCATCATGCTCTCCAGCGTCGAACTGACCGTGGCGCCATTGGTCCAGGCGATCGAGAAATCCGACGGCCCAAGGAAGATGCCGTCAATGCCGGGCGTGTCGAGAATGTCGTCGAGCGCGTCGAGCGCGGCGCGCGTCTCGACCATGGCAAAGGCCATCGTGCGCTGATTGGTGTCGCGCAGCCATTCGGCATAGTCGCCCTTGCCGTGGCGCGGAAAGGCGTAGGTGGGGCCCCACGAGCGCTCGCCGAGCGGTGGATATTTCATTGCCGCGGCGAACAGTCTTGCATCAGCCACCGAATTCACCATCGGCGCGATCACCGCCTCGGCGCCGAAATCGAGCGCCCGGCTTGCCATGTCGAAACGTCCAACCGGGATGCGCACCAGCGCCGGCTTGTTTGCGGCAAGCACGGGCATAAGACCGCGCAGCACGCTGTCCTCGTGATGACCGCCATGCTGCATGTCGAGCGTGATGGCATCGAAGCCCTGTTTGGCGAGGATCTCGACGGTCAGGGCATCCGGCACTCCGGACCAGGCGGTGACCAGCGTTTCATCGGCGGCAAGGCGGGACTTCAGGGACATCTAATCTCTTTCCTCGTTAACGTGAACAGTTTCAGCCGGAAACCACGGCGAAGGCAAAGAAAAACCGCCCGGCTTGGCCGGGCGGTCGATTGGTCCAGTCGGTCCTTTGCCGCAGGTTCCGTCGCAAAACCGGGACATTTTTGCGAAACCTGCGTCTTCCCGGATCAGGTGTTCTTGATCTGCTCGATCGCCTGCGCCATCAGTTCGTCCATGGTGCGGCGGATCTGATGGTCAGACTGCTCGACACCGGCGGCATCGAAATCCTTGCGGATCTTTCGGAACACGTCGTGATCGCCGGCTTCCTCGATGTCGGAAACAACGACTTCCTTGGCATAAGCATCGGCGTCGGCACCCGACTTTCCGAGCTTTTCGGCGGCCCACAGGCCGAGCGCCTTGTTGCGGCGCGCCGACGCCTTGAAACGAAGCTCTTCGTCGAATGCAAATTTGCGCTCGAAGCCTTCTTCGCGATCTTTCATGCTGCTCATGGCGTCCCTCCGGGTCAAATCCGATTCGTTGGCAAGAGATATGTGTGTTGCCAAAGCACAAACCAAAAGGTCGCGAGCCGGTCAATACGCTTCGTCATATGCTGCGCTGCGGCATTTCAGTCCCGAAAGCGGTTGATTGGACGGATTTGCCGATTGAGCAAACGTTGTGATTGGGATAGACCCGGCATTGAACCCAACCGTCGCCGCACTAATATAGGCAGACGGACAGGAACTGGTCGCTTGCCGCCTGCCCGCAAATCCAGAGAAAAAATCAGATGAAAAATCGCCGCCGCATTTATGAAGGCAAGGCCAAGATCCTCTATGAGGGCCCGGAGCCGGGTACGCTCATCCAGTTCTTCAAGGATGATGCGACCGCTTTCAACAAGAAGAAACACGAGGTCGTCGACGGCAAGGGCGTGCTCAACAACCGCATTTCCGAGCACATCTTCAACCACTTGAACCGCATGGGCATCCCGACCCACTTCATCCGCAGGCTCAACATGCGCGAGCAGCTGATCAAGGAAGTCGAGATCATTCCGCTCGAAGTGGTGGTGCGCAACGTCGCCGCCGGCTCGCTGTCCAAGCGCCTCGGCATCGAGGAAGGCACCGTCCTGCCGCGCTCGATCATCGAATTCTACTACAAGGCCGACGCGCTCGACGATCCGATGGTGTCGGAAGAGCACATCACCGCCTTCGGCTGGGCAAGTCCGCAGGAAATCGACGACGTGATGGCGCTCGCCATCCGCGTCAACGATTTCCTCTCCGGCCTGTTCATGGGCGTCGGCATCCAGCTCGTCGACTTCAAGATCGAATGCGGCCGCCTGTTCGAGGGCGACATGATGCGCATCGTCGTCGCCGACGAGATTTCGCCGGACTCTTGCCGCCTGTGGGACGTGGCGACGCAAGACAAGCTCGACAAGGACCGTTTCCGCCGCGACATGGGGGGCCTCGTCGAGGCCTACCAGGAAGTCGCCCGCCGCCTCGGCATCATGAACGAGAACGAGCCGCCGCGCCCGACCGGCCCGGTGCTTGTCGCTTCGACCGACGTCGTCAAAGGCAAGCCGCACTGATAGCGGCTTGCGATCCGATACTTAGAACAGGAGCATGTCCAGCGTGATCAAGGCCCGCATTACCGTCACCCTCAAGAACGGCGTCCTCGACCCGCAAGGCAAGGCGATCGAACACGCACTGTCCGGTCTGGGCTTCGGCGGCGTCGGCGCGGTGCGGCAGGGCAAGGTGTTCGACGTCGAACTGGCGGAAAGCGACAAGGCCAAGGCCGAGGCCGATCTGAAAGCCATGTGCGACAAGCTGCTGGCGAATACGGTGATCGAGAACTATAGTGTGGCCATAACCTGAGGTTGTGCCGGAGCCACTATGCCGGAAGTTACGAATGAGCTGATGTTCGAGCTTCTGAAGTGCGTTCATCACGAGATTGCTGAGCTTCGTCAGGATGTTTCTGAAACGAAACGGGAATTGAATGTGATGCGGGGTCACATGGTGGCGACGCAAAGCGATATCCACAACATCTACGGAATTCTCGCCCGTCAGGATGATCGACTCGAACGTATTGACCGCCGTCTCGACCTGCGCGAACTTGCCGAAGCTCAAAGGCCTTTTGAACCAAAATGAAATCAGCCGTCGTCCTCCTGCCTGGCCTCAATCGCGACCGCGACATGATCGCGGCACTGACCAAGATTTCAGGAAAACCGCCGGTTACCGTCTGGCAGACCGACACTGAAATCCCTGACGTCGACCTGATCGCCATCCCAGGCGGCTTCTCCTTCGGCGACTATCTGCGCTGCGGCGCGATCGCAGCGCGCATGCCGGTCATGCGGGCCGTCGCCGAAAAGGCGGCCAAGGGCGTCGCAGTCGTCGGCGTCTGCAACGGCTTTCAGATCCTGGTCGAGGCCGGCCTGCTGCCGGGGGCGCTCATGCGCAACACCTCGCTGAAATTCGTCTGCCGGCCGGTCAAGCTCGAGGTCACCAACGCCAACACCATGTTCACCCGCCGTTACCAGCCGGGCCAGATCATCCGCTCGCCGGTGGCGCATCATGACGGCAATTACTTCGCCGATGCCGAAACTCTTGCCCGCCTCGAAGGCGAAGGCCAGGTGGTGTTCCGCTATGCCGAGGGCACCAATCCCAATGGCTCGATCAACGACATTGCCGGCATCATCAGCGAACAAGGCAATGTGCTCGGCCTGATGCCGCATCCGGAAAACCTGATCGAGGCCGCCCATGGCGGCAGCGACGGCCGGGCGCTGTTCGAAGGCGCGCTCGGTATCGCCGCTTGACGATCTCAGCCGCGAATGCGGCAAGCTTTACACGGACATCGAGTCCATTGCTCTGGGGAGAGAGACGGTCATGAAACTCTATTCGCGGCCGTTGTCGCCCTATTCGTCGATCGTGCGGGCTCTGGCCTATATCAAGGACGTGCCCCTCAAGATCATCGCGCCGCCGCCGGGTTTTCCAATCCCCGAAGCGTTTCGCGCCATTTCGCCGATGAACCGGATTCCGGTGCTGATCACCGGCTCGGGTGAAACCATCGTCGAATCGGTTGTCATCGCCGAATATCTCGAGGAACGGTTTCCGGAACCGGCGCTGCTGCCGCCCGATTCCAAGGACCGCGCGCTGGTACGCATGTTCGCCCGCATCACAGATCTCGACGTACTGACGCCGATGATGAAGCTATTCGAGCTGCATTTCGTGCCGAAGCGCAACAATGCCGAGATCGACGCCCAATTCGCCCGCCTGCATCACGGGCTGGCGGCGATCGAGGCACGCATGGCGCAAGGCCCCTTCGCGCTGGGCAACGACATCAGCTTTGCCGACGCCTGGCTGACGCCGACCCGTTTCATCTTCAACAATTTCCGCGCCATGACCGGTCGCCACGACCTGCTCGACGCCTATCCCAAATTCGATGCCTATCAGCAGATCGCCTCGCAGCATCCGGCCTTGTCGCGGGTCTGGGGCGAGATGACCGACGGCCTGAAGATCTCTCTGACCGAACTCGAGATGGGTGCCGCTTGATCAAGAGCAAGACGATCGTTCTCGTCGCAGCCGCAGGCTTTGCCCTGGCGTCATGCCAATCGACCCCGAAGAGCACGCCGGCGCCCTCAGGCAAAAGTGCGGCACTGCTGGCCATGGAACAAGTGGCGATCGCGGCCCACAAATGCTGGATCGCCAGCAAGGACCCGGCCTTCAAGCAATATCAGATGGCCAATGAACTGAACTCGTTCAGCGGCACGCCGCGTTTCCTTTTGGTGCCGGCCAAGCATTATGGCGGCAAGCCGTTGCTGGTTGTGCAAGCGCAAGGCAATTCGAGCCGCGTCGACGTGTTCGGACCGCTGATGAACGACCCGCTCGGCGCACGCATCGGCTCGGACATTGCCCGCTGGCAGACGGGCAATCCGGCCTGCGCCGCCACCGCCTGAGCATGGGCCGCTTCCTGCAGGTGACGGGTCTGGCCATTGGTCTGGTCGGCCTCGTCCTGCAGTTCTGCATCAGCATCCCAGCGTCGATGGAAGCCGGCCGCAGCCTGCTCGGCTCGATCGTCTTCCTGTTCAGCTTCTTCACCATCCTGACCAACATTGGCGCTGTGCTGGTGTACACATCCCTGCTGTCATCCACCGGCTATGCCTGGCTGCCGGCTTTCGCCGGGCCGCGGATGCGTGCGGGTGTTGCGGTTTCGATCACCGTCGTCTTCATCGTCTATGCCACGGTTCTGGCACGGCTCTGGCAGCCGCAAGGCCTGTTCCTGCTCTGTGATGTGCTGCTGCACTATGTGACGCCAGTCCTGTTCGTGCTGTGGTGGCTGGTAGCAGGGGCCGACGGCAGAACGAGATGGAGCGACATTTCCTGGTGGATGCTCTACCCCATCGCCTATCTTGCCTATGCGCTGGTACGGGCACCGATCGCGGGTGAAGTGCCCTACCCTTTCCTCGATGTCGCCAAGAACGGCGCCGCCAGCGTAGCCATTGCGGCATTGGCCATCACCGCGCTGTTCCTGGTGATCTCTATCATTGCCGCTTTTATCGATCGCGGCATCGGCCATCGCGAGGCCAAAAGGGTCCGTTGAGATTGGCCTCTATTCCCAAAAGCGCCTGATGCCCTCACGATGGGCATCACAGCGAGAGATGCCGATATCCTTGAGCTGATCGTCGGTCATCTCCAGCAAAGCCAGCCGACCGCGCCGGCGCTCCAGCAAATGGCCGATCCATCGTGCCAGCGAGCTGACCAGACGCACCAGACGGCCGACAAAGCCTCGCTGGCCGGCCGGACGCAGCGCCTCACCTGGAACCGCGGCTCTCGAATGGCGGATTGTCGCGATTGTATCCATTTTCTTTCTGCCAAGACTCTCAATTGCACCCATTTTGGTGCGCGATTGATATGTATTGACTCATATTTCGGTGCAATATAGAAAATTGTCACCATGACAAATTGGCTTCCAGATCTGACCGGCGGCGCCGGACCGCTCTACCAACGCCTTGCGGACTCCGTTGAAGCGGGCATCGACCAGGGCGTGATCGGCGCTGGGACAAAACTGCCACCGCAGCGCGACCTCGCCTATGACATCGGCACCACGGTTGGCACGGTCGGCCGAGCCTACCAATTGCTGCGTGAGCGCGGGCTGGTGAGCGGCGAAGTCGGGCGTGGAACCTATGTGCTTGGCCGGCGCGCCGACGGCGTGAAACCGGAGACACCCGACGTCAGCGTGGAAGGCACGCGCTATGTCGATGCGCCCCAGGACAAGCTGCGTTTCGACAGCACGGCGGCGCCCGATGTCGGCCAGGGCGCTATCGTCGCCGAAGTCCTGTCGCGCACCGCGCAGGATCATCCCCATGAAATCTCGAGCTATACGCGCGATTTTCCTGCCCGCTGGTACGAAGCCGGCGCCCGCTGGCTGTCGAGAAACACCTTCCGCCCGGCCGCCGACAGCATCGTTCCGACGCTTGGTACCCATGCCGCGGTGATGGCGGCGATCGCCGCACTCACCACGCCGGGCGACTATGTCGCCTTCGAACACCTCACCTATTCGCAGATCTCGCGTAGCGCCGGACTGATCGGCCGGCGCACGGCGTTGGTGGCGTCGGATGACGAAGGCCTCGACCCGGCCGATTTCGAGCGCGTCTGCGCGCAAAAGCACCCGAGGATGATCTTCCTGATGCCGACGACGCAGAATCCGACCCTGACGACACTGTCCGCCGGGCGCCGCGAGGCGATCGCGCGTGTCGCGCGCGAATACAACGTCATCCTGATCGAGGATGATCTTTACGGCCACCTGACCGACGATCCGACACCGTTGCTCGCTGAATATGCCCCGGAGAGAACCATCGTCGCCGGCGGCCTGTCGAAATCGGTGGCGGCCGGAATTCGCGGCGGCTGGCTCTCCTGTCCTCCCGCCTATCGCCACCGGATCCGCATCGCCCACAAGATGATCACCGGCGGCATGCCCTTCCTGCTGGCGGAGGTGAACACAAGGCTGGTGCTTTCCGGTCAGGCCGGCGATATCCGCAAGCGCAGCATCGCCGAAATCAGCGCCCGCATCGCGATCGTGCGCGAGACCTTGGGCGGCTTCGCGTTCAAGTCACACGACAAGGTGCCCTTTGTCTGGCTGACTTTGCCCGACCCATGGCTTTCCGGCACCTTCAAGAATGCCTGTCTCGAACATGGCGTGCTGATAGACGACGAGGACGAGTTCAAGGCCGGCCGCTCCGAACAGGTCTTTCATGGCGTCCGCTTCGGCACTTCGCAGCCGAAACAGCGGGGCGATGTCGCCGACGGCGTCGCCGTCATCCGCCGTCTCCTCGACGAAGGCCGCGCCGGCTACGACAGCTTCTCCTGAACCTCGAGCGCCTTGGGCGCCTGGGAATACCACCCATTCGGACTGCCCTGTGGCTTTGTCGGGTTTTCGTGCGTTTTTCGCTCGTCGACGGGTGTATCGGCTGCAAAGCTTGCGATAAGAGGGGACTCAAAATCCCCGCTCCATGGACATAAATCACCGCCCATGACCATTTCCAATTCCGTGCCGATCACCCCAGAGCTCATTGCCGCGCATGGGCTGAAGCCCGACGAATATCAGCGCATCCTGGACCTCGTCGGACGCGAGCCGAGCTTTACCGAGCTCGGCATCTTCTCGGCAATGTGGAACGAGCACTGCTCCTATAAATCCTCCAAGAAGTGGCTGCGCACGCTGCCCACGACAGGACCGCAGGTCATCCAGGGGCCGGGCGAGAATGCCGGCGTGGTCGACATTGGGGACGGCGACTGCGTCGTCTTCAAGATGGAGAGCCACAACCACCCCTCCTTCATCGAGCCCTATCAAGGCGCGGCGACCGGCGTCGGCGGCATTTTGCGCGACGTCTTCACCATGGGCGCACGACCGATCGCGGCGATGAACGCGCTGCGCTTCGGCGCGCCTGACCACCCCAAGACCAGGCATCTCGTCGCCGGCGTGGTTTCGGGCGTCGGCGGCTACGGTAATTCCTTCGGCGTGCCGACAGTCGGCGGCGAGGTCAATTTCGACGCCCGCTACAACGGCAACATCCTGGTCAACGCTTTTGCCGCGGGCCTCGCCAAGACCAATGCCATCTTCCTGTCGGAAGCCAAGGGCGTCGGGCTGCCGGTCGTCTATCTCGGCGCCAAGACCGGCCGCGACGGCGTCGGCGGCGCCACCATGGCGTCGGCCGAGTTCGACGACAAGATCGACGAGAAGCGCCCGACCGTGCAGGTCGGCGACCCCTTCACCGAAAAGTGCCTGCTCGAGGCCTGCCTCGAGCTGATGGCCTCGGGCGCCGTCATCGCCATCCAGGACATGGGTGCGGCCGGCCTCACCTGTTCGGCGGTCGAGATGGGCGCCAAGGGCGACCTCGGCATCGAGCTCGATCTCGACAAGGTGCCGGTGCGTGAGGAGCGCATGAGCGCTTATGAGATGATGCTGTCGGAAAGCCAGGAGCGCATGCTGATGGTGCTGCGCCCCGAGAAGGAAAAGGAAGCCGAGGCGATCTTCCACAAATGGGGCCTGGACTTCGCCATTGTCGGCAAGACCACCGACGATCTGCGCTTCCGCGTGCTGCATCAGGGTGACCAGGTCGCCGATCTGCCGATCAAGGATCTCGGCGACAAGGCGCCGGAATATGACCGCCCCTGGATCGAGCCGAAGAAGCCGGCGCCGCTCGCCGCCAACGACATTCCGCAGGCCGATGTTGCCGATGCGCTGCTGAAGCTGCTCGGCGGACCGGACCTGTCGTCGCGCCGCTGGGTCTGGGAGCAGTACGACACGCTGATCCAGGGCAATTCTCTGCAGCTTCCCGGTGGCGATGCCGGTGTGGTGCGGGTGGAAGGCCATGAGACCAAGGCGCTCGCCTTCTCGTCGGACGTGACGCCGCGCTATTGCGAAGCCGATCCCTATGAAGGCGGCAAGCAGGCCGTGGCCGAGTGCTGGCGCAACCTGACAGCCACCGGCGCACTGCCGCTGGCGGCGACCGACAACCTCAATTTCGGCAATCCGGAAAGGCCCGAAATCATGGGCCAGCTGGTCGGCGCGGTGAAAGGCCTCGGCGACGCCTGCCGCGCGCTCGGCTTCCCGATCGTGTCGGGCAATGTCTCGCTCTACAACGAGACCAACGGCCAGGGCATCCTGCCGACACCGACCATCGGCGGCGTCGGGCTGATCGCTGACTGGTCGAAGATGGTGCGCATCGGCTTTGCGGCTGAGGGCCAGATGATCCTGCTGGTCGGCGCGCCAGCCTCCTGGGGCACGCATCTTGGTCAGTCCGTCTATTTCAGGGACATCCATGGCCGCACCGACGGTCCGCCGCCGCCGGTCGACCTCGCGCATGAGAAGCGCGTCGGCGACCATGTGCGCACGCTGATCGCCTCCGGCATCGTCACTGCGGCGCATGACGTTTCCGATGGCGGCATCGCCGTGGCGCTGGCCGAAATGGCGATGGCGTCGGGCATCGGCGCGACTGTTCCCGGCCTTGTCGGCACCGATCCGATCCCCGTGTGGTTCGGCGAGGATCAGGGCCGCTATCTGCTGACGCTGTCGATCGACCCGCATGGCGAGGAATGGGACGCCATCCGCAAGCAGCAGGGCGAACTCGGCATCTTCGCGCCGTGGATCGGCTCGACCGGAGGCGATGCGCTGAAGCTCGGCGATGCCAGGGCAATCCCGGTCAGCGATTTGAAGGCCGCCCATGAAGGCTGGTTCCCGCGCTTCATGGACCAGGCCAGTTGAGCACACTGGCTGCCCGGGCGCTGCTTGCAGTCGTTTTCTGGCCGTCGCTGTTCTTCTTCTGGTTCCTCGGGCCGTTCGTCTTTTTCCTGTTGTCGACAACCTCGAGGGAGGTTTGCCCGCGGCTGGAAACGCGCGCCGAGTTCCTTGACGCGGCCAACGGCACGCTGCCTATGCTGGTGCTGCAGAACCTTATCTATGCGGTTCCGATCGTCTGTCTGGTGTTCTGGAACCGGCTTCTGCCGGACCCGGCACGGGCAAACCGGATCGTCACCTGTATCAAGCTTTTCGCCGTCGCGGCCGTTCTGGGCGCCTTGTGGGAATATGGCTGTTCGCTTGTCTGCGACGGCTATGGCCAACCGTTCTTCTCGCCCGTCTGGCAGATCACCAGCTACCTGCCGATCGCCAATCTTACGGTCAACATCCCCCTCTATATCCTGGTTTTCAGTCTTGGCCGCACCTTCTCGATGCGCGAAGACGACCCAGCGTCCGATGCGGTCGATCCGGAGGAGAATGCGTCCTAGGCGACAATCGCGCCGGCAGCGGATGGAACGGCTTCAATCGCGGCCGGAAAGGCTTTAGGTTTACCCCGACTCTCATCGCAAGGGCGGCCACATTGCCGCCCGCCCGAAATAGGAATTCTGCAATGGCAATGGATGCCCACGACATCGAAAAACTGATCAAGGACGGCATTCCGGACGCCAAGGTGACGATCCGGGACCTCGCCGGCGACGGCGACCACTATGCGGCTGAAGTCGTCGCCGAGAGCTTTCGGGGAAAAAGCCGCGTCCAGCAGCACCAGATGGTCTATGATGCGCTGAAGGGCAATATGGGCGGCGTGCTGCACGCACTTGCGCTGCAGACCAGCGTTCCCGACTGAGGCCGTTCCGGCCAACACCCGCTTGGCCCAAACCCGCCCATCCTTTGCGCCATTTCGGCCATGGCGCGGCTAATGTCTTGTTTCGGGCAACCTATGGGTTTATTTGAAAGACATGCTTCGAGCCTGACTCCCACAGGCGTGAAAGGATATTCCATGAGCGGTATCAACGACTACATCGACAATGAAGTGAAGGGCAACGACGTCGTGCTTTTCATGAAGGGCACGCCCGGTTTTCCGCAGTGCGGTTTTTCCGGACAGGTCGTCCAGATCCTCGACTATATCGGCGCCGACTACAAAGGCGTGAATGTCCTGGATTCGGCTGAACTGCGCCAGGGCATCAAGGACTATTCCAACTGGCCGACGATCCCGCAGCTCTACGTCAAGGGCGAATTCGTCGGCGGCTGCGATATTGTCCGCGAGATGTTCCAGGCCGGCGAGTTGCAGACCTTCCTGGTCGAAAAGGGCGTCGGCGTCAAAGGCGCCGCCTGATTTTGGGCATGTCGTAACGACTGCATTGAACACCGGGGCAGCCCCACCTCGGCAATCTTTATGTCCCGGTATCGGGACCAAGACGAGCCAATGCGCCGGCCCGCCGGCGCGTTTTCGTTTGAGAGATCGGACTTGCCGTGGACCAGCAATCAACAGCGCCGCAATCGGCAAGCAAACTGCCTATTCCGCGCTGGGAGTTCATTGCGCTGTGCGCGGCGCTGATGGCGCTGAATTCGCTGGCCATCGACATCATGCTGCCGGCGCTGCAGCAGATCGGCGCCTCGCTCGGCGTCGAGAATGAAAACCACCGGCAATATGTGGTCACCGCCTACATTCTGGGTTTTGGTGGCGGCCAGCTGTTCTTCGGGCCGATCTCCGACCGGTTCGGCCGCCGCTCGCCGCTCGTCGCCGGGCTGATCATCTATGTGGCGGCAGCCGCCGCCGCCGCCATCGCGCCAAGCTTTGAAACGCTGTTGATGTGCCGCGCCGTGCAAGGCATCGGCGCGGCGGCCACGCGCGTCATCGCGGTCTCGATCGTGCGCGATACGTTCGAAGGCCGGCGCATGGCGGAGGTGATGTCGCTGATCTTCATGGTGTTCATGGCCATACCGGTCATTGCGCCGGGCATCGGCCAGTTCATCATGCTGTTCGCAACCTGGCACTATATCTTCGTTACCATGGCCGTCGGCGCGCTGATCGTGTCGGCATGGTCGCTGCTGCGCCTGCCTGAAACGCTGCGGCCCGAATATCGCCGGCAACTGACGGTTTCCTCCGTCCTCGGCGGATTCCGCATCGTGCTCACCAACCGCATCGCGCTCTGCTACGCCTTTGCCAGCACTTTCATCTTCGCCGCCATGTTCGGCTTCATCGCCTCGGCGCAGCAGATCTATGTCGGCATCTTCAACGTCGGCGAGATGTTCCCGGTCATCTTCGCCGGGGTCGCCGGCGTGCTCGCCTTCTCCAATTTCCTGAACTCGCGGCTTGTCGGCCGCATCGGCATGCGCCGGCTGTCGCAGAGCGCGCTGCTTTTGTTTCTGGTCATCAGCCTGGCCTGGCTGGTGGTTTCGCTGGAAATCAAGATGCCGCTCTGGCTGTTCATCACCTTCTTTGCCAGCGCCATGCTTCCCTTCGGTGCGCTTGGCGCCAATTTCAACGCATTGGCGATGGAGCCGCTCGGCCAACTGGCCGGCACGGCATCGTCCATACTGGGTTTCATGCAGACGTTTCTCGGCGGCATTCTCGGCACGCTGATCGGCCAGGCTTTCAACGGCACGGTGACGCCGCTTGCCGCCGGATTCTGCAGCGTCTCGGTCGCGGCGCTGCTGATGATCCTCATCGCTGAGCGCGGCAAGATGTTCCAGCCGCACAATCCACCCATTTCAGGGCATGTCACCGACCTGCATTAGACCACGTGCGTCAGGATGCACCTACAAGTGCCGCCGTGAATCGAGGCGCAAGCATGCGCCCGGCGATTGCACCGCCCATACTGTCCGAAAAGGGCAATGGCAGCGCATCGTCGAGCGCCTTGAGGATGGATGCCACGAAGGCCCGGCTGAGTTGCGGATTGGTCCCCAGATCCGAATAGGTGGCGCGAGGCTTGCCGATCAGCGTGCCGTTGCGGCGCAGCGAGAACTGCAGCGTCAGCGACATGCCCGCGGTTCCCGCTGGCGGCATCCAGCAGGCATAGATAGCCTCCGACATCTCTTTGAGGGTGTCGACCGGATCGGTGCTGTGGCAGGGGCGCTCTTGCGCGATTGCCGTGTTGGCGCTTGCAAACAAGACGGCAGCGAGAGCCGCCGCGAAAATTGCGAACCGAGGTTTCATCCGAGGGCCTCCGCGAAAGCACCAACTCTTGGGCCGCGCACGGTCAAGCGCCGGCCTCTGGATCCTACCCAGCCCACAGCTCTCGGCGCAACTCCTGCCAGCTTTCAGGATCGGGGGCGACCAGCAGGCCGCCGCCGACATGCGACGGCAGATAGGCTGTGCCGTCGAAGCGCGCGGCATGGCCGCCGGCCTCCGCATGGATCAGCACGCCGGCCAGATGATCCCATGGCATCAGCTTGTTGTAGACGACGAAATGGCCATGGCCGCTCGCCAGCAAGCGGTATTCGTGGGCGGCGCAGCGGTAGTTGAACTGCGACAGCGTCTTGGTCTGGTTGCAGGCCAGCCGCGTGCGGTCGGGCTCGGCCATGTACTGCCAGGAAACCGCGCCGGTCATCTGCGAGATCGGCGCGCTCGCCGCAACCCGCACTGTCTCCAGCGTACCATGCGCATGGCGGATATGACTGCCCGCACCCTTGGCGCCGATCAGCCAGTCCTTGCCGACCGGATCATGGATGATGCCGGCGACCGTCTCGCCCTTGACCACGACGCCGAGCATGACGCCGAACAGCGGCACGCCGGAGGCGAAATTGAAGGTGCCGTCGACCGGGTCGATGACGAAGGCCAGATCGGCGTCGCCCAGGCCATCGAGCAGCGTCGGGTCGTCGGAACAGGCTTCCTCGCCGACAACCATGGCCGAGGGATAACGCTGGCGCAGCCTGGCGGTGATCAGCCGCTCGGCGTTGACGTCCGCTTCCGTCACCAGATCGGCGGCTGAGGTCTTCTGCCTGACGTCGCCATCGCCCAGCCGGCGGAAGCGGGGCATGATTTCGGTGTCGGCGGCCTCGGCCAGCAGGTTGGCCAGCCAGTCGATCGCGTTGTCGTCAAATGTCATCGGATGCGTCTTGTCCTGTGATGAGGGTCTGGTTCAGGGCGGCGAAATCGAACAGTTTCCTGTCGAGCAGATGCGACGGCCTGGTGTTGGACAGGGCGCGGATCATGGTGTCCTTGCGGCCGGGCATGCGCTTTTCGATGTCCTCCAGCATCGCCTTCATGGCGTTGCGCTGGAGACCTTCCTGGCTGCCGCAGAGGTCGCAAGGAATGATCGGGAACCGCATCGCCGCGGCGAATTTTTCGAGGTCGATCTCGGCGCAATAGCTCAGCGGCCGCAGCACCATGACGTCGCCTTCGTCGTTGAGCAGCTTTGGCGGCATGGCGGCGAGACGGCCGCCATGGAACAAGTTCATGAAAAAGGTTTCGAGAATGTCCTCGCGATGATGGCCGAGCACCAGTGCCGAGCACCCCTCCTCGCGCGCGATGCGGTAGAGATGGCCGCGCCGCAGCCGTGAACAGAGCGAGCAATAGGTGCTGCCTTGCGGCAGCTTGTCGGTGACCACCGAATAGGTGTCCTGGTACTCGATGCGGTGGGCAATTCCGTTGGCGTTGAGATAGTCGGGCAGGATGTGCTTGGGGAAATTCGGCTGGCCCTGATCGAGATTGCAGGCCAGCAATTCGACCGGCAGCAGCCCGCGCCATTTGAGGTCGAGCAGCAAGGCAAGCAGGCCGTAGGAATCCTTGCCGCCCGACAGCGCGACCAGCCAGCGCTGTCCCGGCTCCACCATCGCGAAATCCTCGATCGCCTGGCGGGTCAGCCGCAGCAGCCGCTTGCGCAATTTGTTGAACTCGACCGAGGATGGCACATCGGCGAACAGCGGGTGGGAGCCGCCTTCGGCGGTCGGCTCAAGCGTCTCGATGTCTGGCAGCATGTTCATGGCGCGGCGGCCCCGGAATGTAATGTCCGCCCGGATTAGCGCATTGGCCGGAAAATCGAAACGGCAAAGCGGATGCGCCAAACAAAAAGGCCGCCTCGAGGGCGGCCTTTTCGGTATCGCTAAAAAGCGTTCGCTTAGCGCGAATAGAATTCGACGACCAGGTTCGGCTCCATCTGGACCGCGAACGGAACGTCCGCCAGGCCAGGGATGCGCGAGAAGGTCGCGACCATCTTGTTGTGGTCGGCTTCGATGTAGTCCGGTACGTCGCGCTCGGCGAGGCCGACCGATTCCAGGACGATGACCAACTGCTTCGACTTTTCGCGCACTTCGACGACGTCGCCCGGCTTGCAGCGGTACGAGCCGATGTTGACGCGCTTGCCGTTGACGTTGACGTGGCCGTGGTTGACGAACTGACGGGCCGCGAAAATGGTCGGCACGAACTTGGCGCGGTAGACGACCGCGTCGAGACGCGATTCGAGCAGGCCGATCAGGTTCTCCGAGGTGTCGCCCTTGCGGCGGTCGGCCTCTTCATAGACCTTGCGGAACTGCTTTTCCGAAACGTCGCCATAGTGACCCTTCAGCTTCTGCTTGGCGCGCAGTTGCAGGCCGAAGTCGGAAAGCTTGCCCTTGCGGCGCTGGCCGTGCTGGCCGGGGCCGTATTCACGCTTGTTGACCGGGGACTTCGGGCGGCCCCAGATATTTTCGCCGAGACGACGGTCGATCTTGTATTTCGCGGATTCGCGCTTGCTCATCGCATTCCCTTTTCAAAACAACACACCCGGCACCTCATGGTCCGGGTGAAGGAAACGCGCCCTCCTCTGGCCTCCGTTTTCGAGACCTGACAGGGTTTTCCCACGCAACGCGGCGGAAAACCCACGGGACACGTCAGTTCAAACAAAACCAGAAACCAAGGCAACCGGTCTTGCGCATACAAAACAAACACCGGACATCGCTGCCCGGCGTTGGCGGCTGGTTAAACCGAGATTTAACCGGTGTCAAGCTTGTGAGTGGCGCGGCGCAACGCAACCCTATAGCGTTCCCGGCGTTGAGCGATGCCGGATGTGGCGGGAGGTTTGCGCCAACGGCACCAGGAAGGGATCGGAGCTAGAGGAGTCCAATCAGCATGAAGAAGTTCTTCCTTACCTTGGCCGGTGCCGCGGTATTGGCCGGATCGATGGCGGTTGCGCCGGAACCGGCCATGGCGCGCCATTGGCACGGCCATAAACAGGTCTGCCGCATCATCGTGAAGAAAAGGGTGGTGTGGCGGCATGGCCACCGCAGGGTGATCGTCGAGCGGATACGGCGCTGCCATCGCTGGTAAGGCAAAACATCCGCCTAGGGACTTTGCACTAGAAACAAGGCCCGCGGTTCCGCTGCGGGCCTTGTTTGCTTGGGTCGGCGTTTCACGAACGACACTCAGTCTTTCGACTTCTTTTCAGGCAGCCCCTTGCGCTTGGTCTCGGCGAATTCCTCAAGCTGCTTTTCGCTCATGGATTCGTACATTCCTTTGGAAGCGCCTTTGAGCTCGCTCTTTTTCGTCTCGCCGCGCTTGGCGGAGAGTGCGGCGCCGGCGGCTTTCTGCTGGGCTTTCGAGGTGGCTGGCATGGCGGTTCTCCTTTGCTATCAGGCAGGGAAACGCCGCTCTTCGGCGGCGGTTCCAGTGCCGATGGCCCCGTTTCTCGTCCGATCGCCGCCGGTCAGGCAGCGAGCTTTGGCGAATTCGTCGGCAGCCTTCCCGTGTCCGAAACCCTGGTGTAGGACGGCTGCATGAAGTCTCTGACAGACCCCTCACAAGCGCTCTCCACCGGCCTGGCGAAAATCCGCACCGAATTCCACGTGCCGGATGGATTTCCGGCTGACGTGATGGCCGCGGCGGAGGCGGCGGCCAGACGCGTGCCGAACCAGCATGCCGATCGAACGGACATGCCCTTCGTTACGCTCGATCCGGCGGCCTCCACCGATCTTGACCAGGCGTTCTGGATCGAGGCAAGCGGCGGCGATCTTCTCTTGTATTATGCCATTGCCGACGTTGCATGGTTCGTCGAGGACGGCGACGCGCTGGATCGCGAAGCCTGGACGCGAGGCGAGACGCTGTACCTGCCGGACGGCAAGGCAGGGCTCTATCCGCCGGCAATTGCCGAGGGCGCGGCGAGCCTGTTGCCTGACGGACCACGTCCAGCCGTGATCTTCACCGTTCGGGTCGCTGAGGATGGCGCGGTAAAGTTGGACGGTGCGGAGCGGGCAATCATCCAAAGCCGCGCGAAGCTCGCCTATGACAGCGTAAAGGCTTCCGACGTTCCGGCCGACTTCGCCGAAATGGCGCGGCGCATGGCGGCAAACGAAGAGCGTCGCGGCGCGTCCCGCGTCGACCCGCCCGAGCAGGAGGTGGAAAGGCTTGCCGATGGCAGCTTCCGGCTTTCGTTCAGACCGATCCTGCAATCCGAACAAGACAACGCCGCGCTTTCACTGGCCGCCAATATGGCGATCGCCGACGCCATGTTCGCGCACAAGACCGGCTTGTTCCGTGTGATGTCTGGGCCGGATGCTTCCAAGGTGCAGAGACTGCGCAACGCGGCACGGGCGCTCGGTCTGTCCTGGCCGGCCTCAACCAGCCTGCGCGACTACCAGCACACACTCGATCCGGCTGATCCGAAACAGGCGGCGTTGATGCTGGAAATCCGCCGCGCGGGCAATGGCGCGTCCTACCAGCCCTACCAGGAGGGTGTCGTTCCCTGGCATGAGGCGATGGCTGCGACCTATGCCCATGCAACCGCACCACTCAGGCGATTGGCCGATCGCTATGTCGTGCGCTGCGCGCTGGCTATCGCCAACGACCAGCCCGTGCCGCAGGCTGTCACCGATGCGTTCGCCGGACTGCCGAAGGTGATGGGACGTGGGGATGCCCGCGCTTCGCAAATCAACCATGCGGCCATCGACCTTGCCGAGGCGGTGATGCTCAGGGGGCGCGAAGGGGAAACGTTCAAGGCCGTCGTCACCGACTTCGTCGACCATGGCGTGCGCGTTCAGCTTGCCGACATGCCTGTCGTTGCCACCGTAAAGGCCTCCGGTCTCAGGCAGGGCGACGGTGTGACGCTAAAGCTGGCCTCGGCCGATCCGGATCAACGCAGCATCGTCTTCGAACCTGTTTGAGCAGCTGGCGTTCTGCCGCTTGGGTCTTGATTTTATGCATGTCGTTTTGCCAAAACCGAGGTCACTTTTGGGCGACATGCATTAGCTCACGGACAGTCCAAAGCCTTGCATCAGCCGGCCGACGGCGAAATCCGCCTTGCCTGACGTGAAGACGGCGATGTCGGGCTCGCCTTGCGGCAGCGCCCCGTCGACGGGCGGCAAGAGCGAAAGGGCACGCCTTGCGATCGCTTCGGCCGGATCGATCCAGTCGACCGGCCATGGCGCGGTCTTGCGCATGCGGTTGACCAGGAACGGATAGTGCGTGCAGGCCAGCACGACAATGTCGGTCCTGAGCCCCTCATGTTCCATGAAACAGGGCGCGATCTCGGCACGCACGGCTTCCTCGTCGACAAAGCCCTCGCGCATATAGACTTCGGCAAGTCCCGCCAGCCTGTCGCTGCCAACCAGGCGGACATGGCATTTCTGCGCCCATTTGCTGATCAGGTCGCGCGTGTATTGCCGCTTCACCGTACCCGGCGTTGCCAGCACGGAGACCAGACCGGAGCGGGTGCGCTCCGCCGCCGGCTTGACCGCCGGCACGGTGCCGACGAAGGGATGGCCGGGAAATCTCTCGCGCAGCGCATCGATCACCAGCGTCGAGGCGGTGTTGCAGGCAATGACGGAAATCGCAGGCGCAAACCGGTCGAGCAATTTGGCGAAGAGTTCGAGTATGTGGGTGCGCAGTGCCGGTTCTTCCCAGGCGCCGAAGGGAAAGGCCGCATCGTCCGCGACATAGACGAAGCGCCGGTCCGGCATCAGCACGCGCGCCTCGCGCAGCACGGTCAGCCCGCCGACGCCGGAATCGAACATCAGGATCGGCTGGTCAGTCATTGTCGGTTCCCTTGCCGCCCAGCGGCGGCGTGTCCTCATCGTCACCCATAGGCTTGTGCGCCTGGCGATCTGCCTCTGCCTTGCCGGCGCGCGCGGCGGCCGGAAGCCGCCTTGGATCATCGCCCGGCGAGCCGTCGCCGCGCGGCATTGCCGGCGAAAATCTGTCAAGCGAGGAGATGATGCCGCGCAGCACCTTCAGCTCCGGCTCGGCAAAGCCGGCGCGCGTCAGCACGGCGCGCAGATTGTCGACCATCTTGGGCTTCTTCGGCGCCGGCCGGAAATAGCCGCGCGCTTCCAATGCGCCTTCGAGATAGGCAAAAAGGCCGTGCAGTTCTTCCTTGCTGGCCGGCTTCATCTGCGGCCCGGTGAAATTGGTCTTGGTCTCGTGCTCGAGGCCGGACTTCATCCACTCATAAGACATCAGCAGCGCGGCCTGTGCGATGTTGAGCGAGGAGAAATCGGGATCGACGGGAAAGGTGACGATCTCGTCGGCGAGCCCGACCTCGTCATTGTAGAGACCGAAGCGCTCGCGGCCGAACAGGATGCCGGTGCGCTGCCCCATGCCATGGCGGGCGCGCAGCACCCTGCCCGCTTCCACCGGCCCGCGCACAGCCTTGAAGCCGTCGCGCTGCCTGGCGGTTGTGGCGAAAACGAAATTCAGGTCGGCAAGCGCCGAGGCCAGATCGTCGAACACCTTCACGGCGTCGATGACATGGTCGGCACGGCTGGCGGCGGCGCGCGCCTTCTCGCTCGGCCAGCCGTCTCGCGGATTGACCAGACGCAGTTCCGACAGGCCGAAATTGGCCATGGCGCGCGCGACCATGCCGATGTTCTCGCCGAGCTGCGGCTCGACGAGGATGATCGCCGGACCGCCGGGGCCACGCTGAAAGTCTGTTCCGGTCATGTGTTCCAGATGATTGCGCTACGAGGTCACCGCGTCCTGCCATATCGATACGGCTTTTTGAAGAGTTGTCGGTGACCTGGCGACAAATAGCCTTGTCTCGCCACCCCTGTGTTTGCGCGAGAAATCCAAATTCGCTCCATCGGCGGGCTCGAGCAAATTGTCACGCGCCCGTACAAGCAGACGAGCCATGTGCTCCTTCTTCTCAAGAGATGGTGGAGATGTGGGCATCGCGGCACTCTTGCGACGACAAGCTATCCAACCCTATACTCCCTGATGGCCCGGCCTTACTCTTCTTATCGGCAACATCTGCCGGTTACAGAAATAACCTATTAGCTATATGTATACCTAAATACAGCGATGCGCCTGGCGCTGTGACATAATCTTAGGAATTTGCAATATCAAAACCGCTTGGGGTCAAGCTGTATCGGAGAATGCATTTTGAAGACGGAGCGTGTCTTGCACGCTCCTGTCATTTATCTATGCCCCAAGCGTCTCGACACGGGTTTTCAATGGCCGACACGGGTGTTGGCCAAACGTCAGGAGGGGCAAATGAACGTCTTACGATTTTTCCTTTTAATCGCTGTGTTGCTTCTGGCATCAGTCTTCCTGATTGCTCCGGCTTCCGCGCAAGCGACCCGCACCTGGGTTTCCGGCGTCGGCAACGATGCCGATCCATGCAGCCGAACGGCACCTTGCAAGACGTTTGCCGGCGCCATCTCGAAGACGGCGACGGCCGGCGAGATCAACTGTCTGGACCCGGGCGGATTTGGCGCGGTCACCATCACCAAATCCATCACCATCGACTGCAGAACGACTGAAGGCGGTGTGCTTTCGGCGCTCGTGAACGGCATCATCATAAACACGCCTGTCGGCTCCGTCGTGCATCTTCGCGGTCTCGACATAGACGGCGCGGGCACCGGACTCGACGGCGTGCGGATGACCGGCCAAGGTCAACTGCATATCGAGGACTGCAACATCGAGCGGGTGACCAGCAATGGCGTCGAATTTCTTCCCAACGGTGCCAGCGAACTCTACATAATCAATACGCGGATAGCCGAGGCGGCCGGTGGCGCCATTCTCATCAAAACGACTGGCGCCATTGGCATCAATGCCATCCTGTCCAGGGTGGAACTGACCAACAGCGCCAATGGCATTCTTGTCGACGGCACCGGCAACACCTCTGCCATGAATATGGCACTGACCGACAGCCTGGTCAGCGGCAACACCGGCAACGGAGTGGCGGTCAAGTCCGTCGCCGCGGCATCGTCGGTACGCGCGACGATCGTCAACACCACGATCAGTTCCAATGCCGGCGTCGGCGTCAACGCCAACGGCGCCGCCGCCAGCGGCGCCGGCAGCGCCATCGCCTTTCTCGGCGCCTCGACGGTGTTCGGCAATGTCAGCGGGGTCAGCAACACCGGCAGCGGCGCCGTCCAGTCGTTCAAGAACAACATGATCTCCGGCAACGTGGTCGACGGCACACCGATCACGGCCTTCCCCGGCCCTGGCGGCACGCCGCTGCAATAAGCGCGCCTGCCGCCTGCGTGCGGCAGCATGAAACAAAGGCGATGCCGCCTGCCTCTCGATGGGCGGTGCGGCATCGATTTTGTTCACGATTGCAGGATCGGTTCACCGTTCGCGGAAACGCCGAACCGCTCCGTCCCCTTGTTTTGCGGCAATTTCGAACGAAAAACCGCTTCACACTTTTCCTGGAATTGCGCCAGCAGCGGCCTGCTTCCGCATTGCCCCGGTTTGCGCCGCCCGGATCGCTTTGCTATAGGCGAAGTCCCTATCCTGGCGGGGCCGACCCGCCATCCCCCAACTGTTGAACGAGGCATTCTTTCCATGGCGAAGATCAAGGTGGCGAACCCGGTCGTCGAACTCGACGGCGACGAGATGACCCGCATCATCTGGCAGTTCATCAAGGACAAGCTGATCCACCCTTATCTCGACCTCAAGCTCGAATATTACGATCTCGGCATCGAGCATCGCGACGCCACCAACGACCAGGTGACCATCGATTCGGCCAACGCCATCAAGAAATACGGCGTCGGCGTGAAATGCGCGACGATCACCCCCGACGAACAGCGCGTCGAGGAGTTCAAGCTGAAGAAGATGTGGAAGTCGCCGAACGGCACCATCCGCAACATCCTCGGCGGCACCATCTTCCGCGAGCCGATCATCATGAAGAACGTGCCGCGCCTGGTGCCGGGCTGGACCAAGCCGATCATCGTCGGCCGCCACGCCTTCGGCGACCAGTACCGCGCCACCGATTTCCGCTTCCCCGGCAAGGGCAAGCTGACGATCAAGTTCGTCGGCGAGGACGGAAAGGTGATCGAACATGACGTGTTCGACGCGCCCGGCGCCGGCGTCGCCATGGCCATGTACAATCTCGACGAGTCGATCCGCGAATTCGCCCGCGCCTCGCTGAATTACGGCCTGCTGCGCAACTATCCGGTCTATCTGTCGACCAAGAACACCATCCTCAAGGCCTATGACGGCCGCTTCAAGGACATTTTCCAGGAAGTCTACGAGGCTGAATTCGAGGCCGAGTTCAAGGCGAAGAAGCTGTGGTACGAGCACCGCCTGATCGACGACATGGTGGCCTCGAGCCTGAAATGGTCGGGCGGCTATGTCTGGGCCTGCAAGAACTACGACGGCGACGTGCAGTCCGACACGGTGGCGCAGGGCTTTGGCTCGCTCGGCCTGATGACCTCGGTGCTGATGACGCCCGACGGCAAGACGGTGGAAGCCGAAGCCGCGCACGGCACCGTCACCCGCCACTACCGCCAGCACCAGAAGGGCGAGGAAACCTCGACCAATTCGATCGCCTCGATCTTCGCCTGGACGCGCGGGCTGGCGCACCGCGCCAAGCTCGACGACAATGCCGAGCTGAAGCGTTTTGCCGAGACGCTGGAAAAGGTCTGCATCCAGACCGTGGAGTCCGGCTTCATGACCAAGGACCTGTCGCTCTTGATCGGCCCCGACCAGCCCTGGCTCTCGACCACCGGCTTCCTCGACAAGATCGACGAGAACTTGCAGAAGGCGATGGCCTAAGAACCCAGCTTTACACATGCCGAAGGCTCCGAAAGGAGCCTTCGCCTTTTTTGGGCCAGCGAAAGCGAAGGGCTGACAGCATGACCAAGCCGATCCTCTATGGCGCGGACTACAGCGTCTATGTGCGCATCGCGCGGATGGCGCTGGAGGAGAAGGGCATCGACTACGAACTCGTGCCGCTCGACATCTTCGCCGCCGAGGGCATCCCGGCCTGGTATCTCGAACATCACCCGTTCGGCCGCATCCCGGCTTTCGAGCATGACGGTTTTCGCCTTTTCGAGACGAATGCGATTACCCGCTATGTCGATGAGGCTTTCGACGGTCCGGCGCTGCAGCCCGCCGATACGCGTGGCCGCGCCAGGATGGGCCAGATGACGGGCATGCTCGACGCTTATGGCTACCGCGCCATGGTCTGGGACGTTGCCGTCGAGCGGCTCGAAAAGCCAGAGCCGGATGAGACCCTGATCGCTAGCGGCCTGAGCCAGGCCCAAACGGTCCTCAGGGTACTCACCTCACTCAAGGCTCCCGGACCTTGGCTGCTCGGCGATCACGTGACACTGGCCGACCTGCATGCCGCGCCGATCATCGCATATTTCCTCAAGGTTGCCGACGGGCAGAAGCTGCTGGCCGAGTTTCCCGAGATTCAGGCCTGGTGGGACCGCATCGCGGCCAGACAAGCCTTTGCCATGACCGAAAAGGCCGATTGAGAGCCAAGGCGGCGCTAAAACCCTATCTCGGGCCGGGTCACCATCAGCCAGAGAATGGCAAGCACGGCGGCGAAAGCCGGCAAGCCGCAAGCAAACCAGATGCGAAACAGGCGTTTCTCTTCGGCGGGCAGCGGCGCGTTTTCGATGGCGGCCTGCCGCGCCAGGTTGCGGATCCGGATCTGAATCCAGACGACCGGCAGCCAGAACAGGCCGGTGACGACATAAAGCAGCAAGGACAGAACGATCCGGCCTTCGTTGAGCGGCCAGCCCAGTGCCTGAGCCAGCAGCACGCCCGTGATCGGCTGCACGATGACGGCGGTCGCCGTAAAAATCGTGTCGGCGATGACGACCGTGCCCGCGACATGGGCGACGAGGTCGGCGCGTCCGCTGCGTTGCGCCATTAGCATGAAGAAGGCGATGCCGGCGCCAGTGCCGAACAGAACCGTGGCGCCGATAACATGCGCCCAGCGCAATATGTCGGCCCAGAGGCTCATCGCTCGTCGAGCACCGCGAGCGCCACCAGCACTAGGCAAAGCGCCGGGATCGTCTTGACCAGCGGTCCCAGTGGATCGAGCCATAGGCCGGGGACAAGGAGCGTCGCGCCCGCCAGATAGGACAGCGTGATCGCAATCATCGCCAGCAGCGCGTGCCGGGCCAGGGATCGAACCACGACAGCCGCGCCAACCAGGATATCCGCAGCACTTCCGACGAGAACCAAGATGTGAGCGAGGCTCGCCGAGACGCCGTGCGAAACAAGGATATCCGCCGCTGCCTCTTGCCGGATCAGACCGACGACACCCGAAACAAGCCAGAACAAGGACAGGCAAGCGAAGATGACAGGCTTTGCCAGCCAGAGGCGGCCGAACCATCGTTCCTGGACATTGGCGGACATATCGGCCAGCGTTGCTTCCAGCGGCTGAAGCGGACGGCCGGAAATTCGGTTCCAAGCCGCTGCGTCGCCCGTGACGCCGCGCGCCACGGCAGCAAGGGCTGCGCTGCGCAGCGGGGACCGCCAGCCGAGAATGCCAAGCATATCGGCAACCGCGCCCGCAAGCCGGCCGAGAATGGCAGGCATCGGCACCACTCTTGCGGGCTGCAGGCCAAGCCACGCACGCAAGGCGGTCAAGACCTCGGCGAGCGGTCTGGCATTGGCTTCAACGAGATCGACGGCAAGTCGGGGCGGCAGCGATCCGGCGACCGCCCGTGACACCGCTTCGGCAACGTCGGTGACCGCCACGGTCTGGATCGGCTGGCGCGTCATGACGGCCGGAACAAAACCCGGAAATGTCGCAAGGGCACGCAGAAGTGCCGTTCCGCCATAGGCGGCGGGCGCGATCACCAGGCCCTTGCGACGGCCTGGTCGCCTTGCGCCTTGGTGCTGAAGAAAGGATTTGCCGAAGCGAGATCGGCGCCGATCGCGGAGATCTGCGCAAAGCGGTGAACACCGGCCTGTTCGCAGGCAGCAACGAGTGCCACCACCGAGCCCCGATGAACAGCGTCGAGGCGGTCGCGCGGGCCGTCCTGCAAGGCGCCCGCCGCATTGACCACCGCGTCCATGCCCGCAACCACCGGCAGCCAGTCTTCGGCGGCAAGCAGTTTCGACATGTCCGCCGCGATCCAGCGAACCGCGGGCCGACGCCGCCCGGCATCCTGAACATCGCGGCCGAGACCGGTCACATGATGACCGTCGCGAAGCAAACGGCCAATGACGGCGTCCCCGATCAACCCATAGCCACCGAGGACGAGAACATTCATGTCATGGCTTTCAGGCGGCTTCGAGCGCCGCCTTCACAGCCGCGATCGCATCATTGGCCTTCGAGGCATCCGGGCCGCCGGCCTGGGCCATGTCGGGCCGCCCGCCACCGCCCTGCCCGCCCAAGGCGGCGGAGGCGACGCGCACCAGGTCGACGGCGCTGAAGCGGCCGACGAGGTCGTCGGTAACGGCGACGACGACGCTTGCCTTGTTGTCCTCGCCGGCACCGACAAAGACGACGACGCCGGAGCCGAGCGAGGTCTTGCCGGCATCGGCCAGCGGCTTCAGATCCTTCGGCGAGACGCCGGAGACCGCCTTGCCGAGGAAGCCAACGCCCGCGACCGTCTCGTTCTCCGAGGGTGCACCCGCCGCGGCGCCGCCGCCCAGCGCCAGTTTCTTGCGCGCTTCGGTCAGGTCCTTCTCGAGCTTCTTGCGCTCTTCGAGCAAAGCCTCGACGCGGGCCGGCACGTCGGCGGGCGAGATTTTCAGCACGGCTGCCGCCGCCTTCAGACGCCGATCCTGCTCGTCGAGATGTTTTCTGGCCGCCTCGCCGGTCAGCGCCTCAATACGGCGCACGCCGGCGGCGACCGCGCTGTCGGAGACGACGCGGACCAGGCCGATATCGCCGGTCGCCCTGACATGCGTGCCGCCGCAGAGTTCGACCGAATAGGGCCGGTTGGCCTTGGCGCCGTGCAGGCCCGTGCCCATCGACACGACGCGTACCTCGTCGCCATACTTCTCGCCGAACAGCGCCATGGCGCCTTCCGCAATCGCGTCGTCGACCGACATCAGGCGCGTGGTCACCGGGCCGTTCTGCACGACGATTTCGTTGGCCATGCGCTCGACCTCTTCGAGTTCCTCGGCCGAGATCGGCTTGTTGTGCGAGATGTCGAAGCGCAGACGCTCGGGCGCGACCAGCGAGCCCTTCTGCGCGACATGAGTGCCCAGCACCTCGCGCAGCGCCTCGTGGATCAGGTGCGTGGCGGAGTGGTTCGCCCGCAGCCTGGTGCGGCGCGCATGGTCGACTTTGAGCTCGACGGCGGCGCCGGTCCTGACCGTGCCGCTCGCCACCTTGCCCAGATGCACGAACAGCCCGTCGGCCTTCTTCTGCGTGTCCGCGATCTCGATCGAGAACCCTTCGCCGGAGATGATGCCGGTGTCGCCCATCTGGCCGCCGGACTCGCCATAGAAAGGCGTCTGGTTGACGACCACCGCAACGGCATCGCCCTTTCCGGCGCTGTCGACGGTCTTGCCGTCCTTGACCAGCGCCTGGATCAGGCCTTCCGCCTGCTCGGTCTCGTAGCCGAGGAATTCGGTGGCGCCGGTCTGTTCGCGCACGGAGAACCACACCGTCTCAGTGGCGGCCTCGCCAGACCCGGTCCAATGCTTGCGCGCCTCGGCCTTCTGCTGCTCCATCGCATTGGTGAAGCCGGCAAGATCGACCGAGATGTTGCGCTGGCGCAGCGCGTCCTGCGTCAGGTCAAGCGGGAAACCGTAGGTGTCATAAAGCTTGAAAGCCGTCTCGCCATCCAACATGTCGCCGGCATGCAGCGTTTCCGTCGCCTCGGAGAGCAGGCCGAGGCCGCGCACCAGCGTCTTGCGGAAGCGCGTCTCCTCGAGCTTCAGCGTCTCGGTGATCAGCTGTTCGCCGCGCAGCAGCTCGGGATAGGCCTGGCCCATCTCGCGCACCAGAGCCGGCACCAGCTTCCACATCAGCGGTTCGTTCGCGCCGAGCAGCTGCGCGTGGCGCATGGCGCGGCGCATGATGCGGCGCAGCACATAGCCGCGGCCTTCGTTCGAAGGCAGCACGCCGTCGGCGACCAGGAAGGACGACGAGCGCAAATGATCGGCAATGACGCGGTAGGAGGCCACCGTTTCCGCGTCAGGCGCGCGCCCGAGCGCGGAGGACGCCGCATCGATCAAATGCCGGAACAGGTCGGTTTCGAAAACGCTTTCCACGCCCTGCAGGATGGAGGCCATGCGCTCCAGCCCCATGCCGGTGTCGATCGACGGGCGCGGCAGGTCGATGCGCTCCTCCTTCGTCACCTGTTCATATTGCATGAACACCAGGTTCCAGAATTCGAGGAAGCGATCACCATCCTCTTCGGGGCTGCCGGGAGGACCGCCCCAGATGTGCTCGCCGCGATCGATGAAGATTTCCGAGCACGGCCCGCAGGGACCGGTGTCGCCCATCGCCCAGAAATTATCCGAGGTCGCGATGCGGATGATGCGATCATCCGAGAAGCCGGCGATCTTCTTCCAGAAGCCGGCCGCCTCATCGTCGGTGTGATAGACAGTGACCAGCAGCTTGTCCTTCTTCAGCCCGAACTCCTTGGTGATCAGGTTCCAGGCAAGCTCGATGGCACGCTCCTTGAAGTAATCGCCGAAGGAGAAATTGCCGAGCATTTCGAAGAAGGTCAGGTGGCGCGCGGTGTAGCCGACATTGTCGAGGTCGTTGTGCTTGCCGCCGGCGCGAACGCTCTTCTGGGCGGTGGTGGCGCGCGAATAGGACCGCTTCTCCAGACCGGTGAAGACGTTCTTGAACTGCACCATGCCGGCATTGGTGAACATCAATGTCGGATCGTTGCGCGGCACGAGCGGGCTCGAGGCCACGACCTCGTGGCCCTCCTTGCGGAAATAGTCGAGAAAGGTCGACCGGATCTCGTTCACGCCACTCATGACTGCTGCCTTTTCGCGAAAACCGCCGGCGCGGCCGGCGGAAACTGGTGTCTGCTTTCCAGAAATAGACTTGGCCTTTTAGCGGGCACGCTCCAGCCTGTCCAGAAACACGGAACTGGGCCAATCCTGGGAGTCTATTGGCCCCAAAAACGAAAACCGCCGGCGCGAAGGCCGGCGGTTTTGGACGCGGTACTAAAGAACTCGATTACTTAAGCATCAGGTCATAGGCCGACTTTATGGCCGAACTCTGTCCGTTGCCCTACATCGCGCCGGCTTCGTCCTCAAAACCGTCGTCGCCGCCTTCAGACCCGCCATTTTCGAGGAACTTTTCGGCGATCAGCCCGGCATTCTGCCTGAGCGCCAGTTCGATCTCGCGTGCCGTATCGGGATTGTCGCGCAGGAACAGTTTTGCATTTTCGCGGCCCTGGCCGAGGCGTTGCGAATTGTAGGAGAACCAGGCGCCGGACTTCTCGACCACGCCGGCCTTGACGCCGAGATCAACCAGCTCGCCGGTCTTGGACACGCCCTCGCCATACATGATGTCGAACTCTACCACCTTGAAGGGCGGCGCCAGCTTGTTCTTGACCACCTTGACGCGGGTCTGGTTGCCGACGACCTCGTCGCGGTCCTTGACCGAGCCGATGCGTCGAATGTCGAGGCGCACCGACGCGTAGAATTTCAGCGCGTTGCCGCCGGTCGTGGTCTCGGGCGAACCGAACATGACGCCGATCTTCATGCGGATCTGATTGATGAAGATGACCATGGTGTTGGATCGCGAGATCGAGGCGGTCAGCTTGCGCAGCGCCTGGCTCATCAGGCGGGCCTGCAGGCCGGGCAGCGAATCGCCCATCTCGCCCTCGATTTCGGCGCGCGGCGTCAGTGCCGCAACCGAATCGACCACCAGCACGTCGATGGCGCCGGAACGCACCAGCGTGTCGCAGATCTCCAGCGCCTGCTCGCCGGTGTCGGGCTGCGAGATCAGCAGGTTTTCAAGATCGACGCCGAGCTTGCGGGCATAGACCGGGTCGAGCGCGTGTTCGGCGTCGACGAAGGCGCAGATGCCGCCCTTCTTCTGGGCTTCGGCCACCGTGTGCAGCGCCAGCGTCGTCTTGCCCGAGCTTTCCGGCCCGTAGATCTCGATGATGCGGCCGCGCGGCAGGCCACCGACGCCGAGCGCGATGTCGAGGCCGAGCGAGCCGGTCGGCACCGTTTCGATCTCGACGACCTGCTCGTTCGCGCCGAGCCGCATGATCGAGCCCTTGCCGAAAGCCCGCTCGATTTGCGACAGCGCCGCATCCAGAGCCTTTGATTTGTCCACTGCCTTATCCTCTACAAGCCGCAAAGAATTCTGAGCCATGATACATCACCCCTTGGTCGTCAATGAAGGCCGGACAATCCGTAATCCCTGCCATTTTGTACCTTTTTTGTTCTCGTTTGGCAAGAGGGATCAAATATCTGAAAAACAAGTCATATCCGGATTTGTTCTTTTTTCGTACCAAGAGATCGAGCAGGAATGCACCCCGCATTGGCCAGACTGCTCGATTGTATCGACCCGCCGAATCGCCATCTTGCTGGCGAAGGTCTGCGGCGCAGTCTAGCGCTTGTGCAGTCGCAATAACAAAGGGCATATCGCCAGCATGGTGAAATCCATAAAGATACTGGCCGTGGGCGGCGCCCATATCGACCGGCGTGGCCAGGTGTCCGGCGCCTACGTGCCGGCCGCGTCCAATCCCGGCACGATGCGCGAGGATGTCGGCGGCGGCGTGTTCAACGCGCTGCGCAGCACGGTGCGGCGCGGCGTATCGGGCTCGCTGATGTCGATGCGCGGCGGCGATGCCGGGGCCGACACCATTTCGCGAGCCATCGCCGAGGCAGGCATCGCAGACCTGTCGGCGGTCTTCCTCGACCGCACGACGCCGAGCTATACGGCGCTGATCGATCGCGAGGGCGAGTTGATCGTCGGCTTCGCCGACATGGCGCTGTACGATCTGGCGTTTCCCAAGCAGATGAGGCGCTCCAAGGTCCGCGAGGCGATCGCAGCCGCCGATGCCATACTGTGCGATGCCAATCTGCCGTCTTCGGCACTGGAGCGGCTGGTTTCGCTTGCCGCCGGCAAGCCGGTCTATGCCATTACCATTTCGCCGGCCAAGGTGGTGCGGCTGATACCGGTGCTCGGCGCGCTGGCACTGGTCTTCATGAACCGGCGCGAGGCCGTCGCGCTGGCCGGCGTCAATGCAAATGCCGCCGAGCGAGACGTCGTCGACGGGTTGCGATGCAGCGGCCTTGCCAGCGGCGTCGTGACGGCAGGCAGCGCGCCGGTGCTGGGTTTCGACGAGACAGGCGCTTTTTCGATCCAACCGCCTGCCCCCAGAAAAGTCGCCGACGTCACCGGCGCCGGCGACGCGCTGGCGGGTGCGACGGTGGCAGCCTTGCTGCGCGGCCTGCCGCTGCGCCAGGCCTTGCGCGAAGGCGTCGCGGCGGCGACGCTGGCCATCGAAAGCGCCGACGCCATCCCTGATTTTACCGCGGCAAGCTTCGCGGAAGCGCTGGCACTTGTGCCGGACGCGCAGGAAGTGGCATGAGACCGGCAAATTCATAGTGCCGCTGTGTTGCCGGCATGCGCCGCACCGCGAGTTGGAGATCCAGATGAGCCCCGAAACCGCCCGCCCCTTCATCGACATCAACGCACCGGTGGCGCAAGCCCTGGCCGCCGGGCGCCCGGTTGTGGCGCTGGAAAGCACCATCATCACCCATGGCATGCCCTACCCCGACAATGGCGCCATGGCGGCCAATGTCGAGAAGATCATCAGCGACGGCGGCGCCATACCGGCGACGATCGCCGTGGTTGGCGGCCGCATCAAGATCGGCCTGTCCGACGGCGAGCGCGAATCGCTGGCCATGACCGGTGACGCCATGAAGCTGTCGCGCGCCGACCTCGGCTTTGCCGTCGCGCAAGGGCGCACGGGCGGCACGACAGTCGCCGCCACCATGATCGCGGCTGAAATGGTCGGGATAAAAGTGTTCGCCACCGGCGGCATTGGCGGCGTGCACAAGGGCGCCGAGAAGAGCTTCGACATCTCCGCCGATCTCGACGAATTGGCGCGCACGCCGGTCATCGTCGTCTCGGCCGGCGCCAAGGCGATCCTCGACATCGAAAAGACGCTGGAAGTGCTGGAGACGCGCGGCGTGCCTGTCGTCGGCCATGGCTGCCAGACCATGCCCGCCTTCTGGTCGCGGCAGTCGCCGTTCCGCGCCCCGCTGACCCTTTATAAGCCCGAAGAGATCGCGCATTTCTTCCGGACTCGGCAGGCACTGGGCTTGGGTGGCGGCATGTTGATCGCCAATCCGGTGCCGGAAAACCACGAAATCCCTGCTGAAGAGATGGCGGGCTATATCGACGCCGCGCAAAAGGCGGCCGAGGCGCTCAACGTGACCGGCAAGGCGGTGACGCCGTTCCTGCTGGGAAAAATCCTGGAGTTGACCGGCGGCCGCAGCCTCAAGACCAACATCGCGCTGGTCGAAAACAATGCGCGGCTGGCTGCCGAGATCGCCAAGGCCCTGTAGTTCACTTGCCTGCGCGCCGCCCTGCCTCATAGGCGCGGCGCGCCCACACCGTCATCTCATCGGGATCGTCAAAGGCGCTGTCGGGAATGCTCCAATAGGGCATCGCCACCAGCTTGCCGTGGCGCTTGCCGGTATAGGTCCATTGCTTGCAGCCCGCGGCTTCGAAATCGGGCGCGCTTTGCTCGTCTGCCTTGAGCAGCAACTCGCCCCTCAGCACGATGGCGACGATGACGCCGTCGAAATAGATGCCCTTCCCGCCGAACAGCCGGCGAATGCTGACCGGGCCTAGCCCTGAGAACAGTTCGGCGATGCGTTCATTGTCCATGCCGCAATCATGTCACCGGCATTTGACATTGTCATCGCGCAACGAAAATCATGCTGACAGGTTGACCATTCCGTCGGAGTTCTTGTCATGCCGCTTCTGCTCAAGGGGTCCTGCCGCTGCAACGCCGTGCGTTTCGAGGTGGAGAGCCACACGCCCGTACCGTTCATGCTGTGCTACTGCTCGATCTGCCGCAAGCAGCAGGGCGGCGGCGGTTTCGCCATCAATCTCGGCGCCGACTACGAAACGCTGAACATCAGGGGCAAGAGAAGCCTTGGCGTCTACCGCGCCGAGATCGATGATGACGAGCATCCCCATTGCGAGGTCTCGACCGGCGAGCGCAATTTCTGCCGTAAATGCGGGTCGGCGCTCTGGCTTTACGACCCGACATGGCCGGAGTTGGTGCACCCCTTCACCTCGGCCATCGACAGCGACCTGCCGAGGCCGCCTGAAAAGGTGCATCTGATGCTGAAATACAAGGCGAACTGGGTCGAACCCGATATCGGCAAGGGCGACAAGACGTTCGACGTCTACCCCGAGGAATCGATCGCCGACTGGCACAAGCGGATGGGGATGTGGGTGGATTAGCGGCTTTCGCCCCGTTTATGGGGACAAGATGAGGCTAGCCGCGGCGGCGCCAACCTTGGAGGGGCCAGTGCTGCCCCTCACCCGTCACTTCGTGACACCTTCTCCCCGCAGACGGGGCGAAGGAAGATCAGGCCGAAGCGCGTGCTTCGGCCAGCGCCTTGAGGTCGGCCGGCTTGAGTTCGACCGACTCGCCGCAGCCGCAGGCCGAACTCTGGTTCGGGTTGTGGAAGGTGAAGCCGGTGCGCAGCGTGGTCTGCTCGAAATCCATCTCGGTGCCGAACAGGAAAAGCGCGGCCTCCGGCGCCACATAGACATGGGCGCCGTCGCGTTCGATGTGATCGTCCTTGGTGTTGGGCTCGGTCACCAGGTCGACCGTATATTCCATGCCGGCGCAGCCGCCCTTCTTGATGCCGAGGCGGATGCCGTGCGCGTTGTCACGGGTAGCCACGATCTCGCGCACCCGGTCTGCGGCCTTTTCGGTCATCTTGATGACGGCGAAGCGTCCCATTCTCTTTCCTTCTCCATTCCATGCAGGTTCAAGGCCTGCCGAATGATTCCTCACCTAAAATGGTGAAGTTTTACCCCTGGCGCAAGTGTACCAGGCTCGACGCTAGTACCACCCCACCGCCACCTGCGCTTCTTCCGACATACGGTCGGGCGACCAGGGCGGGTCGAAGGTCATGTTGACCTCGACGCCGGACACGCCTTCGACGGCGCCGACGGCATTTTCGACCCAGCCCGGCATTTCACCGGCCACCGGGCAGCCCGGCGCGGTCAGCGTCATGTCGATCTTGACCGAGCGGTCGTCCTCGATGTCGATCTTGTAGACGAGGCCGAGCTCGTAGATGTCGGCCGGAATTTCCGGGTCGTAGACCGTCTTCAGCGCCGACACAATGTCGTCGGTCAGCCGCGCCAGTTCGTCGGCGGGAATGGCCGAGGCCGATACGATGCCATTTGCAGCCGTTTCCGGCGCGGTCTCTTCGGTTGTGCTCACATCGTCCATGGTCGTCATCACCCAAAGAACTTTCGCGCTTTTTCAAGCGCCTCGGCCAAAGCGTCGACTTCGGCCCTGGTATTGTACATGCCGAACGATGCCCTGCATGTGGAGGTTACACCAAAGCGTTTCAACAGCGGCTGGGCACAATGGGTGCCGGCCCGCACTGCCACGCCCTGCCTGTCTATCACCATCGACACGTCATGGGCATGAATGCCTTGCAGTTCGAAGGAGATGATGGCGCCCTTGCCAGGCGCATCGCCGAAGATGCGCAGCGAGTTGATGGCGCGCAGCCGCTCATGCGCGTAGGTCTTGAGGTCTTCCTCGTGCGCCGCGATGCGCTCACGGCCGATCTTTTCCATGTAGTCGAGGGCAGCACCCAGCCCGATCGCCTGGACGATCGGCGGCGTGCCGGCCTCGAAACGATGCGGCGGCTCGTTGTAGGTGACGATGTCTTCCGTCACCTCCTCGATCATCTCCCCGCCGCCCATGAAGGGGCGCATGCCCTGGAGAATGTCCTTCTTGCCGTAGAGCACGCCGATGCCAGACGGACCGTAGACCTTGTGGCCGGTGAAGACGAAGAAGTCGCAGTCGAGATCCTGCACGTCGATCGGCATATGCACGGCGCTCTGGCTGCCATCGACAAGGACGGGAATACCACGCGCGTGCGCGATGCGCACGATCTCCTTGATCGGCGTCACCGTGCCCAGCGCATTCGACATCTGCGTGATGGCGACCAGCTTGGTGCGGTCGGTCAGCCGCTTCTCGAACTCCTCAATGTGGAAGACGCCGAGATCGTCGACCGGCACCCAGACCAGCTTGGCGCCCTGCCGCTCGCGGATGAAATGCCAGGGAACGATGTTGGAGTGGTGCTCCATGATCGACAGCACGATCTCGTCGCCCTCGCCGATATTGGGCATGCCATAGCCATAGGCGACGGTGTTGATCGCCGAGGTCGTGTTGGAGGTGAAGACGATGTTGTCGGTGCTCGACGCGTTGAGGAAGCGGCGCACCGTCTCGCGCGCCTTTTCATAGGCATCGGTCGCTGCGTTGGACAGGAAATGCAGGCCGCGATGGACGTTGGCGTATTCCTGGGAATAGGCATGCTGGATCGTGTCCAGCACCACCTGCGGCTTCTGCGCCGACGCGCCATTGTCGAGGTAGACCAACGGTTTGCCATAGACTTCGCGCGACAGGATCGGGAAGTCGCGGCGGATCGCCTCGACGTCGTAGAAATCTCCGATCTTGCCTGGAGCGTTCATCATTTCACCCGTGCGTCACAAACCATTCGTCGAGTCTCGCTTCCAGCGCCTCGACGATCGTCTCGTCGTCCAGTTCCTCGATCACCTCGGCCACGAAGGCCTTGACCAGCAGACCGCGAGCCGACTTCTCGTCGACACCGCGAGCCATCAGGTAGAACAGATGGTCGTGGTCGATCTCGGTCACCGTCGCGCCGTGGCCGCAGACGACGTCGTCGGCGAAGATTTCGAGCTCAGGCTTGGTCGAGAACTCGCCATCGTCCGACAACAGCAACGTGTTGCAGGCCATCTTGGCGTTGGTCTTCTGCGCATATTGGTGGACGTTGATGCGGCCCTGGAAGACGCCGCGCGCCTTGCCCGTCACCACGTTGCGGATGACCTCGGTCGAGGTGGTGTGCGGCACGGCGTGGTCGAGCACCATCGTCACGTCGCTATGGGTATCGCCAGCCAGAAGGTTGATGCCGCGCAGCTTGAAATCGGCGCCTTCGCCGGTCGTCTTGACCATGACCTCCTGGCGCACAAGCTTGCCGCCGGCGTTCATGACGAACAGCGTCAGTTTCGCATTCTTGCCGATATGGGCCTTGAACTGCGCCAGATGCGTCGCCGTGTCCGGCTGCTCCTGGACGATCAGCCACATCACCTCGGCACCCTCGCCAAGCACCAGCTGGCTGACCGAACTGACCAGCGCCGCGCCATCACCCGCCTGACGCTCGACAATAACGGCCTTGGCGCCGGCGCCGACGCGAACGGCCAGGCGCACATGGGTCTGGCCGCCGGCCTGCACATTCTGCAGCTCGATCGGCTTTTCAAGTTCGGCGCCATCGGCGATGTCGACAAAATAGCCATCGGCAACGAAGGCGGTGTTCAGCGCTCCGATCGCATCGTCGCTGCCATAGGGATCGAGCCCCGGCGCGATGCTGCCATCAATCAACTTTTCCGACAGGCACTGGACGGCAACGCCCTCGATGGCCGGCACCTTCGCGTCGGACTTGCCGTTCAGGACCGGCAGGACGGCGGAGCCTTCGACGATCGGCGCGATGGCCTTGGCCATGGCGGCGGGGTCGAAGTCCGGCACCACGCTCAACAACCGGCGCAGGTCCGTGTAATGCCAGGATTCGACGCGCCGCGTCGGCAGGCCGTGCTTGATCGCCTCAATCGCGTCGTCGCGCTTCAGCATCACCGCGCCGTCGCCCGGCAGCAGCGACAGCCGGTCGCCGAACGCGTCGATCAACGCTGTCTCGGCCGGTGTCCGCTGCGGTTGTGTGTGCATATTCATCAGTCTTGCCTCTGGCATCTCACGCGGCTTCGCCGATCACGCCGGCATAGCCATTGGCTTCGAGGTCGAGCGCCAGCGACTTGTCGCCGGATTTGATAACCTGGCCCCTGTAGAGCACGTGCACGCTATCAGGCACGATGTGCTCGAGCAGGCGCTGGTAGTGGGTGATGACCAGGAAGGCCCGGTCGGGTGCCCGCAGCGCGTTGACGCCGTCGGAAACGATCTTCAGCGCGTCGATGTCGAGGCCGGAATCGGTCTCGTCGAGCACGCACAGTTTCGGCTCCAGCAGCTTCATCTGCAGGATCTCGGCGCGCTTCTTCTCGCCGCCGGAGAAGCCGACATTGAGCGGCCGCTTCAGCATCGCCATGTCCATGCTGAGCGAGGCTGCGGCTTCCTTCACCCGCTTGAGGAATTCGGGGATTTTCAGCGGCTCTTCGCCACGCGCCTTGCGCTGCTCGTTCATGGCCACTTTCAGGAATTCCATGGTCGCCACGCCCGGTATCTCCATCGGGTACTGGAAGGCGAGGAAAATGCCCGACGTGGCGCGCTCGGCCGGATCCATTTCGAGGATCGACTGGCCGTTGTAGAGGATGTCGCCTTCGGTCACCTCATAGTCCTCGCGGCCGGCAAGGATGTAGGACAGCGTCGATTTGCCCGAGCCGTTCGGGCCCATGATCGCGGCGACCTCGCCGGCTTTCACCGTCAGGTTCAGGCCGCGGATGATTTCGGTGCCGTCATCGACAATGCGGGCGTGCAGGTTCTTGATCTCAAGCATTCTTTTGTTTCCTGAATATCTGTCCGGTCAGCCGACCGAGCCCTCAAGCGAGATACCGATCAGCTTCTGCGCCTCGACGGCAAACTCCATCGGCAGTTGCTGGATGACGTCCTTGACGAAGCCGTTGACGATCAGCGCGATGGCTTCCTCCTCGGGAATGCCGCGCTGCATGACGTAAAATTTCTGGTCCTCGGAAATCTTCGACGTCGTCGCCTCATGCTCGAACTGCGCCGTCGAGTTCTTGGCTTCCATGTAGGGCACGGTGTGCGCGCCGCACTGGTCGCCGATCAGCAGACTGTCGCAGTTGGTGAAGTTGCGGGCGTTGGTCGCCTTGCGGTGCGCCGAGACCTGGCCGCGATAGGTGTTCTGCGAGAAGCCGGCGGCGATGCCCTTGGAGATGATGCGGCTCGACGTGTTCTTGCCGAGATGGATCATCTTGGTGCCCGAGTCGACCTGCTGATAGCCGTTGGAAACGGCGATCGAATAGAACTCGCCGCTGGAATCGTCGCCGCGCAGGATGCAGCTCGGATACTTCCACGTGATGGCCGAGCCGGTCTCAACCTGCGTCCACGAAATCTTCGAGCGGTCGCCACGGCAGTCGCCGCGCTTGGTGACGAAATTGTAGATGCCGCCCTTGCCCTCGGCGTCGCCGGGGTACCAGTTCTGCACGGTCGAATATTTGATCTCGGCGTCGTCGAGCGCCACCAGTTCGACGACTGCGGCATGCAGCTGGTTCTCGTCGCGCTGCGGCGCAGTGCAGCCTTCGAGATAAGAGACGTAAGCCCCCTCCTCGGCGATGATCAGCGTGCGCTCGAACTGGCCGGTGTTCTTCTCGTTCATGCGGAAATAGGTCGACAGCTCCATCGGGCAGCGCACACCCTTGGGAACGAAGACGAACGAGCCGTCGGTGAAGACAGCCGAATTCAGCGTGGCGTAGAAATTATCCGAGGTCGGCACGACCGAGCCGAGATATTTCTGAACCAGTTCCGGATGCTCGCGGATGGCTTCCGAGATCGAGCAGAAGATGACGCCGGCCTGCGCCAGCTCCTTCTTGAATGTGGTGACGACGGAGACGGAATCAAACACCGCGTCCACGGCGACGCGGCCGGATTTGTAGACGTTGTCGCTGGGCTCCTCGAGCTCCGAGGCGTCGGTCTTCTGCACGCCGGCGAGGATCTCCTGCTCGCGCAGCGGAATGCCGAGCTTTTCGTAGACCTTCAAGAGTTCCGGATCGACATCGCTGAGCGAGGACGGGCCGGGCGTGCTCTTGGGCGCGGCATAGTAGTAGATGTCCTGGAAATCGATTTTCGGATAGTGGACGCGCGCCCAGGTCGGCTCTTCCAGCGTCAGCCAGCGCCGATAGGCCTCCAGACGCCATTCCAGCATCCAGGACGGTTCGTCCTTCTTGGCCGAAATGAAACGGATGATGTCTTCGCTCAGGCCCTTGGGGGCCTTGTCGACAGCAATCTCGGTCTGGAATCCGTATTTGTATTGGTCGACGTCGATCTTTCGGACCCGATCGATCGTGTCCTGCACAGCAGGCATATGCGTTCTCCATCCACGCCGGGGTCAAGGCCCGGCAGTTTTCAAACTATGGCACCGCGAACGGCAGCCCCTTGAGGCGCCGGAAGTGGCGTAAGTTCCATATAGTGCGTTTCGACCGGAAATTCACCCGGCCACTTGCAAACGCACGGCTCTACCAGGCTGCGAAGCCTGAATTCCCCTTTCACCGCGTCAGGCGGCCTGTTCCCTGCCCGCCCGGCGCTGGGCAATTCCCGCCAGCGCGGTTCGGAACAATTCAATGTCCTCGGCGCCCGTCGCAGCACCGATCGACACGCGCAAGGCGCCAAGACTGTCGCCATAGCCCATGGCTTTCAGCACGTGGCTCGGCCCGACCTTGCCCGACGAACAGGCGGAGCCGGCCGACAGCGCCACACCGGCGAGATCGAAGGCGATCTGCGCGGTTTCGGCCTTGATGCCCGCAATAGCGAAGAATGTCGTGTTGGCAAGCCTTGGCGCGTCGGTTCCAAAGATTTCCGCGTCTGGCACCAGCATTTTCACGATGGCTTCGATCTCGTCGCGGTGCTGGCGCACCGCATCGATCGCCGGCAGGCCGGCCAGTGCTTCGCGCGCGGCGACACCAAAGCCTGATATGGCGGCGAGGTTTTCCGTGCCACCGCGATGGCCCTTTTCCTGGCCGCCGCCATTGATCAGGGGCTTCGGCATCATCAGATCGGCGGCGGCGACGATGGCGCCGACGCCCTTGGGACCGCCGATCTTGTGCGAAGACAGAATCAAATAATCGGCGTAACCCGCTGACATGTCGATGGAAACGCGGCCTGCGGCCTGAACGGCATCGACGACAAGAATGCCGCCAGCGGCCTTGACGATTTCGGCGATGCGATCGATCGGCTGGATCACGCCGGTCTCGTTGTTGGCGCCATGGATCGCGACCAGCGGCAGGCCATCGGCCTTGTCATGACCTGCAAGTGCCCCGGCCAAGGCCGCAAGGTCGGCAATGCCGTTGGCATCGACGCCGATGCGCGTCACCTGCCCCGCCGGGAAGCGCCCGCCATTCAACAGGCAGGGATGATCGGCCTCGCAGACGTAGAGCCGGCTCATGCGCACGCTGCCGCGCCCCATCTGCCATTCAGGGGCCAGCAAAGTCGAAGCGGCTTCCGTCGCGCCCGAGGTGAAAACGACATGTTCGGGCCTGGCATTGACCAGAGCCGCGACCTCGCGCCTTGCCGTCTCGATCAGGCGCCGCGCGGCGCGGCCTTCGGCATGGACCGATGACGGGTTGGCCGCCACGTCAAGCGCCGCGACCATAGCCTCGCGTGCCGCTGGAAGCAGCGGCGCACTGGCATTATAGTCGAGATAGGCGCGTTTTGCGGCCATTTTCGTCCAGTTGATCCCGTCAGAAGCCATTCGGTCGTCGTATGGCGTTATTTCCTTGAAATTCCAAGGCGAGCCGTCCTATTTACGCGGCTTGCGGCGCGGGTGGCCGGGCTCGACGTCTGGTCACTCAGTTTTGAATAGTTCTAAACTAGCTTCTAAGAAGACGCTCGCCCTGCGTCAAGGCCAGAGGAAGACTCGTTCCGGGCGCCGCGCATTCGTATTACCCAAGTGGAGTATTTCATGCCTGAGGTCATTTTCACCGGTCCGGCCGGCCGCCTGGAGGGACGCTACCAGCCCTCCAAGGAAAAGAGCGCGCCGATCGCCATCGTCTTGCATCCCCATCCGCAGTTCGGCGGCACGATGAACAACAAGATCGTCTACGACCTCTTCTATATGTTCCAGAAGCGCGATTTCACCACGCTGCGCTTCAATTTCCGCGGCATCGGCCGCAGCCAGGGCGAATTCGACCACGGCACCGGCGAATTGTCGGATGCCGCCGCCGCACTCGACTGGGTCCAGTCGCTGCACCCGGATTCCAAGAGCTGCTGGGTCGCCGGCTATTCATTCGGCTCGTGGATCGGCATGCAGCTTTTGATGCGCCGGCCGGAGATCGAGGGCTTCATCTCGATCGCGCCGCAGCCCAACACCTATGACTTCTCGTTCCTGGCGCCTTGCCCGTCATCGGGCCTGATCATCCATGGCGATGCCGACAAGGTGGCGCCGCCGAAGGATGTGCAAGGCCTGGTCGACAAGTTGCACACGCAGAAGGGCATCACCATCACGCAGAAGACCCTGCCCGGCGCCAACCACTTCTTCGCCAACCACGCCGATCTTTTGATCGAGGAATGCGCGGACTATCTCGATCGCCGGCTGGCGGGCGAATTGTCCGATCCGCGGCCCAAGCGGCTGAGATAAGCAGGAAAGGCGCCAGCGCCGATGTACGAGCCTCCCCATTTCCAGGAAACGCGGCCCGACGTGCTGCATGGACTGATCAGGGCGCATCCGCTCGGAATGCTGATCTCGAACGGGCCTGACGGCCCGGTCGCCAACGCCATTCCCTTCCTGCTCGACGCCGCAGCGGCGCCGAACGGGAGACTGCGGGCTCACCTGGCCAAGGCCAACCCACACTGGCGCCTCATTGCCGACAATCCGGCGTCGCCCGTGCTCATCGTCTTCCAGGGCGTCGACGCCTATGTGACGCCCTCTTGGTACGAGACCAAGCGCGAGACCGGCAAGGTGGTGCCGACCTGGAACTACGCCATCGTGCAGGTACGCGGCACCGTAAAGGTGATCGACGACCAGGAGTGGCTGACGCGGCAGATCGGCGATCTGACCGCTTCCCAGGAAGGGACCCGCCAGGCGCCCTGGGCAGTGACCGATGCGCCGCCGCCCTTCATCCAGTCGCAGATCAAAGGCATTATCGGCCTGGAGATCGAGATCGGCGAGATCCACGGCAAGTGGAAGGTCAGCCAGAACCGCCCCGTCGCCGATCGCGCCGGCGTGGCGCAGGGGCTGGAAAGCGAAGTCGCTAACGCATCCGACATGGCTCGCTTGGTAAGGTCCTACGGCGGCCTGGACAGCAATTAATCGGGCAACGACTTATTTTCCGGAGCAATCAGCCGGAACGATGCCTTGCGGACCGGCAACCCTGAGGGCGTCGGACGGAAGATGAAGCCGAGCCGGGCAAAGACCAGCCCGCAAGCCAGCGCGAAGGTGCAGCCAAGGCCGAAGCCGGCCACCGTATCGCTCGGATAGTGCGCGCCGACGAAAACCCTGGTCGAGGCGAGGCAGGCGGTGATCACCAGGGCGATGTACCAACGCCGCGGAAACAAGAGCAGGAGAACGCCGAACACCGCCCCCATCGTCGTGGCATGGCCGGATGGAAAACCGGCGAAGCGCGCGTCAAAGGCGAAGGGGTGCAGGGCGAGCACGCCAAAATCCTGGAAGTAGAGCGGGCGGGCCCGGCCGATCGCATATTTCAGGACATTGACCAGCAGGCCCGACAGGCCGACGGCGCTCAGCACCAGAAAAGCCAGGCAAGTCCAGTTGTAGACGAGCATCAGCGATCGCCGTGAAAGGCTGCGCCAATCGGTCAGATTGGCCCCAACGAGCAAAAGCGCCGACGGGATCAGGTACCAGCCGCCGAGAGCGAACTGGGTCAGGAATTCAGCCACCCCGGCTCCCGACCATTGGCCGTGGACCATCCCTGCCGGTGTATCGAGGCGAACAAAGGCCACCGCCGTCAGCAACACCCAAACAACGAGCCAGACCGGCCATGCGATGTTGGGGTAGCGCGCGGGACGAGCGGCAAAGCGCCTTCTGACGATCTGCGTGGTGTCGCGAAAATTGCTCAGGGATCGGCGCCCTACCCCAAGGAGCCGACCGGAAACTGTAGGGCGCGATTTTACGAGCATTGGGAATTCGACCCCATTGTTGCCGTCATGGGCATCGACGAGCCGTCATGGGGCCACACGATAGAGGCCGAGCGACAATTTGTCTCCCGACGAATAGTTGAGGCCATCAACTTCCGCGACCCGGTTCATCGATTTGCCTTGCACCGACAGCATGCCATTCAGTTTCTGCTCGTCCTCGATCGGCGCCAGCCCCAGCGCGCAGGCAGGATCGGCAAGCAGATGCTGTGCCACGCCGCCGACATCAGTCAGCACCGTTTTGGTGCCGACCAGGAACACCAGGCTCGGCTCCTGATAACGCGCCGAGGCCAGCACCGTCATGGCGCAAGGCTTGTTGGCAAGCACCGCCTGCTTGATCGCCGGGCTCAGCCAGATCGGCTTCAGCGATGGGGCGATGACGCCGAACAGCAGGGCATAGGTGATGCCGGCACAGGCGGCGGTGGCTCCGATGCGGGGCAGCGGCACCTGCAACTGCCGCGAAAAGGCAAAATAGCCCGTGCCCAGTGCGGCGGCGGCCGCCGGTATGCTCCACCAGGAGAAGCTGTGGGTGAGATAGATCGGCGCTCCAATGCAGACCGCCGCCAGGCCGAGGCTGACCACGACGAGACCAAATGCGGTCGACCACCACAGCCATTGCTGCCAGCGCTTGAGCGGTGCATTGGCGTCCTCAGGCTGCAACATCAGCAGCCAGCCGATCAGCAGAGCCATGCCGGGATAGGCCGGCAGCACATAATGCGGCAGCTTGGTCGGGATCAGCTCGAACACCAGCCAGAACGGGATGTACCAGGCGAGGCAGAAGCGCAGCCTGACATCGTCGCGCATACGGTTGAGGGCCTGGAGGCCGGCGCCGACCGCGATCAGCCCGAAAGGCCACATGAACAGCGAATAGGTCAGCATGTAAAAACCAGGGGGCAGGCCGTGTGATTCCTCGCCCGACGCGACCTTGCCGAGCATGTCCTTGCCGACGGCTTGCTGCAGGAAGGCGCCATGGCTTTTCCAGGTGATCGCGGCAAGCCAGGGTAGTGCGATGACCACGACGAGCAACAGGCCGCGTCCGACCCTGAGCTTCGCCAGCCAGCGACCGTCACGTTCGAAGGCGAACAGCACCGCGATGGTCAGCGCCGACAACAGCGGCGCAATCGGCCCCTTGATGAGGATCGCCGCGCCTTGCGCGATCCAGAAAATCCACCAGAGATGACCGGCGACCGGTTCATTGCGGCGCGACGCGAGATAGATCTGCGCCAGCGCGCCTTGCGCCGCCACGCCGCAGGCCAGCAGCATCGCATCGGTCTTGGCGTCGCGCCCCTCGAAGGCCGTGGCGAAGATCGCCGCCATCACCAGGCCGGCGGCGATGCCGGCATTGGCGCCGAAAAGATTGGTTCCCGTCCAGGCGATCGCCAGCACCGCGATGGCAATGCCCAGTGCCGAGATCGTGCGATAGACCCAGATCGGCGCCTCGGCGCCTTTGCCGCTCAGCGTCACCGCTGCCGATTGCAGCCAGTAGATGCCGATCGGCTTCTGGTAGCGCGAGGCCTCCTGGAAGCGGATGTCGACATAGTCGCCGCTCTCGGCCATCTGCTTGGTCGCCTGGACGAAGCGCGACTCGTCCCGGTCGATGGGCGGCAGCGATGCCAGCCCCGAAAGCGTCATCACCAGGCTGAACAGGAAGAGAAGAATGTAGTTCCTGTTCAGCGCCATGCATCAGCCTCTCTAACCATTTTCTCGCAGTGACGGGCCGCTCAGTCGACCTTGGTCATCGCCGCCTTGCGCTCATTGGCGATCAGCCAGAGATTTCTGATATAGATGAACATGCCCATGGCCTGGCCGGCGATGAAGACCGGATCCTGGCGCTGGATGGCATAGATCAGAAGCAGGCCGCCGCCGAACAGGGAGAAGAACCAGAAGGCCACCGGCACGACGCTGCGCTTGGCCTTTTCCGAAGCCAGCCATTGTACGACGAAGCGCATGGTGAAGAAGAACTGCGCAACGAAGCCGAGCAGGATCCACGCATCGAATTGCTTGATGAAAACCTGGTGAAGCCAGGTCCCCAGTTCCTGAAGCACGTTAAACACGCTTGATTTCCTCTACTTTGGGCATTCTGCGGCGCCTGCGGCGCAGCCACCAGACACCGCCGAGATCGAGCGCGCCCTGCAGGCCGCGGTCGAAGATGCCATAGTTCGACTTGCCGTGCCGGCGCGAGCGATCCACGACGTCGCAATGCACGACGCGATAGCCTTCCTGGATAACCAGGGCCGGGACGAAGCGGTGCGTGCCGTCGAAGAACGGCAATTTGCGCAGGATATCGGTGTGGACAGCCTTCAGGCCGCAGCCGGTATCGCGCGTGTCGTCATGCAGGATCGCGCCGCGCAGCCAGTTGGCGAAGCGCGACGCCAGCTGCTTGACCTTGCTGTCGCGGCGCTTGAGGCGCTGCCCCTGGGCGGCGCCGAAATCCGGCCCGGCCTGCCGCAAGGCGTCGACCAACACCGGAATGTATTGCGGATCGTTCTGCCCGTCGCCGTCGATGGTGGCGACGATGGCGCCGCGAGCCGCCCAGGCGCCCGAGCGCACGGAAAGGCTCTGGCCGGCGGATTTCTGGTGCCGCAGTTCCCGCACCGGAAAGGAACGAAGCGCCGCCTGTTCGGTAAGCACGGCAGCCGTCTCGTCGGTCGAGCCGTCATTGACGATGATCAGTTCGAAGTCGCGCCCGGCCATCGCCGCCTCGATCTCGTCGATCAAGAGGGGCAGGTTTGCCGCCTCGTTCCTGCAAGGAATGACGATGGATATCAATGCGTCCGGCATGTCGCGTCGGGCTCTGTCGTCGAATGTGGCATTGATGGATGCCGTGCGGTGCCGCTCGAGGTCGTGGGCTGCAAGAACCTTTGGCGCGGCGCCTCATTACGCCAGCCGAAACGATGAAGCAAGCATTCGTGCCGTAAGGCGCGATGCACCGTTTCAACAACCGGTGATCGTCAGGAACTTATGATCCTTGGCGCAGAGGCAATCCGGCGCAAGACCGGATTCCACTTTTGCTGATCGCAACCTCCCGGTTGGCGCGCGATCTGACGCAAAACCGGATTCCACTTTTGCTGATCGCAACCTCCCGGTTGGCGCGCGATCTGACGCAAAACCGGATTCCACTTTTGCTGATCGCGCTTGGATGCTAAACGCGCCCGTTCACATATGCCCCCGCCGGACCGGGCGGACGCTTTCGGGAAAGAAAACATGCCTGCCTTCAAATCCGATTTCCTGCGCACGATGAGCGAGCGCGGCTTCATCCACCAGATTTCGGATGAGACCGGCCTCGACCAGCTTTTCGCCAAGGAAACGGTCACCGCCTATGTCGGCTATGACGCCACCGCCACCAGCCTGCATATCGGCAATCTGATCTCGGCGACCATGCTTTACTGGCTGCAGGAAACCGGACACCGTCCGATCGCCCTGATGGGCGGCGGCACGTCGATGATCGGGGACCCGTCCTTCCGCGACGACCAGCGCAGCCTTTTGACGCCCGAGGCGATCGCCACCAACATCGAAGGCATCAAGCGCATCTTCGGCCGCATCCTGCGCTTCGGCGACGGCCCGAACGACGCCATCATGGTCAACAATGCCGACTGGCTGATGAAGCTCAACTATGTCGAGTTCCTGCGCGACGTCGGCCGGCATTTCTCCGTCAACCGCATGCTGACCTTCGACAGCGTCAAGCTCAGGCTCGACCGAGAGCAATCGCTGTCGTTCCTCGAATTCAACTACATGATCCTGCAGGGTTACGATTTCGTCGAACTCGCCCGGCGCCAGAACTGCCGCCTGCAGATGGGCGGATCGGACCAGTGGGGCAACATCATCAATGGCGTCGATCTCGGCCATCGCATGGGCACGCCGCAGCTTTACGCGCTGACCACGCCGCTGCTCACGACATCGTCGGGCGCCAAGATGGGCAAGTCGGCAAAGGGTGCGGTGTGGCTCAACGGCGACCTCTTCTCGCCCTATGATTTCTGGCAGTACTGGCGCAACACCGAGGATGCCGATGTCGAGCGCTTCCTGAAGATATTCACCCGCCTGCCGCTCGACGAAATCGCGCGCCTGGCCGCGCTTGGCGGCTCCGAGATCAACGAGGCCAAAAAGATCCTGGCCACGGAGACGACGGCGATCGTCCATGGCCGCGAGGCGGCAAACCAGGCCGAGGAAACCGCGCGCAAGACGTTCGAGGAAGGGGCGCTCGCCGATACATTGCCGACCGTCGGGGCCGACAAGGCAGCCCTTGAAGCCGGCATCGGCATCCTGTCGCTGCTGGTCACGGCCGGGCTGGCATCGTCCAATGGCGAGGCGCGGCGCCACATACAGGGCGGCGCGGTTCGCATAAACGACCAGTCGGTCGGCGATGACCGCCGCATGGTCACGCTTCAGGATCTGAGTCCGGAAAACGTCGTAAAGCTTTCACTCGGCAAGAAAAAACACGTTCTGGTGCGGCCGGCCTGAGGCCGTTCATCGATATTCGAAGATCGACCGGAATATGCCCGGCGCGATCACCGACAGCGGGTTGACGTCGAGCACCGGCTTGTTGGCATTGCCCCTGAGCCGATAGGTGACGCCGATCAGGCCGCGGTCGCGGCCGTTGCCCAGCAGCGCGCCGACGATGGGCAATTCGCCGAAGATGCGGTTGAGGCCATAGACCGGCATGAAGGTGCCGGTCATGTCCATATTTTTGTTCTGGTCGTAGAGGATGCCCTGGAACGTCGTGCCGATGCGCGGACCGCGCAGCACGCCATTGGCCAGCTTCAGATAGCCGCTGCCTTTCTCGATCTCGGCATAACCGCGTTCGAACTTGACCCGCGACGTGTCGAGATTGCCCTTGACCGCCTGGTTGAGGCTGCGGTTGTCGCCGGCCGGCGTGGTCGAGACGATGGAGGCGAGCTTCGGTTCGTTGACGATGAAGAAGTTGCTGGTGTCGACCTTGCCCTTCATCGGCCCGTCGCCGGCCCCGGTCAGCGCCAGCATGATCGAGCCGCCTTCCATATGCTCGTAGACGTTCAGGAACCTCAATATCGCGCCGGCGTCCGCTGACTTCACGTTGAGCGAGCGCCGGCCGTCGCCGGTTGTGTTGCTGATGGTGATGGCCGCGCCCGAACTTGCCGTGGCGCTGACCTTCAGCCCGTTCACCCTTGAGCCGGCCGCGCTGTAGTCGAGCTTCAAATTGGACAGTTGCTCGTCATGGAAGCCTGTGAGCTGCTCGACGTCGGCGCTGACGGAAATGTTGTCTGTTCCGGTCGTCTTGGTCGCGGTGTCCACATCGGATGTGAACTGCTTGATGAGCGAACGGGCGTCGAGCGCGTTGCCATTGATGTCGACGGCGTAGCCCTTGCCTGACCGTTTCACCGAAATCGCGACATCGTCACCCCGGTTCAAGGTGACCTTGCCGAACTTGGCCGACGACAGGGCGCCGTTGATCAGCACGATGCTGCCGTCGATCGAGAATGTTTTGCCGTCGAGGCTGAAATCGGACAGTGTCGTGGTGTCCCCGGCCTTGGTCATGACGAAGGTGACGTTAGCGGGAACCCCTGCCCCCTTGCTCCAGCCGGCCCAGGGAATGTCCAGCCTGGCATTGGTCAGGTCGGCCGACACGTTCTGGTTGCCATCGCCGCTCTTGTCGATCGCGACCTTCACCGTTCCGCCAAGCAGCGGCGTCAGGCCTGGCATGGCCGCGGCACGGACCTTGTCGTCGAGCACCATGGCCACCTTGCGGCTGCGCGCCGGCCCGTTGTCCGCCAACGGCTCGATCAGGTCGAGTTCGGCAGGAATGCCGTTGAGCGCTGCCTTGGCGGAGATCACCGCTTTTTCGGGATCGACGGTGATCGAGCCGTCGGCATCCGTCACGGTCTGGCCCTCGAACGGCTTGGCCAGCGACAGGCCGGTGTAGTCGAGCGACACCAGCCAGTCGAGTTTCGAGGTATCGACGCCGGACTGCAGCGGAATGTCCGCCCGGACATGGCCGGTGACGCTGCCGGACAGGTCCTCCGGTAGGAAGCCGACATGGCGCATGGCGTTGATCGGCTCGTAGGAGGCGAGTTCGGCGACAGCTGGCGCCTCACCCTCCACATCGATGTCGAGGGCGCCGATGACCGGCGGGCGGTTCGCCGCCTTGACCGCCAGCGTGCCGTTGCTGGCCGCCACGGTGCGGCCACTGGGCATGTAGACGGTGCCCGAGGAGAGCGAAATGTCGACGTCATTGCCGTGGAAGGAGACGACGCCGACGGCGTCGCGTATCGGCGGAATACGGCCGGCCGTATCAAAACGCGAGCCTTCGATCTGGAAGCGGCCGAACACCTCCTCGGCCGAAAGCGGCACGCCGTTGCCGAGGCGATCCGGCACGACCTGGAACTGTAGGTTGGCGTCGACGACGCGGCCGCCGAACAGATTATCCAGCACCCACAACCGCGCATTGCGCGCCGAGAACCATGGCCACAGCTGCTTGACGTGCGAGACCGGCATGTCATGGACGTTGAGCGCCAGATTGACCCCGGGGGCCTTGCCGTCAACGAACGCCACGGCCGCGGTGCCGAGCACCTCGCCTGAGGCAGCGGACCGAACGGCGATCTGCTCGGCCACCAATTTATGGCTCTTGGTTTGATAGACGCCGGCAATGCGGGCGAGGAAGGTCAGCGCGGGCTCGGGCGATTCCGATGGCGCCAGGGTCGAACCGTCGCTGGTCAGGTCATAGCGATAGGAGGGTTCCTCGCCCGCCGCCCCTGTCGCCGGCTTTGGCCCTATCGAGCCGCCGAAATTGAAAGAAGACCGGCCGGTTTTCAGCAGCAGCCTGTCGACCTGGATCTTGTTGCTGCCGTGGACAAGCGTCGCGTCGACATCGACATCGGCCGGGAGCAAGCCGCGCGTGCCAAGATCGAGCACCGACCCGGCGGACGACAGAGAGGCCGTCAGCCGTGATTCATTGGTGCCGGACCCTTCAGCTCCTGTCAGCTTCAACGCGATCGCGCCCAGCTTCCCGGCGCCGGCAGCGGTTTCGTCGGCGGATACCAGATCGACGCTCGCATTCAGCGCCGTCACGCGATGCGCAGCGACATCTCGGGTGGCGGAGGCGGCAACCGTTACCTTTCTGCCGTCGACATCCGCCTCCGAGGAAAACTCCACAGCGCCCGGCCCCGATTGTAAGACGGTGGCGTCGGCGATCTTGACCAACTTGATCGCCCCCGCGTCGGGCAGCAGGAATTCGACATTGCTGAGATCGATCCGGCGCATCGAATCTTCCCGTACGGCGTCGAGCGCGCGATGTATGTTGCCGAACAGCGCGTCGGACAGTCTCTCCGGATCGACGAGGCCGTCCTCGTTGCGCAATTGCGCTGTCCAGTCGCCGCCGGACGGCATCGCCGCCACAACGATGTGTGCGTCCGATATCCTGGCGCTGGTCAGCCGCACCTCTCCCCAAAGAAGCGGGATCAGGCGCATGCCGAAGCGGACGCGACCAGCATCCGCCATAGGTTTGTCGTCTGATGTCCTCAGGCTGACGTCGCTGACCTGGAGCGCGACGAAACTCGAACTGTCGAGCGTGATGCGCGCCGGCCCGACCGCCACGTTAACATCGACACCGGCGAGTTTCTCGATGGCGGTCTCCGCTTCCGCCCGAAGCCGCTCGGAGCCGACCCCGGATGCCCCGACCAGATAGACAACGACCGCAGCCAGCACCATGAACGCGACCATGCCGGCGAACACGCGCGAAAGGATGCGGAAGCCGCGGCCGATCGACGCCTGGCCGAGTGGTGGAACGCGGCACGCGGACGGCAAAGCCCCCAGGTCGGTGATCTCGTCACGCCTGAACCGGATCTTCTCGTGCTGCGGTTGCTCCTGATCCACGCAATCTTCCGTTGTACAAATTCGCTCGTGGACGAATCCCCGGTCGACACTATATCGGTGTGGCGTCGCGCGTAACCTCAAACAAGGGCATCGATATGGCTGACCTCGACGTGGGCGATCTTGCGCCGCAATTCGATCTGCCGCGGGACGGCGGCGGCTCGCTCAGCCTGACCGCGTCGGCCGGCAAACCCGTGGTGCTCTACTTCTATCCACAGGACGACACAACAAGCTGCACCCAGGAAGCGATCAGCTTTTCGCAGCTGAAACCGGAATTCGAGAAGGCAGGCGCCGTCGTGATCGGTCTGTCACCCGACAACGTCAAGAAGCACGACAAGTTCAAATCGAAATACAACCTCACCGTCGACCTCGCCGCCGACGAGGAGCGCAAGGTGATCGAGGCCTACCATCTGTGGGTCGAGAAATCGATGTATGGCCGCAAATATATGGGCGTCGAGCGAGCGACGTTCCTGATCGGCCGTGACGGGCGGATTGCCAGGATTTGGCGCAAGGTCCGGGTCAAGGGCCATGCCGAGGAAGTGCTGGAAGCCGTTCGCGCGCTTTGAGCGTCAAAGCCCAGGACGCTATCGACAATTCCGGTCGCGCGGGAATGGGCTTACTCGTCCGACGTTTGCGCTTTCGGCTGCGGCTGTGCCCGCCAGGATTCCGTGACATGGACCACACGATCAGCCAGCGCGGCGAGATGACCGCGCAGACCGCGCGCGCCGATCATCGACGACAGCCTGGCTGATTGCGTGGCGAAGCGCCGCTTGAAATCCTCGCCGCCGCAGAGAAAATCGACTTTGGCAAGGCCATGGTCGAGCGACCACTGGATATAGTCCATCATCAGCACCATGCCCGGCGAGGCGCGCTCATATTCGGGATCATAGGTGGTGACGAAAGCCATCATCGTGCCAAGCTGCTCGAAATTGATCGAGACGGCGATGATCGTGTCGTCGAGTTCCAGCACGAAGATGCGCAACAGCCCGAGCTCGGCCAGCACCGAAACCAGCGCGGCGAGAACGGGCGAGCCCTCGTCGAACAGGTCGGAGGCACGGCCATGCCGGGCGAGCCAGAGGCGCTTCAGCACCGCGACCCGTGCGAGCACCGGCTCGCGCGGGTCGTCCGCACCCAGCAGGCGGAAACGCACCGCCCCACCTTCCTCCATGAATTTGCGGCCGCGACGGTAGTTCTGCCGGGCCTTCTTGGACAGCGTCTCGAACCATTCCGCCCCACTTTGCCAGGGGCCGACGACACGGTAGCTGATTTCACTGCGGTGGTTGGGTCGAAGGTGCGAGGCCGGATCCAGCAGGCCTCGGACACCGGCATCCGGCAGCAGCCGGTTGAGATAGACGAGGTCGAAGCCGCCCTGATCAAAAACATGCTGCCAGAGGCGGGAGATCACATGCGGATCGCTGTCGGGCGCAACCAGCGCGTCACCATAGTCGCTGTGATCTTTCGCTGCCCATTCGAGTATGCGGATGCCGGAGCGCTTGAAGGTAGCGAGCGCGATCACGCCGTCGAGCCGATCGCCATTCCAGGCAAGCCCGATCCTGAGCGTGCGCCGCTGCTGATGCGGGGTGGTGCGCCACCAGGCCGCGATCCAGTCCGGGTGCTGGAAGACAAGCCCGCCGGCGCGCTGCCAGAGCGCGGCCCAGGCCGGTGCGATCTCGGCCAGACGCGCCGCTGATGTCACGACTTCGAAGGTGCGTGTCCGCGGGATCGCGAGCACGAAGGGAGCGTTCATGGCCGCGTCCCCTCTTCCGATGACTGTACGGTCCGTGGTTTTGCAGGCCGGATGCGCCTGGCAATATGCCCCCACATCCGCTTCAGCGGCATCACATAAAGGCCCGCGAGGGACTGGTAGTCGCGCACATTGCGGTCGACCAGTCCGAACTTGAAGTCCTCGTCAGGTTTCGGCACGCACAATGTTCCGAAGAGTCGGTCCCAGAACGAGAAGAGCAGGCCGAAATTCTTGTCGTAGTGGCGCGGATCGGTGCTGTGATGCAGTTGGTGCCAATGCGGACACAAGATCACATTGTTGAGCGGGCCGAACGAAATCTTGAAATGGGTGTGCCTGACGAAATCCATCATCAGGATGTTGCGCATGACATAGACGTTGACGCCAAAGACGGTCAGTTCGACAAGGTTCAGTGAAATCAGCGACCAGATGCCGAAGCAGACGCCGACGATGAGGCCATCCCAGGCGCGATTCATCAGTTCGTCGAGCGGGTGGACCCGGTCCTTGGTGATCCCGACCATCACCTCGGCCGAGTGATGCACCTTGTGCAATTCCCAGAGCACCGGATAGCGGTGCTGGGCGACGTGATAGAGATAATAGGAAATATCGTAGGCGAGCAGCATGGTGATGGTGAAGATCAGCACCGTCACCGGGCCTGCCGGTCCCTGGACCAGCGGCGGCTGGAACTGGACGAGTGTCGAAAACAGCCAGTTGGTTGCGTAGCCCACCGCCGAGACGAAGACTATTCCGGCGGGCAGCATCAGGAAGGGCATCAGGGCTTTTTTCGTGACCCAGAACAGCAGGTCGGCCCTCGCCGAGGGATGGGTGATGACCTCGTGCGGGATGACGAACTCGAAGAACTCCTTCCAGCTCTTCTCCTCGACCGTGCGCCAATAGGCGACGAGCGCGCTGACAAAAGCAGTCAACAGCAGAAGCCCGGTCGCCAGCAAACTGGTGCCCGAGATCTTGTCGAGGATCTTGCCAACCAGATCGCCCAGCATTCCTGCCGCCATAGTGAATCCCAAACCCCGGTACCGCTTCTAATCGAAAACCGTCAATTAAAAGCGATCGAAGACAGTTAAGGAAACCTAGACCTTGATCGCGACCGACAGGCCGCTCTGCTGGCAGCCGATTGGCGCTCATCGCCAATGATTTCGCGGCATTACGCACGCTTCTTTGGCCATTTTCATACAACCCTCTGCGCGCGCCGCATGCATTCGGCGCCAGGCGATCGATCAGGCAAGCCTTTGTTAACCCTAATAATGTGTAATCAAGCTGTCGTGGTGTCGTAAACGAAAGCTTGGTCCCGTGAACGCAACCGGTCAGTCCGCAGTCTTCGGCAGGCGCAAGGAACCCCACACGGTCATCATAGCCCGCGGCAACGAGATCAGGCATTTCACGATCCGGCCCTGGCTCGCGGCATTCATCGGCTCGGCACTCGCCGCCATTGCCATCGGCTACCTCCTGGCCACCTCCTATCTCGTGCTGCGCGACGACCTGATCGGCGCCACCACCGCGCGCCAGGCGCGCATGCAGCAGGCCTACGAAGACCGCATCTCGGCGCTTCGCGCCCAGGTCGACCGCATCACCAGCCGCCAGTTGCTCGACCAGCAATTGATGGAAAACAAGGTCAGCGAACTGATTGAACGCCAGACGCAGCTCAGCCAGCGCCATGGCCGTCTCGGACCATTGCTCGAGCGCGCCGAGAACGAGGTGGGAGCAGCGCCCGCCGAGGATCCGGCCGCGGCCGCCAAACCGGACAAGCACGCCGAGGTGACCGGCAGCATCAGCCAGCCCGCGCGGAATTATGCGGTCGCGAGCCTGGGTGCCGACCTGGGTGCTGCCGATACCAGGCCGTTCTCCTTGTGGTCGACCCGCACCGATCCGCTGCCCAGCGATACAGCCGCTGATCGTGCCGACAAGCTGTTCGTCTCGATCAACCAGTCGCTGAAATCCATCGAAAACGAACAGCTCACCCGCATCAGCACGCTTGCAGACAATGCCTACAAGAGCGCCGATGCCATCCAGCAGGCGCTGCAGGCGGCCGGACTGCCGGTCGACAGCGATTTCGGCAAGAACGAAAGCGATGTCGGCGGTCCGCTGATCCCGCTCGACAGTTCGATGATCTTCGACAGCAAGGTCAAGGAACTGGACGAAGCTCTGGATACGCTCGACCAGCTGAAGAAGGAAGCGCGCCAGCTGCCGCTTGCCAACCCCGCCCCCGGCCACTCCGTCACCAGCCCGTTCGGCGTGCGCACCGATCCCATCCTCGGCACCGCGGCACTGCATTCGGGCATGGATTTCAGGGCGCCCATCGGCATGGCGGCCAAGGTCACGGCGCCCGGCATCGTTACCAAGGCCGGCTGGAACGGTGGCTATGGCCGCATGGTGGAGGTCGACCACGGCAACGGCTTTGCGACCCGCTACGGGCATCTCAGCGAAATCGACGTGACCGTGGGCGAGAAGCTGGACGCCGGCGCCATCGTCGGCAAGACCGGTAGCAGCGGCCGCTCGACCGGCCCGCATCTGCACTATGAGGTGCGCCACAATGGCGAAGCGATCGATCCCTTGCGCTTCCTCACCGTCGGCAGGAAGGTCGCCCAGTATCTCTGAGGCGCCAGTCCTGACCTGATTGGCACTCAATACCTCTCGAATAGACCTTCCCGCTTCGATTTCGAGGTGAGTGATCGCCATCCGTGCGGCTTTCGGCCGCCTGTTTCGCCTCTTTTGCCTCCCAGCAGACGTATCATCCCCACGCGCCGGCAAGGCGACTAGTCCACGGCCTTCGGCCCTGTCGGTGTTGACACAATTCAAGTTGTAGGATGATATGTATAACCATATACCACAACATCAACGCCGACCCGACAATGACCATCCACGGCATCTCGCCTGACGTTCTCACCGCCCTGGAGCATGTGCTGGGGCAGAGCGGCGTGGCTGCCGATGCGGCCGACATGGCGAAATACCTCGTGGACTGGTCTGGCGATCATCATGGCGGCGCGCTTGCCGTGCTGAAGCCCGCGTCGGTCGCCGAGGTTCAGGCCGCGGTCCGGCTGTGCGGCACGCTGGGGCTGGCGATGATCCCGCAAGGCGGGAACACCGGACTTGTGGCAGGTGCGATCGACATCGGCACAGCCCGAGGCGCGGTGGTGATCAGCCTGGAGCGGCTGAACAGGATCCGCCTTGTCGATGCCGACAATTTCATCCTACAGGCCGATGCCGGCTGCATCCTGCAGCACATCAAGAACGCCGCCGACGAGCAGGACTGCCTGTTTCCGCTGTCGCTCGGCGCGCAAGGCAGCTGCCAGATCGGCGGCAACGCCGCCAGCAATGCCGGCGGCGTCAACGTCTTGCGCTACGGTATGGCCCGCGACCTCATCGTCGGCCTGGAAGCTGTGCTGCCGGACGGCGCGTTGTGGAACGGCTTTTCTGGCCTGCGCAAGGACAATCGCGGCTATGACCTGAAGCAGCTCTTCATCGGCGCCGAGGGCACGCTGGGCATCATCACCGGTGTCGAGATGAAGCTCTTTCCAAAACCCGGCCGCGTCGAGACCGCCTATCTGGGGCTCCCCTCATTCGAAGCGGCGATATCGCTGTTCAGGCGCGCCCGACGCCAATGCTGCGACCTGATATCCGCCTTCGAGATCATCGGCGCGGAATGCATGGAGCTTGCGCGCCTCGCCGACCCGAACATCGTGGCACCGGTCACCACGCCGGTCCATGTGCTGATCGAATTGTCGTCGAGTGCCGCGATCGATTTGCGCGCCCTGCTGGTGGATTTCCTTGCCGGCACGATGGCAGAAGACCTCGTCACCGACGCCGTCCTGGCCGAGAGCGGCGCGCAGGCCAGAGCATTCTGGGCCATTCGCGAGGGGTTGGTCGAGGGCCAAGCCAAGCGCGGCTACCATGTGCGCACCGACCTCTCGGTGCGCATCTCCGACATCCCCACGCTCATCGCCCAGGCCCGCCAGTTTATCGAACTGCAGCATCCGGGCTGGATTTCCCAGGCCTACGGCCACGCGGGCGACGGCAACATCCATTTCAACGTCCTGCCGCCGCTCGACCTTGCCGAGCCCGCCGCCCGCGCCACGGGCGCCACCATCACCACTGGCCTATACGACATCGTCAACGCCCTCGGCGGCTCGATCAGCGCCGAGCATGGCATCGGACGCACCCGCCAGCGTGTCTATTGGGCGGGAATGTCAGCAGTCCAGCGTCGGCTCGTCAGCACACTCAAAGATGCGCTCGATCCGGGCGGGCTGATGAACCCCGGCTGCCTCTTTCCCGCGACGGAGACTTCTTCATGAAACAAAGACTGGCCGCCATCGGCACTGTCGAGGCGCTGCCGCACCGGGTCGCGGCGTTCCTCAGCCGCGAGATCGAGTCCGGCGATCTCAATCCGGGCAGCCTGCTGCCGACGGAGCAGCAACTTTCGGAGAAATTCGGCGTCAGCCGCAACGTCGTGCGCGAGGCGATCGCGCAGTTGCGCGCCGATGGCATGGTCGAGGCGCGACAAGGCATCGGCTCCTTCGTCCTGGCGCCGGAACAGCGCGCGGCAATCCGCATCGACCGCGAGACACTGAAGGAGGGGCAGAACATGGAGCGGCTGTTCGAGCTGCGCTGCATCCTCGAGGCGGAATCGGCGGCACTTGCGGCCGAACGGCGCGAGCAGGAGCATCTCGACGCGATCAAGGGCGCGCTCGACCGGATGAGCGGCGAGGAGCGCTGGGAAGACGGCAGCATCGACGCCGATCTGCTGTTTCATCGCGAAATCGCCCGCGCGACCGGCAACAGCTACATCCACACCTTCATTTCCTTCGTCTGCGAACAAATCCGCCGCTCGATCTATTACGCGCGGCAGACCAATCCCTTGCACGATCTGGTGGAGGTCAATGTCGGCGAGCATGTGCGCATCTACGAGGCGTTGGTCGCCGGCGATCCGGCAGCAGCCGAAGCCGCGATGCGCGCGCATATTATCGGCGCTGCCAACCGTGTCGGCGTCAAGCTGCATTCTGCCCGCGGCGAACGCACCGGCGGAGGGAAATGAGCATGGCTGTCGCAAGCATTACCCGCATTTCCGACGTCTGCCTTCTGGTCGAGGATATCGAGCGGACGGTGGCGTTCTATGTCCGCAAGCTCGGCTTTCGCTTGCGCCGCCGCGCCGAAGGTTTCGCCGACTTCCATGGCGAAGGCGTGACGCTGGCCGCCTGGGAAATCGACCACATCAGCCAGCATGCCGGCGTCTCCAAACTGCGGTCGCCGCGCCATGCGCACAAGGTCTGCGTCGCCGTCCAACTCGGCGCGCCCGACGAGATCGACCGACTGCATGCCGAGCTGACGGCAAAGGGCGTGCCGTTTTATGGCCCGCCCGAAAACTATGTCTGGAACGCGCGCTGCGCCTACTTCACCGACCCGGACGACACGCTTTGGGAACTCTACGCCTGGCTCGACGGCGGCCCCGGCGACTACCACGACGAACAGCCGTAGACCACCCGCGCCAAGGGAACGGCGCGCAATGAAGAGACGAGACAGTCTTGCAACAGGAGCGAAAAATGAATGGGAATCACGACATGAACCGCCGCGGCTTCATGAAATCCGGCCTGGCGGCCGTTGCCATGGCATCGGGCGGCATGCAGCTGGTGCTGACTCCGGGCGCGAAGGCCGCCGGCAAGGTCGTCATCCAGTATGACTGGCTGATGTCCAACGGACAGATCGGCGACATCGTCGCCGTCGCCAATGGCTACTTCAAGGATGCCGGGCTCGACGTGGAATTCAGCCCGGGCGGCCCGAACGCCTCGACCGTGCCGCCGGTGATATCGGGCGCGGCACAGCTTGGCCAATTCTCCGAAACGCCCCAGCTGTTTGCGGCGCGTGCCAGCGGCGTGCCGGTGAAGATCATCGCTTGCGGATTCCGCACCGGCCCCTACGCGCTCACCTCAAAGGCCTCGAATCCGATCAAGGGCGTGGCCGATCTCAAGGGCAAGAAGATCGGCATCCAGCCGACGGCGCGTTTCGTCATGGACGAGATCCTCGCCAAGAACGGCATGAGCGCATCCGACCTCACCGTCATCAATGTCGGCTTCGACAAGGGACCGCTGGTGCGCGGCGATGTCGACGCCATTGGCGGCTGGATCACCAACACGCAGGCGCTCAGCGTCGTCGGCGACGACCGCATCGATCTTCTGGTGCGCGATCTCGGCTTGAATTCCTATGCCGATGTCTATTTCGCCACAGACGCGGCGATCGAAAAGGATCCGGACACGCTGGCCAAGTTCATCGGCGCGGTCGCCAAGGGCTGGGGCTGGGTGCACGCCAACCCGCAGGAGGCGGTGAAGAAGATGGTCGCCGCCTATCCCGAAATGGACCTCGGCTGGGAAGAGAAGACAGTTAACCTCGTGCTGAGGCTCTCGTTCGACGGCGCGACGGCAAAGGACGGCTGGGGCACGTTCGACCCCGCCTCCATCGAAGAGCAGCTGGCGCTGCTCGACAAGGTCGGCCAGTACCCGAACGGGCGCCCCAAGGCCGCCGACGTCTACACCACCAGGATCCTCGAACTTTCGGCTGCCGACCGGCCGAAGCTCGACGCGCCCGCCGCCTGATGGCGAACGCGATCGAAGCCAGCCGGCTGGACGTCGGCTATGGCGGCCGCCAGACGGCCGTCAAGGTGCTCTCCGGCCTCGACCTCAGCGTCGAGGCCGGCTCCTTCCTGTCGATCCTCGGACCGTCCGGCTGCGGCAAGTCGACCTTGCTCAGAGTGGTCGCCGACCTGCTCGACCCGCTCGGCGGCACGATCAGCGTGCTCGGCGACACGCCGCATGCGGTGCGCTCGCGCCGCGATGTCGGCTTTGTCTTCCAGGACTCGACGCTGCTGCCCTGGCGCACGGTGCGCGACAATGTGCGCCTGCCGCTTGGCGTCGGGCAAGGCAGCCTGACGCGCAAGATCGAGGATCGCAGCGAAGAATTGTTAGAGCTGATGGGGCTTGCGGGCTTTGGCGAACGCCTGCCGCACCAGCTGTCCGGCGGCCAGCGCCAGCGTGTGGCGATCGCCAGGGCGCTGCTTGGCCAGCCGAAGCTGCTGCTCATGGACGAACCGTTCGGGGCGCTGGACGAAATCACCCGCGACCGGCTCAACGACGAGCTTCTCAACCTGTGGCGGCGCACGGGAACGACGATCCTGTTCGTCACCCATTCGATCGCCGAAGCCGCCTATCTCGGCGAGCGTGTCATTGTCCTCGCCGCCAATCCGGGGCGGCTGGTCAAGGATCTGGACATGCGGCCGCTCAAGCAGGACGGCAACCGTTGTAAGCGCGAAGACCCGGCAATCGTCGCCGCCATGGCGGAGCTGCGGGCCGCGCTGGAGCAGGCATCATGAGGCCGGCGCCGCTGTCGCCGCAATTGGCGATAGCCCTGCCCGTTCTTGGCGCTGCGTCGCTGCTGCTCGCCTGGCAGTATCTGCTGCCGCTTCTCGGCGTCCCGGCCTATATCGTGCCGACGCCGACAGCCATATCGGGCGTCTTCCAGAAAAATTTCGCGCTGCTCATGGACAATTTGAGGCCGACGCTGATCGAGGCGCTGGCCGGCTTTGTCATCGGCAATCTGGCCGCCGTGCTGCTGGCGGTCCTGTTCGTGCACAACCGCATCCTGCAGGCCACCTATTTTCCGATCGTGCTGTTTTTCAACACCATTCCGATCCTGGCACTGTCGCCGATCATCATCCTGATCTTCGGGCTCGGCATGACGCCGAAGATCGTTATCGCCGCGGTGATCTGCTTCTTCCCGACGCTGGTGAACATGATCCGCGGCCTGGATTCGGCCAGCGACAATGAGCACGAACTGTTCCGGGTGCTGTCGGCGACACGTTCGGAGATTTTCTGGAGCCTGCGCCTGCCCCGCGCACTGCCGACGCTGTTCTCCTCGCTCAGGATCGCCTCCGCGACGGCGGTGATCGGGGCCATCGTCGGCGAATGGATCGGCTCGGACAAGGGCCTAGGCGCGCTGATTATCCAGGCGAGCTTCAATTACCAGTCGGACCGACTTTACGCGGCGATCGTGCTGTCATCTTGCCTGTCGATCGTGCTGTTCTGTGCCGTGGTGCTGGTCGAACGCCGGGTCATCAAATACTGAGCAGGCATCTAACCGGTTCGTGCAGGCTTGCACGAGCCGACTTTGGACCGCTTTGATCAGTCGGTATTTTCCGGCTGCGCCGACAGAAATCCGGTCGCCGCCGCAACCAGGGTGGCCGCGCCAACCTTCAAGGCAGCTTCGTCGACGCGAAATTTGGGATGGTGAAGCGGAAAGACCGATCCGACCGCCTCGTTGCGGATGCCGAGCCGGAAATAGACCGAAGGACGCCTCTCGCTGTAATAGCCAAAATCGTCGGCAATGGTCCATCCGGGCGTATCGAGAACATTGTCGGCGCCGATGCAGGCCTTGCCGCTGGCGGCAATCAGCTCGGCCATCTCGCCGTCATTGACCACACCCGGCTCGCCCTTGTGGATGGTGAGCTCCACATCGGCCCCGTGGCTCGCCGCCATGCCCTCCAGGATTTCGCCAACGCGCCGCCAGGCCCGCTCGCGGGTGGCGTCGCTGCCGCTGCGGATGGTGCCCTTCAAGGCGACCTTGCCGGCGACGACATTGTAGGCGCTGCCGCCATTGATGCCGGTGACGGAAATGACCAGCGGATCGTAAGGGTCGATCTCGCGCGAGACGATCTTCTGCAATTCGCCGACCATGGAACAGGCCACGGCGATAGCATCGATACCCTCATAGGGCTTTGCCGCATGTGCCGCCTCGCCGATTACGACGGCGTCGAACGTATCGCATGCCAGCGTGTAGGGACCCGAACGGACCGCGATCTTGCCGGATGGCGTATACGGATCGATGTGAAGGCAGATCGCGGCGTCGACATCGTCGAGCAGCCCCTCCTCCACCACGCGTTTGCCGCCCGAGGGCGAATCCTCTTCTGCCGGCTGGAAGATCAGGCGGACGGTGCCACCAAAATCGGCTCTTGATCTATGCAGATGCGCGGCAACTGCGAAGCCCATCGATGCGTGGGCGTCGTGGCCGCAGGCATGCATCACGCCGGGATTGGCCGACGCATAGTCGACGCCGGACTCTTCTTCGATCGGCAAGGCATCGATGTCGGCGCGAATGGCAATCTTCCGGTTCGACGGCTTGCCGGTGCCGACTATGTCGACCGCGAGGCCAAAGCCCGCGACATCGCGAATGTCTGATATCCCCTCGCCGGCCAGCATCTGCCTGAGATAACGCTGCGTGTTGGCTTCGTGGTTCGACAGTTCCGGATTGCGGTGCAGATGCCGGCGGATCTCAATCATCTGGTCGAGAATTCCGGCATCGATAGCGACCGTGCCGGAACTTTCAGCACTGGCTGCCACGACGACGCCCTCAGGATTTGACATGGATCTCTCGCGGGAACTTCGTCAGCGTTTCTTGGCCGGTTTCGGTCACCAAAATGGTCTCGCTGACCTCGATGCCCCAACCGTCCATCCACATGCCGAGGATGGAGTGGACGACATTGCCGGGTTGAAGCACCGTCTTGTCGCCGGGTCTCAGGCTGATCGTGTGTTCGCCCCAATCCGGCGGATAGGCGACACCTATGGAATAGCCGATGCGCGATTCCTTCTTCAGCCCGTAACGCTGGATGACCTTGCGCCATGCAGCCTCGACCGCCTCGGCAGTCGTTCCCGGCCTCACTGCATCGAGCACCGCGTCCATGCCTTCGATCACCGCCTTTGCCGTGTCCGCAACCCGCGTCGGCGTCTTGCCGAGCTGCATCGTTCTTGCAAGCCCGGCGGCATAGCGGCGGCAGACACCGGCGAGCTCCAGTGCAATCGTCTCGTTGTCTCCAAACCGCCGGTCACTCCACATTATATGCGGGGCAGAAGCGTTCTCGCCGCCGAGGATGGTCGGCGGAAGGGCGGTGATATCGCCGGCAAAGTCCGGGCTGCCGGCGATCTGCGCCGCCTGAATGGAGCCAATGGCGTCGCATTCGCGCACGCCTGGCGCGATCACCTCGAAGGCCCGCACGACGGCCGCTTCGGCCAGGGTCGACGCCTTGCGCAGATAGGCGATTTCGGGCGCCGATTTGACCGCGCGGATCCAGTTCACCAGCAGATCTGCGTCATGCCATTTCGCATTGGGGAGTCCGGCGACGAGCCGGGCATGGCCTTTCGGCGAGAAATAATAGGCTTCCAGCTCGATGCCGACATGCCTGTTTCCCCATCCCTTGGCGACGATCCAGCTCGCGATCCAGTCCATGGGGTGGCGATCGGCGCGTTGAACGTGATCCTCCGGGAAGCCAACGACATTCTCGGGCTTCATCCAAGCCGTGAGCAGCCCGCCGGCCGCATCCATGGCGCGGCCGATCCAGACCGGCTCGACCTCCTCCAACGGAACCAGCACCACCTGCGGCGTGTAGAATGACCAGCCATCATAGCCGGTGATGTAGTGCTGGTTGGCAACGTCGTTGACGACAAGGAGTTCGAGACCGCGCTTCGCCATCTCGGCGCGGATCTTGCGAAGCCGCTGCTGGTACTCGTCGCGGGCAAACGGCAGTTCAATCATTTTTGCTCCATGCATTTTTCGACGGTTGCGAACCTCGCCACCATTGAGGCGGTTTCGCTATGGCGGCAATCGGCCAAGGGCGGCAGGTGAACAGGTCCTAAGCCGGTGCGGCTTGCGGCTCTCTTGGGCGGAATGTTGCTCTCGTTTATTTTTGAATTCCATTTGACTGAATAAATCTTTGGTGCGAACCTTACGTCAGTCGAGGACGCAAGGCATGGCATTGCGGGGGACCAATCAGGAGTTCGGGCGGCCGTACAACCGGCGCATCGTGCTTGAGTCTATCCGCCTGCATGGGCCGATCGCCCGCGGCGAGATCGCCAGCCGTGTCGGGCTTACCGTCCAGACCGTATCGACCATCGTTCGCGAACTGGAAGAACAGGGCTACATCCTCTCACTGCGCGTGGAGCCCAAGGGGCGCGGCCTGCCGCCGGCGACGCTGCGCATCAATCCCGAGGGAGGCTATGCCGTCGGTATTCACATCACCCCGTTCGGCATCGATGCCGCCCTGATCAATCTGAGCGGCGACGTGATCGAGAGCACCTACCGCGAGGCCCCGAACGCGACGCCCGACCATGCCTTCGAGCTGATCGGTGCGATGGTGATTGAATTGACCGGATTGCGGGCCGGCGGTCGGGTGCTTGGGGTCGGCCTGGCCCTGCCCGGGCCGTTCGGCGTCGAATCCATGAGTTTCGTCGGCCCGACCACCATGACTGGCTGGCAGGATGTGGCGCTGCGCGAGCGACTGGCGGCCTCGACCGGACTGCCTGCCTTCTTCGAAACCGACATGGCGGCCGCCGCCATGGGCGAGCGGCTCTACGGCCTCGGCGCCCAATTCTCCGACTATTACTACCTCTATTTCGGCGTCGGCCTTGGCGGCGTCATGGTTCATGACGGCATCGTGCAGCGCGGCGCCTGGGGGAATGCCGGCGAGGTCGGACACATCCCTGTCGTTCCTGCCGGCGAGGCCTGTCCCTGCGGGAACCGGGGTTGCCTCGAAAGATACCTCTCGCTCGAGGCGCTTCGGCGCTGGAACGGCACAGAGCCCGACTGGATCGCGGAAGTCGCGCCGATCTTTCACAATGCCGTCGCCGTCATCGAGAACCTGTTCGACCCCGAAACGGTCATCCTCGGCGGGCTGGCGTCCACCGACCTGCTGGAACGGCTGGCCGGTTCGACCGGCGGCCTGCACAACTCCGTCTCGGCGCGCAAGGACCGCATCGCGCCCCGGCTGATGGTCGCGCGCGGCGGGCAACATTCCGTTCTGCGCGGCGCCGCTGCCCTCGCGGTTTCCGGGGTGCTGTCGCCGCGCTTCGGCCAGATGTTCGCCGCCGAGCGCGAACGCGGCCGCGATCTTCTGACCGCCAAGGAGGTTGCGGCATGAGCGAACCGCTGCTGGTGCTCGACAACGTCACCAAGAACTATGGCGCGATCGAAGCGCTGAAGGGGATCAGCTTTTCCATCGGCAAGGGCGAGGTCGTGGCGTTGCTGGGCGACAACGGTGCCGGCAAATCCACGCTGGTCAAGATCATATCAGGCGGACTGGAGCCGACCTCGGGCCGCATGCTCTTCGAAGGCAAGGAGTTCCTGGCGAGGTCGCCGGCCGAGGCCAAGGCGGCGGGCATCGAAACCGTCTACCAGGACCTGTCGCTCTGCACCAATGTCGACGTGGTGGCGAATTTCTTCATGGGCCGTGAGATCACCAGGAAGGTGCTCGGCATTCCCGTGCTCGACGAGCGCGCCATGGAAGCCGTCGTCTCCAAGGCGCTGGCCAGCGCCGGTACCCGCATTCCGTCGCTGCGCACCAATGTCGAGCATCTCTCGGGCGGCCAGCGGCAAGCCATCGAGCTCAACCGCTTCGTGCACTGGGGCGGCAAGCTGGTGCTGCTCGACGAGCCGTTCGCGGCGCTGGGCGTCGAGCAGACGCGGCGCGGTCTCGACATGATCCGCCAGGTGGCGAGCCAGGGCATCGGCGTCGTCATCATCACCCACATCATGCAGCAGGCCTTTCAGGTCGCCGACCGGATCGTAGTGATCCGGCAAGGCGTCGTGGCCGGCGATGTGGCGCGCAACAAAACAAGTCCCGATGCGGTGATCAACATGATCACCGGGGAGACGCTTGCCGGTGCCGGACCGGCGGGCTGAGGGACAAAAGAGGGGTCCGGCTTAACAGGGAGCCAACGACATGAAGCGAATACTTCTTGCTGTCTTCGGCATCCTGGCACTGGCCTTTGCCACGCTCACGCCGGCATTCGCCCAGTCCAAGGGTGTCGTCTACTATCTTGTGCCGACACTGCTCGATGAATTCCAGACCGGCTCGGTGACCGCGCTGGAGCTGTTCCTCAAGCAGGCCGGTTATGAGTTCAAGTCACTGAACGCCGACAACAAGACCGATGCCCAGCAATCGCAGATGAACGACGTCATTGCACTAAAGCCGGCGGCCATTATCCTCGCGGCTGTCGACTTCAACGCGCTGAAACCGTCCATCGAGGCCGCCCGTGCCGCCGGTATCCCGGTGGTCGAGTTCGACCGCCAGATCACTTCGACACCATCCGACTTCACGTCAGTCGCCGGAACGGTCGAAATCGGCCATGTCGCCGCCGACCAGGCCGAAAAAATGTTGAAGACCAAAAACGGCTCGGTGAAGGGCAAGGTGCTGCAGGTGCTCGGCGATCCAGGCGATCCCTACACGCTCGACATCCAGAAAGGCTTCGAAGAGAAGATGAAGGCGTTTCCGGACGTCAAGATCATCTCGCTTCCGGCCATGCAGTGGGAAGCCAGCAACGCCGGCACCATCGTCGCCGACCAGATGCTGGCCAACCCCGACATCGACCTGATCTTCAGCCATGCCGCGCACCTCTCGGTGGCCGCCGTCGCCTCGCTCGAGGCCGCCGGCAAGAAGCCGGGCGACGTCATGCTGATGAGCTCGAACGGCGCGCCGGTCGGCCTCGACCTGATCCGCAAGGGCTGGCTCAACGTCGAAGTCGAGCAGCCGCTCTACGCGCAGGCCGCCGCCGTCGCCATGTTCATGGACAAGGTGGTCAAGAAGCAAGAGATCAAGCCCGGCGAATATGACGTGATCGGCCTGAAATCGACCGTGACCAAGGAAGCCTGGGGACCGAACATCAAGATCCCCGGCGCCGCCATCACCAAGGAAAATGTCGACAACCCGGCTTTCTGGGGCAACCAGAAGCCGCCGACGGACGCCATTAAACCCGTCGAGTAGTCACTGTCGTACGGAGCGCTCCGGGCCATCGCGGCCCGGAGCCAATCCTTCGCAAATCGCGCCATTCGGAAGATCGAATTGATTCTTTCGGGCCATGCACTAGTCGGATCAGCCCCATGAACCCCCGCACCCGCCATGCCCTGGAGCTCATCCTCGACAACCTCGTCTGGTTCATGCTGGTCTTCGTGCTGGTGGTCTTTTCCATCTTCATCCCGAACTATTTCCAGCTCGGAATCTTCGCCAACATCATCGAGGCTTCGAGCGTGCTCGGCGTCATGTCGATCGGCCTGGCGCTGGTCATCATCGCCGGCCACATGGATTTGTCGGTCGAATCCGTCGCCGCACTCAGCGCCATGGCGGTCGGCATCCTGTTCTGCTCATCCGGAATCGGGCTTGGCGTCCAACTGCATCCGGAATGGCTGATGGTTCCGGTGTCGCTGCTGCTGGCGCTGGCCGTGGGCGGCCTGATCGGAGCCTTCAACGGGTTTCTGGTCGTCAAGGTGAAGATGAGCGCGTTCATCATCACGCTGGCCTCCTACATCTGGGTGCGCGGCCTGGTGCTGGTGATTTCGGGCGGCCGCTCGGCGCAGGATCTTGCACCGGCGATCCGCTGGTTCGGCATCCAGCGGCTGATCGGCCTGCCGCTCACCGCCTGGATCGCCATTGCCTGTTTCGTCGTCTTCTCACTGATCATGGCCAAGACACCGTTTGGCAGGCACCTGGTGATGATCGGCGGTAACGAGACGGCGACCTTCCGCGCCGGCATCCGGGTGAACCGCAACCTCATCATCGCCTTCGTGCTTGCCGGCGCTATCGCCGGCCTTGCCGGCTGGCTGCTGGCGATCCGCACCTCGGGCGCCACCGCAAATCTCGGCGTTGGCCTGCTGTTCAACGCCTTTGCCGCGGTCGTCATCGGCGGCGTCAGCCTGAAGGGTGGCGTCGGCACCCTGCCTGGCGTCTATGCCGGCGTGCTGCTGCTCTCGGCCATCAACACGGCGATCAATCTGATGGGGCTGCCGGCCAATTTCACCCAGGTCATCCACGGCCTGCTGGTGCTGGCGGCTGTGCTGCTCGACGCCTTCAAGCAAACCATTCGCCAGAGACTGGCATGACAGGACCGCTCGCATGACCGGACGATTGAAAGACAAGGTGGCGCTGATCATCGGCAGCGCGCGCGGCATCGGCAAGGGCATCGCGCTGCGCTTTGCCGAAGAAGGCGCACGGCTCGTGCTGGCCGACAGCGAGGCCGAGGCCGGGCAAGCGACCGCCAGCGAGCTCGGTGTCCCCTTCATCGGCACCGACATTTCGCAAATGCGCGACGCCGAGGCCGCGGTGACACTGGCGCTGAACCATTACGGCCACCTCGACATCATCGTGCAGAATGCCGGGATCTATCCCTGGCAATTGATCGAGAACACCAGCACCGACGACTGGGATCGCGTCATGGCCGTCAATCTGCGCGGCACCTTCAATGCCACTCGCGCAGCCTTGGTGCCGATGAAGGCGCAGCGCTCGGGACGAATGCTCTACACCTCCTCCATCACCGGACCGCATGTCACAAGCCCCGGCCACGGCCATTATTCGGCGACAAAGGCAGGCATCAACGGCTTCATCCGGGCAGCAGCCCTGGAATTCTCCGGCTACGGCATTACCGTCAACGGCGTCGAGCCCGGCAACATCCTGACCGAAGCCATCCAGGAGCATCGCGGCGCCGCTTATATCAAGAACATGGAGGATTCGATCCCGCTCGGCCGGCTCGGCAGTCCGCGCGATGTCGCCAATGCCTTCCTGTTCCTTGCCTCGGACGACGCAAGCTACATCACCGGCACGACCATTGTCGTCGATGGTGGGCAATTGCTGCCCGAGGGCAAGGATTTCCGGATGGTGCCACCTTGATCGCCCAGATCTTTCGGACGGCGCAGGAGCGATCCGCCCGGTAGAGGCGTCAGGAAGCTCGCACCCCCTATGGCCTGCAACCCCTGATGATGAAAAACCCGCCACGGGAGCGACCCGCGGCGGGCTTTTGGAGTGGCTACATCCCGGAGGAATCGACCGCTTGCAATTGTATTGTGAACCGCGTCACCGTGTTAGCCTATGGTGTGATCGCGGAAGACAAGGCCATCACTTGCGATTGCGCCGAAAAGCCCTCGCGCCCTTGCCGAGAGACCTGGCAGCCTCCTTGGCGTCCTGCCAGCCTTTCAGCTTGATCGTCTTGCCCGTGCCCAGCACGGAGGACAAAAAGAACTGCTCGATCTCCTGGCGCAAATCCTGCGGCAAATGGTCGGCAGTCACGGGCTTGTCCGGCGCATCCTCCTTGCGCGGGCAGAAAATATAACGATCGTTGCGGATGACCGCCCCATCAGGGTCCTTCTGCTTCACCCGCAATGCACCGAGCAGCTCGCATTTGATGACCACGCCAGGTGCTGTAGCGGCCTGGTGGATCACCATCCCGTCGAGCGGATCACCATCTTCCCCGACGGTGGAAGGTACGAACCCCCAATCATAAGGGTATGTGTTGCCGACCGGCAGCGGCCTTGAATATTGAAAGACGCCCGTCTTGGGGTCGTAGGCGAGCTTGGCGGCTGCTCCGCGCGGCGTTTCGACGACAACGCGAAACAGGTTCCGCGACTTGGCCGGGAGTTTCAGAAAGTTTGTCATGGCTCGTCCATCCAGCGCCCAGATCGCAGTAGCACGCGCGAACAGGCAAAAGGTTCCCGCGTGGCAACCAACGAACGGAACCCGGTGCCGATACAAATGTTCAACGTTGGAGCGAAGGGAGAGTGTGAATGGTCAAGGTTTCGCCGCATGCGCTCAAGGGTATCGGCTATGTGGTCTCGACGGTAAGCGTCATATTGCTGGCGGTGGTCAGCTGGAAAAATGCCTCGCAAGACCCGGTGCTTGCCGCATGCCTGTTCGGTGGCGCCACCACATCGATTGCGGGCATGTGCTGCCGCTGGACATCCTATGCTATCGAAAAGCGGCAGAACAAGCTGTAACGCGCCGGCCTTGTTCAATCGATCTTGCGCGCAGCGTTGACTGTGGGTTGTACGCCGCGCAAACAAGACCACTGAAATGGCTCGTGCAGGCGCGCCGATACGCAAACAGCATCCGGGCACAAGCTGCGTAGCCGAGCTTGGCCTCCCTCACTCCATAACGATACCAAGCACAGCCGCCTTCTTTGTGACGAGGGCTTTCAGATCCGCGTCAGAACGGTCCGTTCCGGTCCTTTGACGAAGCACTTCGATGAATTCGGCCATCGATAGAAAGGCAGGGCCGTCATGCTCCGTGAGCATCGTTTCGACCGCCTTGGCCACGTCGACGGTATCCGGTCCAACTGTCGTCTTCATCCGCCACCTCCGCGCAAGGTCGCCTTAGCGGTCAAGAAACTTCGAAGCCCTGCCAACGTTCCCATCGGCGAAATCGCAACCTGCGAAAAGCCTGCGGAGAATGGTCCGTCCGCATGATCGACGGTGACGAGGAACCAACCCGATCATTCTGTCTGGAGTCTTTCGCCCTCGCCTTCGCAGAGGGCCAGAGGATACGTGCGGGGCTTACCGACTTCAAACGGATCTAGGTTCAATCCTCGGAAGCATCAGGCGCCCATCGTCCTGCCTCCAGGAAGGGCCAAATCGCATCTTCAAGACGACGTGGAATGGTGGGCGATGACGGGCTCGAACCGCCGACATCTTCGGTGTAAACGAAGCGCTCTACCAACTGAGCTAATCGCCCGCTCCGGCGCGGACCTTTAAGCGGTCGGGACCGGCTTCGCAAGGCCAAATGAACAGGTGAAGCCCTGTCCGCAGGCCCGATTTGCGAACAAAACGCCGGCTGTCAAAAAACCTTCTCCAGTTTGTTGTTATGATGGTTTGGTGCGCTTGACACCCGGTGGCGAACCCCTTATCCAGCGCCCCAACGACGAACACGGCTGACACGTGCTCGTCAATGCGCGGGTGTAGCTCAGTTGGTTAGAGTGCCGGCCTGTCACGCCGGAGGTCGCGGGTTCGAGCCCCGTCACTCGCGCCATTTCCCTCAAGGATCGCAATCCTTGGCACAGGGAAATGCCGACATGAATTGTCAGAATCCACTTTCAGAAATGAAGGGCCAAGGCGCGGGCTTTTGCGCTCTATCGCCGGCTTTGTAGCCTTGCGGTCGATGATCATTCGCCGCGGCCGCGCGAATCGTGCGCGGCCGACTGTTTCGCCGCCGGCTTTAAAAATTCAGCCACGCCCGCGCGGCAATCTGGCAAACGCGAGGCCACTCCAATAGGCTGAAAAGCAGCTCCTGGAACGACTCGGGCTTGAGCCGCGTTTGACCTTGCGAATCCCACTTGCGGATTTGCCCACAAAGCGCTGGATTCATTTCGCAGGTAGCGGAGTTGCATTCGTAGGCTGCCTGAACGGCATGGAGGACTTATCGTGTCAAACGCACCAAACATTTCTATGCGCACATTATTCACGCTCATGTACCTGGGCGGCGCGACGACGGTCGCCACCGCCCTTTTCCCGGCGACCGCGTCGGCCGACCGATTGCAGCCATGCGCGCGCGAGGGCGGGCTCTGCCGTCTGCCGTATCCCGCCGAAGTGGTCTACGGCGCCCGGGGCCGCACGACCTCGCGCTATTTCGACCGAGACGCGGTGCCGTGTTCAAATCGCGTTTTTGGCGATCCGGCGCCGGGCATCCCAAAGTCGTGTTTCATCGTCATGCGCGGCCGGGACCAGTCGGATGACAATTACGACGAACCCCGCCGCGAGAGATGGGCAGCCTGTGCCGATGAAGGCGACTACTGCGATTTCTATGGCCGCAAGGTGGTCAGGTACGGGGCACGCGGCCAATTCACGCAGGACGTGTTCCGCAACGGCGTCCAATGCGACAATGATACGTTCGGCGATCCCGCTCCCGGTCGTGAAAAGCGCTGCTACGTCAGGCAATAGCTGATCGGGCTATCACTGGATGGACATCCAGGGCAGTTTGCCGTTTCATGGAAACAGCGAACTGCCCTAACACTCTGTTTTGGCGCAATTCCATTGGCGCAATTTCAAGGGGAAAGCGCTACGCACTTTTCATGGGATTGCGCTGGATTGGAACAGCCTGATGGCCCGGCTGCCCCCGCGTGCCTCAACCCTTCGCCAGCAGCGCCTCGACCTCTTGCAGCGTCGGCATCGACGGCGCGGTGCCGGGTCGCGTCACCGAGATGCCGGCGACGGCGCAGGCGAAGCGCACCGCCTGCAGCGGCTCCACGCCTCGCGACAGCGCCGCCGCGAAGCCGCCGTTGAAGGCGTCGCCCGCGCCGGTGGTTTCGACAACCGGCCCGGCGCTGATGGCTGCGACATGCTCGGAGCGTCCCTTCGAGTGCAGCAGCGCGCCCTTGTCGCCGAGTGTGACGATGACGGTCCCGACGCCCTTTTCGAGCAGCTTGCCGGCGGCGACCCGCGCCTCATCGACCGACGAGACCTTCAGTCCGGCCAATTCCTCCGTCTCGGTCTCGTTTGGCGTCAGATAGTCGCAGAGCGTGTAGATACGGTCGGGAAGCTTTGCCGCAGGGGCAGGGTTGAGGATGGTTGTCACCCCTGCCCCGCGCGCGATCTCCAGCGCCCGCATCGCGGCATCGATCGGCTGTTCGAGCTGGGTGACGAAGACGCCGGCGCCACGAATCAGTGCGGCATTGGCCTCGATATCGGCCGCCGAGATCAGCATGGCCGCACCCGGACTGACGATGATGGCGTTGTTGCCGCTGCCCTCCTCGACGAAGATGTAGGCGGCGCCCGTGTAGCTGTCCGGCGTGTCGATGACGGCGCTTTTCACGCCGGCATCCTGCCAGGTCCGCTTGGCCATGTCGGCGAAGGCGTCGACGCCAAGGCGGGTCAGGAAGGTGGTGTCGGCGCCGAGCTTGCCGGCGGCCACCGCCTGGTTCGACCCCTTGCCACCCGGGCCCAGCTTGAACGAATTGCCGAGGATCGTCTCGCCCATGCGCGGCTGGCGATCGGCGCGATAGGCGGTATCGGCGACGAAGACGCCCAATATGACGACAGGCTTTCCGGCTGCCATATCCCTACTCCGCATCCGGCGGTACGACGCCCTTGCGGAAGGCAAAGCAGCCGTAGAAACGGCGTTCGCCGGTCTGGATGACGCAATAGGCCTGCTTGGCGCGCTCGTAGAAGGCGTAGCGCTCGACCGGCAGCATCGGCCAGGACTTGCCTTCAGCCGCGTCGATTTCCTTTTGCACTTCCTTCTGCACGGGTGGGATCTCGTCCGGCTTGCCGACGATTTCCATGCGCGCGGCCGCGTCGTCGACGAACGTATCCAGCGGATAAAGCGATAGCACTGCCTTGACCACCTCGGCGGCCGGCGCATCGATGCGCAGCAGCCGGCCGAGCGCCGTCTGACGCGCCACCGAATCGGAGGGGAAGTTGGTGTCGGCGATGATCAGATCATCGCCATGGCCCATCGCCCGCAATGCCTGGAGCACGTCGGCATTGAGCAGCGGATTGATGCCTTTGAGCATGATAGTCCTCGTGATGTCCGTTGAAATCAGAGACGCTTGCCGGTCTCGGCATCGAAAAGATGAATGTGGTCGAGCCTGGGCTTCAGGGTCAGCGTGTCGCCGGGCTTGAAGTCGTGGCGCTCGCGAAACAGCGCCACCATCTCGCGGTCGCCAAAGCGCAGGAACACAAGCGTTTCCGAGCCGGTCGGTTCGACCACCGAAATCTTCGCCGGTACGCCATCGGGATGGATTTCCAGATGCTCCGGGCGCACGCCATAGACGACGGCCTGCCCGTCCTGCGCGGCATTGTCGGCAATCGGGAACAATGTGCCTGATATGTCGACGCCGGGCTTGTCGCCCTTTCGCACAACGCCCTTGAGCAGGTTCATCGACGGCGAGCCGATGAAGCCGGCGACGAAGAGATTGGCCGGCCGGTCGAACAGCTCCAGCGGCGCACCGACCTGCTCGATGCGGCCATCGCGCATGACGACGATCTTGTCGGCCATTGTCATGGCCTCGATCTGGTCGTGGGTGACGTAGATCGTGGTGGTCTTCAGTCGCTGGTGCAGTTCCTTGATCTCGGTGCGCATCTGCACGCGCAGCTTAGCGTCGAGGTTGGACAGCGGCTCGTCGAACAGAAACACCTGTGGATTGCGCACGATGGCGCGGCCCATCGCGACGCGCTGGCGCTGGCCGCCGGAGAGCTGCCGGGGATAGCGCTTCAGATAGGGGTTGAGGTCGAGGATATCGGCGGCGCGCTTGACCCGCTCGGCGACCACGGCCGGATCGGTTTTCCGCAATTTGAGGGCAAAGGCCATGTTCTGCTCGACCGTCTTGTGCGGGTAGAGCGCGTAGTTCTGGAACACCATGGCAATGTCGCGTTTTGCCGGCGGCAAATGGTTGACGACGCGGTCGCCGATGGCGATCGTGCCGCCGGAAACGGTCTCCAGCCCGGCCACCATCCTGAGCAGCGTGGACTTGCCGCAACCCGAGGGGCCGACCAGCACCACGAACTGTCCGTCAGCGATGTCGACGCTGACTTCGTGCAGAACCTTGACGGTTCCAAACGCCTTGGCCACCTTGCTGATTGCGACTTGAGCCATCTCTCCCCCATCGGCTCCAACTGGCCGTAGGCGCAGAAGCTAACCAACGCGCCCTGTCAGGGCAAGTCGGTCTCTTATAGATAAAAACCGTTCTCGTTGACACGGCGTTTGGTTGCGAGAATAGTGGCGGGTGCTGGTCCAAATGTCGGCACCGATCCGCAGGGAATTTCAATCGACGCAGGGTGGGGTCCTGCCTAATTCGTATCCGAGCCGGTAGCACAGTTGTGCTTCAGCGTCCGACAGGTGGCCACATCCATTCACACTGATTCTGGGAGGAATAGTCGATGAGAACAGGTCTTTACGATAGGCTGGTCCGGGCCGGCGCCACGCGGCGCGACGTCTTGAAGGGTGCGGCCAGCATGGCCGCGATCGCGGCGGCATCCGGCGCCGGGCTTGGCGCCTTGACGCGCCCCGCTGCCGCCGCAAGCGAACTGCGCTCGAAGATCCTACAGATTCCCGGCGTTGGCAAAGGTCAGCCGACCGATGCCGATTTCCAGAAGGTCGGCGAACTCTGCCTCGAGGCCACCAAGGCCAATGTCAAGGAAGGCGAATTCGCCGGCGTCGAGCTGACCTTCATGGGCCTCAACAACCAGAACCTGCACAATGTGCTGTTCCGCGGCTTCCTGAAGCCATGGGAGGCCTATACCGGCGCCAAGATCAGCTGGATCGACCTGGCGCAGGCCGACTACAATGCCCGCCTTCAGCAATCGATCGCCACCGGCACCGTCGACTTCGACATCATCGAGATGGGCGCGCCCTTCGAAGGCGATGTCTGCGGCAAGGGGCTGACCTCGGAGATGCCCGACTGGGTCAAGAAGCAGATCGATTTCGACGACCTGGTCAACTACCTGAAGCCGCCGGTCGGCACCTGGGACGGCAAGCAGTATCGCGTCACCATCGACGGCGACACGCACAATTTCAACTACCGCACCGACGTGTTCGCCGATGCCGACCTCGCCAAGCAGTGGAAGGATGGCGGCGGTGAAGGCGAATGGGGCGTGCCGAAGACCTGGCAGCAGGTGCAGGCCGTCACCAAGTTCCTCAAGGGCAAGAAATTCAAGGGCCAGGACGTTTACGGCTATCTCGACGCGCCCAAGCCATGGGGCGGTTTCGGCTTCTACTTCCTGGGCAGCCGCGCCACCGCCTACGCCAAGCATCCCGACGACAAGGCCTGGCTGTTCGACGCCGACACGATGAAGCCGCGCATCAACAATCCGGCCTGGGTGCGCGCCATCCAGGACGTGATCGACGCGCTGCCGTCGGAACCGGCGGACCAGATCAACGCCGACCCGAACACCACCGGGTTCCAGCAGTTCCTGGCCGGCACCGGTTCGATGATCCCCTGGTGGGGCGACATCGGCTCCAACGTCAAGACCAACGATTCCTCGGTCATCGGCGATGTCACCGGCTTCTCGATCCTGCCGGGTTCGGACGATGTCTACAATTCCAAGACCGGCAAATGGGAGAAGCTCGCCAGCGGGCCGAACTATTCGCCGAACTGCGCCTATCTCGGCTGGGGCGTCTATGTCATGGCTCGCGTCGACAAGGACGAGAAGAAGAAAAAGGCGGCATGGTCCGCCGCCGCTCATCTCGGCGGCAAGGACCTGTCGATCTGGACGGCGATGTATCCGTCCGGCTTCCAGCCCTACCGCAATTCGCATTTCGACATTCCGGAATGGGTGGCGGCCGGCTACGACGAGGCCTTCATCACCTCGTATCTGAAGTCGGAAGGCGACAGCTACAACCATCCGAACGCGGCGATCGAGCCACGCATCCCCGGCATCTTCCAGTATTATTCCGCCGCCGAGGACATTCTGGCCAACACCTTCGCCGGCAAGATGAAGGCACAGGAAGGCGCCGATGCCATCGCCGCCGCCTGGGAAAAGCTCACCGACCAGATCGGCCGCGAAAAGCAGATCAAGCTCTACAAGGCCTCGCTCGGCCTGGCCTGATCGTAGCGTGAACCAGGGGTCCGGCGACGAAAGCCGCCGGACCCTGTCTTGACCGGCATCGCCGGTCGCGAAGTGCCTTCTGCAACTGGATGAGACGCGTGGCTGACCAGATTTTGCCCACCAATGATTGGCCGGCAAACGCCGTCCCATCCGACCTGATACCGCCAGGCCGCAAACGCTTGGGCTGGGCGGTGATGGCCGCCGCAACACTCGGCCTGCTGGCAACGATCCTCGTCCAGATCCTCTACAAGAGCGAAGTCGACACGATCGGCTTCGAGACATGGCGTCCGGTGGTCTATGCCTATGTGCTGTGGGGCGTGGCACTCGGCATCGGCCAGGTGCTGACGCGCGGCGAGGACGGCCAGCGCGCGCTGTTTCTGCTGCCGGCGCTGCTGTTCACCATCGCCATGGTGATCTTCCCGACGCTGTTCGGCTTCTACATCGCACTCACCGACTGGAACCTCTCCTCCTTCAGCGGCCGCAGGTTCAACGGGCTCGACAATTTCTGGCAGATGCTGGGCGATCCCTACTATCGCAACGCGCTGTTCAACATGGTGCTCTACGTGCTCGCCGTGCTGGTCGAATATGTCATCGCCTTCGGGCTGGCGCTGCTGCTCAACGCGCAGATCCGGGCGCGCAAATTCTTCCGCGTCGTCTTCCTGATGCCGCTGATGCTGTCCCCGGTCGCGGTGTCATGGATGATCGGCAAATCGCTGATGGAGTACCGGTTCGGACCGGCGGCAACACTGGCGCGCCATCTCGGCTGGGACAATCCCGCCTTCTTTTCCGATCCCATCATCGCCCGCATATCGATCATGATACTAGATGCCTGGACCTTCATCCCGTTCATGATGATCATGCTGCTCGCCGGCCTGCAGGCGATGTCGCGCGAGGTGCTGGAGGCCGCGCGCGTCGACGGCGCGACCACCTGGCAGACCTTCTGGCAGGTCACTTTCCCGCTGATGTTGCCGGTTTCGGTGACGGCGGTGATCCTGCGCATCATCTTCAAGCTGAAGCTGGCCGACATCATCATCACGGTGACCTCGGGCGGCCCCGGCGGCGCCACCGATTCCGTCTCCAGCTTCATCTACCGCGAATACCGCGACCGCTCCAATGTCGGCTACGGCACCATGCTGGCGATGGCCTATCTGGTCATCATCGTCGTGTTCGTGACCTGGCTGTTGAAGCTTGCCAACCGCTTCGTGCGCAACGTCAATTGAGTGGCCGGATCATGAGCGTTCAGACCACCGAATACACCGTCTCCGAAATCCGCTCTCCGGCGAGCTTCATCACCAGCCGCGTCTTCATCTATGGCGCGCTGGTGTTCTGGGCCTTGATCTGCCTGTTCCCGATCTACTGGACGATAACGACCTCGTTCAAATCGGCGGTCGACGTCACCCAAGGCCATCTGATCCCCTTCGTCGACTTCCAGCCGGACTGGAAAGGCTGGCGCTCGCTCGGCCTGTCGCCGGATTCGATCTTCCAGACCTCCACGGTGCGCGATGAGTTCTTCAAGCGCTTCATGAACTCGGTCATCACCTCGGTCGGCGCGTCGAGCCTCGCCATCGTCATCGGCAGCCTCGCCGCCTACGGCCTCACGCGCTACCGCTACAAGTTCGCCTGGTTCAAGAACGAGGACATCTCCTTCTTCTTCCTGTCGCAGCTGATCCTGCCGCCCGTGGTGCTCGCTCTGCCCTTCCTGGTGCTCTACCGCGAAGTCGGCCTGCTCGACACGCGCATCGGGCTGATCCTGCTCTACACGCTGATGGTGCTGCCGATCGTCATCTGGATCATGCGCGACCAGTTCAACTCCATCCCGGTCGAGCTGGAAGAAGCAGCGCTCGTCGACGGCCTGTCGATCTGGGGGGCGTTCTTCCGCATCGTCATGCCGATCGCGCTGCCGGGCATGGTCGCCGCCTTCATCCTGGCAATGGTGCTGTGCTGGAACGAATATTTCTTCGCTGCCCTTCTGACCTCGACCGATGCCAAGACCATCCCGGTCATGGTGGCGAGCCAGACCGGCTCGCAAGGCATCAACTGGTGGTCGATGGCAGCCCTTGCCACCGCCGCGATCGCGCCGCTGGCGGTCATCGGCATCGCGCTGGAACGCTATCTCATCATGGGCATGACGGCGGGAGCTGTGAAGTGACGAACCAATACTGGTTCGCACGCAACATCCGCGCCGGCTACAAGGGCTACGACCGCTACGGCAAGGGCGTCATGCCGATCGCCTGGCAAGGTCGAGCCGTCATCGCCGGCTTCGTGCTGGCCATGCTGTGCGGCGGCCTGGTCATGGCCCTGGAGGGATTCTACGCCAACCACCTCGGGCTTGGCATAGCCCTCTATGTCGGCCTGGCGATAGCCGGCGCCGGGACGTTCATCTGGGCCGTTGCCACCAAGAGCGATCCGGGGACAGGTCGATTGCCGATTACCGGGCGGAGCGGCTGAAAAAACCTTTAGGCCTTCAGGATAGCGCGCAGGTGATCCATGATCATGGCGACGCCCTTGTCCCCAAGCTCAGCCGACGCATCCTTGGCGCTCGCCGTATACCAGCTGGTATTGTCGGCGAAGCGGGCGGCATCGACCGCCTCCGGACACAGCGCCAGCATCAGTGATGTCTCGCCGATGCCGGCATGGTCGAACGGGTACTTGCCGTTCATGGCGGCCGGCATCAGCGGATGCACCTGCACCCAGTTGAAGAAATTTTCACCGGCGGCGTGTCCGGCATAATAGTCGGCCATCGTCTCGGAACCCCACCACCCCTCGCCGCGCTGTTTCTCGAGGAAACGGAAGATCGCCTGGCGGCCGGCGGTCTTGAAGGCGAGATCGGTCGGCATGCCGGCGGCGAAATTCTCGGTCTGGTGGTGGATGATGGCGTGGATGTTGCGGAAACCGACGCGCAGCAGGCTGTAGAACAGTTCCTCGCCGAACGGCGCCAGCTGGTTGCCGCCGACCTGCACCGAGCCAGTGCCTTCCGGCGGCGCCACTGCGTAGCTCGCAGCACCGTAGTAGAAGGGCGGCAGGATGACGACATCCCTCTCCTTCTCGAACAGCTCCAGCGTCTTGATGACGGCCAGCGTGTCCATGCCGACAGCCATATGCTCGCCATGGTATTCGAGCACGCCGAGCGGCAGGGCGACCGGCCAATTCTCGGCGATCGCTTGGCGGATCTGGTGCGGCAGCATCAGTTCATAGCGCATGATCTATTCCATATTGGTGTGGCGTGCGCGCATGGCTTCGGGCGAAGCACCAATCAGGGATTTGAGCTTCAGCACCATCACCTCGAACAGCAGGAACAGCGCCCCTTCGAACAGCGAGCCCATCGGCAGGACCGAAGTCTTTTGCGGCCCCTGATCATTGGCCATGGTCTGGGCCGGAATGAGCAGCGTGGCATCGGCCAACCCCGCCGCGCTGCCGCCGGACTGGGCGGTGAGCAGCAGATTGGTCGCGCCGGCATCGCGCGCGACACGCATCAAGGTCAGCACCGTCGAGGTTTCTCCCGGCCCGGAACTGGCCAGGAAGACGTCGCCAGGCCCCAGTGGCGGCATGGTCATGTCGCCAACCACCGCGACCGGCAGACCGAGATGGTAGAGCCGCATGGCGAAACCCTTGACCTGCAAGGCCTCGCGGCCGCAGCCATAGACGACGATCTGCCTCGCTTCGGCCAGAAGCTTGCAGGCGACGTCGATCTGGCTGTCATCCACGCGCGCCAGCACGCAGCCGAGTTCGTCGAGCGCGGTCTTGAACAGATTTTCGTCCTGGTCGCTCACGACAAACCCACCCTCGAAATCCTCCTCGGATTTTTTACGAACAGCTTGATTTCATTCATGCTAGCAACCGCGAAAATGCGTGTCCAACGCCGCGCAACGCTTTTGCCTAATCACAGGCGTGATAGTGTCATGTCAGACAAATCAACCCCGGGAAAATTGCAAGACATGAAGACACGGCATTTCGACCGCATCGGCAATGGCGGCCTCACCTTTACGGAGCTCGGCTTCGGCACGGCACCGCTCGGCAATCTCTACCGCGCCGTTTCGGACGAGGATGCCAAGGCCACGCTCGACGCCGCCTGGGAGACCGGCTGCCGCTACTACGACACCGCGCCGCTCTACGGGCTTGGCCTGTCTGAAACACGCCTCAACCCCTTCCTGCGCGGCAAGAAGCGCGACGACTATGTGCTGTCGAGCAAGGTCGGCCGCCTCATGCGCGCCTGCCCGCCGGAGCAGCGCACCGGCATCGGCAAGTTCTTCGACACGCCATCACGCCAGGAGGTCTACGACTACAGCTATGACGGCGTCATGCGTTCGTTCGAGGCCTCGCTCGAGCGGCTTGGCGTCGACAGGATCGACATACTGTTCGTGCACGATGTCGACATCTTCACCCATGGCAGCAAGGAGGCGTCCGACCGGCGCATCGAAGAATTCATGCGCTCGGGCTACTATGGACTGCTGTCGCTGCGCGACCAGGGCGCGATCAAGGCGTTCGGCGGCGGCATCAACGAATGGCAGGTTGCCCAGACATTGGCCGAGCGCGGCGATTTCGACCTGTTCCTGCTTGCCGGGCGCTACACGCTGCTGGAACAGGAGGCGCTGACGTCCTTCCTGCCGCTCTGCCAGAAGCGCGGCATCGGTATCGTCCTTGGCGGCCCCTACAATTCCGGCATCCTGGCGACAGGACCCAAGCCCGGCGCCTATTACAACTATTCCGAGGCGCCGAAGGACATTCTCGGGCGGGTCGCCGGCATCGAGGCTGTCTGCAAACGCCATGGCGTCAGGCTGATCGAGGCGGCGCTGCAGTTTCCGCTGCTGCATTCCTCTGTCGTCTCGGTGATCCCAGGCGGCCAGCGGCCGAGCGAAGTGGAAGGCAACCGGGCACTGCTCGACGCGAAACTGCCGGCTGCGCTGTGGGCCGACCTCAAGAAGGAGGGCTTGATGCGCGACGACGCGCCGACCGCATAGGAGCTTTGCCGCCCCCAATTCGGGCCAAAAAATGAAAAGCCGGGTACCGGCGTCGGGCACAAAAAATGAAAAGCCGGGCAAGCCCGGCTTTTCTGTCTCTGAAAAGAAAAAACGCTTAGTTGACTGCGTCCTTCAGGCCTTTGCCGGCCGAGAACTTCGGCACGGTGCGTGCCGGGATCTTCACTTCGGCGCCGGTCTGCGGGTTGCGGCCGGTCGAGGCCGCACGCTTTGACACGGTGAAATTGCCAAAGCCGACAAGCCGGACATCGCCGCCCTTCTTCAGTTCGCCGGTGATGACGGAAAACACCGCATCGACCGCCGACTGCGCGTCACCCTTCGAAATGCTCGCGGCGTCGGCGACAGCGGACACCAGTTCGTTCTTGTTCATAAAAATTCCCTTCCATGAGAACACCGGAACTAACGACTCATCCGGCAGGAAACGGACTTTAGAAAGAAGCGCTGCCGCAACCAAGTCGAAAAGCCCGGAAAAAGTGGAAAAAAGCCCGGAAATCCGGGGTTTTTCACATGAAAAAGCCGGGCGCGAGGCCCGGCTTTCCGTTTGTGCACTGCAACCTTAGAAAGAATCTAATGTGCAAGCGACTTTCCAGCGTCATCGGCACTGTCGGTCGTGGCCGGCGGATTGACCGGTTCGACCCATTCGATCGGCTCCGGCATACGCACCAGCGCATGGCGCAACACCTCACCGACGCGCGAGACCGGAATGATCTCCATGCCGTTCTTCACATTGTCCGGAATCTCCGCCAGATCCTTGGCGTTGTCTTCCGGGATCAGCACCTTCTTGATGCCGCCGCGCAGCGCGGCGAGCAGTTTCTCCTTGAGGCCGCCGATCGGCAAGATGCGGCCGCGAAGCGTTATCTCGCCAGTCATCGCCACATCGGCCCGGACCGGAATGCCCGTCAGCACCGACACAATGGCTGTCGCCATGGCAGCACCAGCGGACGGACCATCCTTCGGCGTGGCGCCTTCCGGCAAGTGCACGTGGATGTCGCGCTTGTCGAACAGCGGAGGCTCGATGCCGAAATCGAGGGCTCTTGAGCGGACATAGGAGGCCGCCGCCGAGATCGATTCCTTCATCACATCGCGCAGATTGCCGGTCACCGTCATGCGGCCCTTGCCGGGCATCATGACGCCTTCGACCGTCAGCAGTTCACCGCCGACTTCCGTCCAGGCAAGACCGGTGACGACACCGACCTGATCGTCAGCCTCGACCTGACCGAAACGATAGCGCTGGACACCAAGGTAATCGGCGAGGTTCGCCGCCGTGATGCTCACCGTCTTCTTCTTCGTCTTCAGGATCTCGGTCACGGCCTTGCGCCCGAGCTTCATCAGCTCGCGCTCCAGGCTTCTGACACCCGCTTCACGGGTGTAGGTCTGGATGATGGCACGGATCGCATCCTCGCCGACGGAGAATTCCTTCGGCTGCAGCGCGTGATCGCGGATCACCTTCGGCATCAGGTGCCGCTTGGCGATTTCGATCTTCTCGTCCTCGGTGTAGCCGGCGATACGGATGATCTCCATGCGGTCCATCAAGGGCGCAGGGATGTTCAGCGTATTGGCCGTCGTCACGAACATCACGCTCGACAGGTCGTATTCGACCTCGAGGTAATGGTCCATGAACGTCGAGTTCTGCTCGGGATCGAGCACCTCGAGCAGCGCCGACGACGGATCGCCACGGAAGTCCTGGCCCATCTTGTCGATCTCGTCGAGCAGGAAGAGCGGGTTGGACTTCTTCGCCTTCTTCATCGACTGGATGACCTTGCCGGGCATCGAACCGATATAGGTGCGCCGATGGCCACGGATTTCGGCTTCGTCACGCACGCCGCCGAGCGCCATGCGGATGAATTCGCGGCCGGTCGCCTTGGCGATCGACTTGCCAAGCGAAGTCTTGCCGACGCCGGGAGGGCCGACAAGGCACAGGATCGGCCCCTTCAGCTTCTTCTGGCGGCTCTGGACGGCCAGATACTCGACGATGCGGTCCTTGACCTTGTCGAGGCCGAAGTGATCGGTGTCGAGCACGTTCTGGGCGTAGGCCAGGTCCTGCTTGACCTTGGAGTTCTTGCCCCACGGGATCGACAGCAGCCAATCGAGGTAGTTGCGCACGACGGTCGATTCCGCCGACATCGGCGACATCGTCCTCAGCTTCTTCAACTCGGCTTCCGCCTTTTCGCGGGCTTCCTTGGAGAGCTTGGTCTTCTTGATGCGCGCCTCGATCTCGGCGGCCTCATCGCGGCCGTCCTCGCCCTCGCCGAGCTCCTTCTGGATCGCCTTCATCTGCTCGTTGAGGTAGTACTCGCGCTGCGTCTTCTCCATCTGGCGCTTGACGCGCGAGCGGATGCGCTTCTCCACCTGCAGGACGGAGATTTCGGCTTCCATGAAGCCCATCGCCTTTTCCAGCCGCTCCTTGACCGAGAGCGTGGCCAGCATTTCCTGCTTTTCAGGGATCTTGATGGCGAGATGCGAGGCAACCGTATCGGCGAGCTTGGAATAGTCGTCGATCTGGCTGGCGGCACCCACCACTTCAGGCGAGATCTTCTTGTTCAGCTTGACGTAGTTCTCGAAGTCGGTGACGACCGAGCGGGCCAGCGCCTCAACCTCGACCTCCTCCTCTTCCGGCTCGACCAACGCGGTGGCGCGGGCCTCGTGGAAATCGGGACGGTCGGTGAACGAAACGATCTTGGCACGCGAAGCGCCCTCGACCAGCACCTTGACGGTGCCGTCGGGCAGCTTCAGCAATTGCAGCACATTGGCGAGCGTGCCGATGTCGAAGATGGCATCGGGCTCGGGATCGTCATCGGCAGCATTCATCTGGGTGGCAAGCAGGATCTGCTTCTCCTGACCCATCACCTCTTCCAGCGCCTTGATCGACTTTTCGCGCCCGACAAAGAGCGGAACGATCATGTGCGGGAACACCACGATGTCGCGCAGTGGGAGAACTGCGAAGACGCCGTCGCTGGGAGCCTTGGATATTTTGGCCATTGTCCAACCTTTCATGTCGCGGTCGCCATCAGGCCAACCGCGAATCTTATATTAACGACCGGGGATCGTTCCGCCTACCACCGTTTGTGACGGGAGTTTTACAGCACAGAAATCGGGCACCTCGGCCTTCTCGTGTTAGGTGGATGCAAGCAGGGCAAAGATCAAGAGTTAACATCGCCTGCAATCCACTCCATCGCCGAGGTCGCGTGCTCTACACAGCAAAACGGCGCCGCGACGGCGCCGTTCCACAAAAATATGCGGTGAAGTGCCATTTCAGGCACTGACGTTGCCCTTCTTTTCCTTCTGTTCGGAATAGATGTAGAGCGGCCGGGCGCTGCCGGTCACCACTTCTTCCGAAATCACCACTTCGCGCACGCCTTCGAGCGCCGGCAGTTCGAACATGGTGTCGAGCAGGATCGCTTCCATGATCGAGCGCAGGCCGCGCGCGCCGGTCTTGCGCTCGATGGCGCGCTTGGCGATAGCCGACAGGGCGTTCTCGTGGAAGGTCAGGTCGACATTTTCCATCTCGAACAGCCGCTGGTACTGCTTGACCAGCGCGTTCTTCGGCTCGGTCAGGATCTGGATCAGCGCCGGTTCGTCGAGGTCCTCCAGCGTCGCCAGGACAGGCAGACGGCCGACGAACTCCGGAATGAGGCCGAACTTCAGGAGGTCCTCGGGCTCGACCTGGCGGAAGATGTCACCGGTGCGGCGGTCCTCCGGCGAGGCGACCGTGGCGCCGAAACCGATCGAGGTCTTGCGGCCGCGATCCGAGATGATCTTGTCCAGGCCGGCAAAGGCGCCGCCGCAGATGAACAGGATGTTGGCGGTGTCGACCTGCAGGAATTCCTGCTGCGGATGCTTCCTGCCGCCCTGCGGCGGCACGGAAGCGACAGTGCCTTCCATGATCTTCAGCAGCGCCTGCTGCACGCCCTCGCCGGACACGTCGCGGGTGATCGAGGGATTGTCGGACTTGCGCGAAATCTTGTCGATCTCGTCGATGTAGACGATGCCGCGCTGGGCGCGCTCGACATTGTAGTCGGCCGACTGCAGGAGCTTCAGGATGATGTTCTCGACGTCCTCGCCGACATAACCGGCTTCGGTCAGCGTCGTGGCGTCGGCCATGGTGAAGGGCACGTCGATGATGCGGGCCAGCGTCTGCGCGAGCAGCGTCTTGCCGCAACCGGTCGGGCCGATCAGCAAGATGTTGGACTTGGCCAACTCGACATCGTTGTTCTTGCCGGCATGCGCGAGACGCTTGTAGTGGTTGTGGACGGCCACCGACAGCACGCGCTTGGCGTAGGGCTGGCCGATGACATAGTCGTCGAGAACCTTGAGGATCTCCTGCGGTGTCGGCACGCCCTCGCGCGACTTCACCATCGAGGTCTTGTTCTCCTCGCGGATGATATCCATGCAGAGTTCGACGCATTCGTCGCAGATGAAGACCGTCGGACCGGCGATCAGCTTGCGCACCTCATGCTGGCTTTTGCCGCAAAACGAGCAATAAAGCGTGTTCTTCGAGTCACCGCTGTTGTTGCCGACCTTGCTCATTTCCCTGTCCTTTCATCGCCGCCCGCCGATGGTCTGGCTGAAAGGGCGCATACTCTATTTATCGCGGGAATCCGCCGCCGCCAGTGTCCCGGCTCCCGCAACGTATTCCGTACGAAACACAAATCAGAAAACGTGGCAATGATTCGCAGCAACCCCACACAAAGCTAAGCCGTCGAAAATCAACATAGCCTTAACGTAGGCAATCCCGACCGTCGAGGGAACAGCCAATTGTGGCCGAAATGCCGCAAGACGCGCCAAAAGCGCGTGATGGTGTCATCCAACTGCCACCAAGCCCTTATGCCACGGCGCTCTCAGCCGGCTCGCGCGACGAAATGACCTTGTCGATGAGGCCGAAATCCTTGGCTTCGTCGGCGGTCATGAAATGGTCGCGGTCGAGCGTGCGTTCGATCTCCTCGTAGCTCTTGCCGGTGTGCTTGACATAGACCTCGTTGAGACGGCGCTTCAGCTTGACGATATCCATGGCGTGGCGCTCGATGTCGGAGGCCTGGCCCTGGAAGCCGCCGGACGGCTGGTGAACCATGATGCGGGCGTTCGGCGTGGCGAAACGCATGTCCTTGTGGCCGGCGGTCAGAAGCAGCGAGCCCATCGAGGCCGCCTGGCCGATGCAGAGCGTCGATACAGCCGGCTTGATGAACTGCATGGTGTCGTAGATCGCCATGCCCGAAGTGACCACGCCGCCCGGCGAATTGATGTAGAGGTTGATTTCCTTCTTCGGATTCTCGGCTTCCAGGAAAAGAAGCTGCGCGCAGACCAGCGTCGCCATGCCGTCCTCGACCGGACCGGTGATGAAAATGATGCGCTCCTTGAGGAGGCGCGAGAAGATGTCGTAGGCCCGCTCGCCGCGATTGGTCTGTTCGACCACCATCGGAACGAGGTTCATGTAGGTTTCGACGGGGTTTTTCATCGGTTATCTCTTATCTCGCGGTGGGATTCCGGCGCCGGGAATGCTGGCAGATCGGGCAGAATCGGTTCTGGATCGTTGTTCCGTAGATAGGATGCCGGCTCATCCTTGTGCAAGGCCGACCCGTCCTAGCCATCTGGGTAAGTCGAATCAAGCTTTACGGCCAAGGATTCGCATCGCTGACGCCTGCACCGGTTCCGGAGCAGACGGTACCGGGCCGCAACGTAGCAGTTTCTTAACCGCGTCACTTAACGAAATGCGCCGAAACCGCTTTTCTCAGCGGCGTCTTCCCCTACAATTCAACGTTGAACTTGTGCCTACGGTTCAAACAGGGGGAGTGTCATGTTCAGGAGAAGCGCATCCTTCGCCATTGCCGGGCTGGCCATGCTTGGCACGACTTCGCAGACGGCGGCCGGCGGCCGCGCCGTGGAATGCTACGAACCGGTCCACACGCCTGACGTCTACGACACGGTCTATGAAGACGTGATGGTCAGTCCGCCCGGCCAGCAGGTCGACTACACCCCGCCGATCTACGGCACACGCGAACGCGTGGTGATGACGGTTCCGGCACAAGTGACCTACGAGGTCGTGCCTGCCGTTACCCGCACCGTCTACCACACGGTGAGGGTCGATGGCGGCGGCTATTCCTGGGAATGGCGCGTCATCCATGGTCGCAGGGTTCTGTGCAAGATCTGGCACAAGGCGCGCTACGAACGCGTCGCCGAGACGGTGGTGATCCAGCCGGAGCGCACAAGGCGCGTCGTCATTCCGGCGCAATACGACCAGATCGCCGAGGAAGTGCTGGTGCGGCCGGAGCGAAGGCGCATCATCGATGTCCCTGCCTCCTACCAAACCGTCGCGCGGCGCGTGGTGGTCAGAGAAGGGTCGTCTGGCTGGCGGCGCGTGCATATTCCGAGGCACTGCCAGGACTAGGCCACCTCCGCCCGCAGCCACGCCTTCAGGCCGTCGATATCGCCATCGCCGACAGCCGCCGCAACGCGCCTGCCGACCGCCGCGCCGAACTTGTAGCCATGGCCTGAGCAGGCCGAGACAACAAGGCACTTACCTTTCGCATGCGCCATGAATTTTTCGTCGGCGGTGAAGGTGTAGGCGCAGGTGACCACCTCGGTCACCTCATACTCCTGGATGCGGGCGATCGGTGGCGAAAAGAGGTTGCGGATCGCCTCCCCCTCGCCCGGCACAGGCTGACGGTTCCAGTCGGCGTCGCTGGTCGGCACCCTGTGCAGACCTGAGCCGAATTTCATGCCGGCGCCGCCGGAAGGCGGGATCACGTAGCCGTCGACCGCGCCGCCGACGTCGAGGACGACCGGTGCCGCCTCCCAGGCCGCCTTCAGGTCGGCCGGCGGTTCGGCATAGGCAAGGGCTGTCCGATAGGTCTTCAGTTCACCGTCCAGTTCCGGAAACAGTTTCAGCACCCAGGCGCCAGCAGCGACGACGATGCGGTCGGCCTGCATGGTCTCGCCGCTTTCGAGCACGATGCGGCCAGTTTCGGAGTCGATCGCGGTCACCTTGCTGTGTTCGTAGACATTGGCGCCATTGGTACGCAGCCAGGCGGCAAGGCCGGAAGCGATCTTGCGGCAATGGAGCGCGCCGCCTTCCGGCGAATAATAGGCATAGCGGAACGTGCCCGGCTCGATGAAAGGCCAGCGCTTGACGGCGGCGTCTGGTTCGAACAGTTCGAAGGGAAAATTCCCCTCTTCCAGGCCCTCGCGGTATTCCTCGGCCTCGTCGCCCGGTTCGCGCGAAATGCAGACGAATCCGCGCGCATCAAGGTGGCTTTCGCCGAGATCGGTCCACATCTCGTCCCAGGCCTCGTAGGCTTCGGTGATCAGCCGGCCATAGCCGCTTCGGGCGCGGTAGGCGCGGCGGATGATGCGGTGATGATCGCCGGACGCGGCCAGCGGATTGGGAATCGGCCCCTGCTCGACGATCGACACGCTGTGGCCGGCCTTGACCAGCGACCACGCCGTGGAAAGACCGGCAATCCCCGCGCCGACAACGATCACGTTCATCGTTCACGCCTTCCGCAGCCGCATTGGCTGGCTCAATTCATTGGAGTGCGGGCGCCAACATACGGTCTGGAATGAGGCTGGCAAGCCGCGCTATGGGTCTGGCATGACCAATTCGACGCTCCCCTATCTTGCCTTTGATCCAGCCACTCGCCAGTTGCGGCTCGACCCGCACGAGCCGGCTTTCTTCCTGAACCCGTACGAGGCCTACGCCTTCCTGCACGGCGTCTCGAACGCCTTCTTCTGGGAGGAATTCGGCTTCTGGTGCTTTGGCGGCTTCGACGATGTCAACCGGCTGCTACGCGACCGCCGCTTGGGCCGCCAGAACCCGGCCGGCATTCCCGACAGCCGTGGTGTTAGCCAGGACCGCAGCCATCTCAAGGCGTTCGACGGCATTGAAGCCAACTCCATGCTCGAATTGGAACCGCCGGTGCACACGCGGCTGAGAACGCTGGTCAACCGGGCCTTCGTCTCGCGCCAGGTCGAGCGGCTGCGGCCGCGTGTCGAGGCGCTCGCCAACGAGCTGATCGACCGCTTTGACCCGGCCGGGCCGGTCGACCTGCTTCCCGCCTTCGCCTCCCCCCTGCCGATCACCATCATCGCCGAAATGCTCGGCGTGCCGGTCGAGATGGGGCCGCAACTGCTCGACTGGTCGCATCAAATGGTCGCCATGTACGTTCATGGCCGCACGCGCGAGACCGAGGAGACGGCCAATCGCGCCGCGGGCGAATTCACCGATTTCCTGCGCGGCTACATTATCGAGCGACGCAAGAACCCCGGCGACGATCTGCTGTCGCTGCTGATCTCGGCACAGGAGGACGGCCAGAGGCTGTCGGAGGACGAAATGGTGTCCTCGGCCATACTGCTGCTCAATGCCGGCCATGAAGCGACCGTGCATCAGGCCGGCAACGCGGTGCGCTCGATCCTGGCGCAAGGCGGCGATCCCAGCCGCTTCTTCACCTCGGCGGAAGCGACAGCCGCAACCGTCGAGGAATGCCTGCGCTTCGACGCGCCGCTGCACATGTTCACGCGCTACGCCTACCAGGAAATCGAGATTGCGCCCGGCATCGTCGTGCAGCCGGGCCAGACCATCGGGCTTTTGCTCGGCATGGCCAATCATGATCCGCGCGCCTTTGCCGAACCGCAGGCCTTCCGGCCGGACCGGAGCGACCAGAAGAACGTGTCCTTCGGCGCCGGCATCCATTTCTGCATCGGCGCGCCGCTGGCCCGGCTGGAATTGCAGGTGTCGCTGAAGACTTTGTTCGAGCGGCATCCGCGGCTGCATCTTGCCGAACAGCCTCGCTTCCGCGACACTTACCACTTCCATGGGCTGGAAATGCTCGCCGTCGACTTCTGAACGATCGCGGGCCTGGGGCTGCGCGATGAGACTGTTCTGGAGACCGGCGACGGCGTTCGCATTGGCGTTTCTATGCGCCAGCCTGGGCACGGCGCGTGCCCAGCAACAGCCGGAGAACATCCCGTGGGAGAACAGCATGGCCATCGCGCAGAAGATGGCGATAGGCCTCCTGGAGCGGCAGACCGGATCGAAGGGCCTGCCGCTGGCATCCTTCGCCATCGAGGTCGATCTCAATCTTGACGGCTTGCCTGAGATCTTCGCCTACCGCTATGCGCCGGGCTGCGACGGCGTCAATTGCGGCAACTTCCTGTTCGTCCTGGAAGGCGACAGCTATCAGGAGGTTCTCGGCGACATTCCCGGCGCGCGGCTGGTGCCGCAGGACAAGATCGCGCTCAGCCCCTTCAAACGGAACGGCTTTTTCGACATCCAATCCGACACGATGACTATCGGCTGGGGCGGAAAGCGCTATGTCGACGCTTCCACCCTTCCCGCTTCGACGCTTGATGGCACCGCTTTCGTGGCGGCCTGCCAGAAAAACAAGTTGAGCGAACAGCCGTCGCAGGGTGAAACGGAGCAGGTGAGCGCCGCTTGCCAATGCCAGTTCAACCGATTCCAGAAGGTCGGCTTCACGCAGGCCGACCTTGACGCCTATGCGGCCTCACTCATGGGCGCAGATTTCGACTATCCGATAGGCGACAAGGAGGATGCCTGGCTCGCTCTATCGAAAAGCGCCCAGGACGTCGCCACGGGCTGCGAGGTCGCGAGCGGCAAAAGCCAATGGCCGCCGGCCTATTTCGACCATGGCGACCAGCCGCAGCAGAAGCTGAATTTCGGCGCCTTTCTCGACGCCTGCCGGGCGCAGGATTTCATCATGACCAACCACAAGATTGGCTCGCCCGATCGCGCGCTCGCACTATGCGGCTGCGTCGCCCGCGAAATCCCGACCTATGGCGTCAGCCAGCAGGGGCTCGACCTCCTGGCGCAATATTATCGAGACGAGATCACGGACGCCGATATCGAAGCCCAGGACGCCGATCTGCTGACCGCGCATGACAAGGCGTCGGAAGCCTGCCTAAGCCAGTTTCCGGCGAAGTGATCACAGCTTGATCACATACTCCTTGCGGGTGGTTTCAAGCACTTCCCAGCTGCCCTTGAAGCCCGGCCTCAGCACGAAACTGTCACCCGACTTGACCGTGCGCGCTTGCCCACCGTCTTGCGCGATCACCGAAACGCCGGACAGGATGTGGCAGAATTCCCACTCGTCATAAACGATGCGCCATTTGCCGGGAGTCGATTCCCAGATGCCGGCATAGAGGCCGCCGTCCCGCTCCTCGACGTTCCAGGTGCGGAATTTTGGATCGCCCGAGATCAGGCGATCCGGCGCGGGCGCGCCGGATTCGGGTTCGACGCTCTTGGTGTCGACGGAAAGAAAAGCGGCCATCAGCAATCAAACCTTGGCGAGTGCCTGTTCGAGGTCGGCGACAATATCGGTGACGTCCTCGATGCCGATCGAAAGCCGCACGGTGTCCGGGCCGGCGCCGGCCTTGACCTTCTGCTCGTCGGAGAGCTGGCGGTGCGTGGTTGACGCTGGATGGATGACCAGCGACTTGGTGTCGCCGACATTGGCCAGATGCGAGAACAGTTCCAGCGCCTCGACGAATTTGACGCCGGCCTCGTAGCCGCCCTTGAGGCCGAAGGTGAAGACGGCGCCGGCGCCCAGCGGTGAGTATTTCTTCTGCAGCGCGTTGTTCTTGTCGCTGGGCAGGCCGGGGTAGTTCACCCAGGCGACCTTGGGGTGGTTGGAGAGCCAGCCGGCGACCGTGACGGCGTTGTCGCAGTGACGCTGCATGCGCAGCGGCAAGGTTTCCAGGCCAGTCAGGATGAGGAAGGCGTTGAAGGGCGAGATCGCCGGGCCGAGATCGCGCAGGCCAAGCACGCGCGCAGCGATGGCGAAAGCGAAATTGCCGAAGGTTTCGTGCAGGACGAGGCCGCCATATTCGGGGCGCGGTTCCGACAGCATCGGGTACTTGCCCGACTTCGACCAGTCGAAGGTGCCACCATCGACAATGACGCCGCCGATCGAATTGCCATGGCCGCCGATGAACTTGGTCAGCGAATGCACGACGATATCGGCGCCGTGCTCGATCGGACGGATCAGATAGGGCGAGGCCAGCGTGTTGTCGACGATCAGCGGCAAGCCATGCTTGCGGGCGATGTCGCCGATCTTCTCGATGTCGACGAAAGTGCCGCCCGGATTGGCCAGGCTCTCGATGAAGATCGCCTTGGTCCTGTCGTCGATCTGGCTCTCGAAGGTCGAGATGTCGTTGGTGTCGGCCCAGCGCACTTCCCAGCCATAATTCTTGAAGGCATGACCGAACTGGTTGATCGAGCCGCCATAAAGCCTTGTCGCGGCGACGAAATTGTCGCCCGGCTGCATCAGATTGTGGAAGACGATGACCTGCGCGGCGTGGCCGGATGCGACCGCGAGGGCAGCCGTGCCGCCTTCGAGTGCGGCGACGCGCTCCTCGAGCACGGCCTGCGTCGGGTTCATGATACGGGTGTAGATGTTGCCAAACGCCTTCAGGCCGAACAGGGACGCGGCGTGGTCGGCATCATCGAAGACGAAGGAGGTCGTCTGGTAGATCGGCGTGGCGCGCGCGCCGGTGGCCGGATCGGGCTTGGCGCCGGCATGGACGGCGAGCGTGTTGAAACCGGGCGTACGGGTCACTTAAAACCTCCCTCGAGAACCTTCTGAAAATCGCCGAGCATTCTTGGCGAAGCCGGGCATGGAATGCAAAGAAGAAAATACCCTTCGGCGTGGGACCTTCGACCAAGCTGCAGGAAAATACGGCGCTAGCCGGAATAATTTTGCGCTTCTCGCTCGCGGCCTATTTCTGGCGCACGCCGAAACTCTGGAAGCCCTGGCGCATCAGCGGCTTCTTGGACGACAGCACCCCGGAATTGACACCAGTCCAGCCGATCTCGCCGGAGAGCTTGCCGTATTCGATCTTGGGGCAGCGGTTCATCACCACCTTGATGCCGGCGGCCTCGGCGCGAGCGGCGGCCTCGTCATGGCGCACACCGAGCTGCATCCAGATGACTTTCGGCAAGGGATCGAGCCGCAATACCTCGTCGACGATGCCCGGCACCGCGGTCGCGGCGCGGAAGATGTCGACCATATCGATCGGCTCCGGAATATCGGCCAGACTGGCATAGGTCATCCGGCCGAGGATTTCCTTGCCGGCCTGGCCCGGATTGACCGGAAACACCGAAAAGCCCTTGGCCAGCAGGTATTTCAGCACGAAATAGCTCGGCCTGACGTCATTGGCCGACGCGCCGACCATGGCGATGGTCTTTACCGAATTGAGGATGCCGGCGATGTAGGTGTTGTCGTAGCTATCGTGATTCATGCCTCGTCCTCATACAACGCCTCGGCGAGAAAACCATCCGGGTCGTTGCTGAAATCGCGCAACATGCGGAAGTGGTCCGTATTACGAAAGTCGGCGGGCTCGAGCCCGAAGCGGCTGATGCGGAACAGCCGCGCGCCGGGACAAGCCATCAACAATGGCGAGTGCGTCGCCATGATCACCTGCGCGGTGCCGGACTGGTCCATGCGCCGCAGCATCTTCAGCAGCTCGATCTGGCGCGACGGCGAAAGCGCGCTCTCGGGCTCGTCGAGGATGTAGATGCCTTGCCTGCGGCAGCGCTCCTCGAAGAAGCGGATGAAACCCTCGCCATGCGACCAGGACAGGAAATCCGGCGGCGTCCCGCCCGATTCCCTAGCTGCCTCGTCGAGGTAACGGGCAACGGAATAGAAGGATTCGGCGCGGAAGAACCAACCCGCGGTAACCTTCGGCAGCCAGTGGCAACGAAAATTGTCGGCCAGTGCGGCACCGCTCTTGTCGATGGCACGAGAGTGGTCGACCGGGCGGTAACCCTTGCCGCCGCCGGCCTCGTCATAGCCGGCCAAAGCACCAATCGCTTCCAGCAGCGTCGATTTGCCGGTGCCGTTCTCACCGACGATGATGGTGATCGGCGTGGTGAATTCGAGTTCGAAGTCACGGCCGCGAAACAGCGGCAGGTTCCAGGGATATTTTTCCCAGTCCGCGACCCGCGCTGGGTCAAGCAGGACGCGCTTGAGGTATGGTGCCTTGAGCCGCGTCAGCTGTTTGCGGTAAGCCATCACCCGGGCAACGAAATCGTGCCGTCTTGCGCGATCGGAAAGGCCGGATTGTGCGCCACTTCCCAGATGTGCCCGTCCGCATCGGCGAAATAGCCGTACCAGCCACCCCAGAAGGCGCGGCCGGCCGGCTTGACGATACGGCCGCCGGCTTTCTCGGCCATGGCGAGCACCTCGTCGACCTCGGCGTCGGAGCGGGTGTTGTAGGCGAGATAGACGGCGGACGGCGCTCCGGCGAATGTAATGCCGGAATCCGCCTCGGCACTGGCGCGCGGGAACAGCCCGAGAATGACCCCGCCCATCTGGAAGAAGGCGACGCCGTCGGTGATCGCGGCATGCCGTTGCAGACCCATGGCTTCGTAGAAGCGCACGGCGCGATCGAGATCGTCCGTGGCGATGGTGACGATGGAGATGCGCGGCTCCACGGCTACTCGTCCGTCCATTCCGGCTTGCGCTTGCCGATGAAGGCGCCGATGCCTTCCTCGGCGTCCCGCGCCAACATGTTCTCCACCATGACGCGGCCGGTATAGGCATAGGCGTCCGCCAGGCCCATTTCGGCTTGCGCGTAAAAGGCCTCCTTGCCGGTCTTGACCACCAAAGATGATTTGGAAGCAATGGTTTGCGCGTATTTGGTGACGATCTGATTCAGGTATTCGCGCGGCACGACGCGGTTGACCAGGCCGAACTCCTTGGCGGTTGCCGCGTCGATCGTCTCGCCGGTCAGCAGCATCTCCATCGCCTGCTTGCGCGAGACGTTGCGCGACAGCGCCACCATCGGCGTCGAGCAGAACAGGCCGATATTGACGCCCGGCGTGCAGAAGGTCGCCTCATGCGAGGCGATCGCCAGGTCGCAGCTGGCGACAAGCTGCAGGCCGGCGGCCGTCGCGAGGCCGTCGACTTCTGCGATGACCGGCACGGGATGGCGCACGATCGCCTGCATCAGCTGGGAGCAAGCGGCGAATGTCTCTTCGAAGAAAGCCTTGCCGCGATCGGCGTCGGCGCGGCGCGCGGTCATTTCCTTGAGATCATGGCCGGCACAGAACACTTTCCCGGCCGCCGACAGGATGATGACACGAACCGCCTTGTCAGCCCTGGCGCGGTCGAGCTCCGCCGTCAGCGCCGCCATTACCGCTAGCGACAGAGCATTGGCCGGGGGATTGGCGAGGGTGAGCCGCAGCAGGCCCTTGTCCAGCCTGGTCGTGACCGGCCCCTCGGCAGCAACAGGCTTGATGGCAAGTATTTCGGCCATGGCTAAGGTCTCCGCGATTCCGGTCGGGCTTACGGACTATCTAATATCGGATCGGCTTTCATCCAACACCCATCGCTTGCGCCAGAAGGCCGAAGATGTTGCCAGCAACGCCCTGCCGCGTTCATACAGGCTTGGCGTAAAAGCGAGAGACCGACATGCCCGCCCAGACCAACCTCAAGCCGATGCTGACCGCAGCACAAGTCAATGTGCTGATGGAAACCGTCTATCCCCAGCTCAACGAGCAGTTCAAATATTATGAGGCCATCGACGTTTTCCCAGGCGGCTGCACCGTGCGGCTCAATGCCGGCGAGCGGCATTTGCGTCCGGGCGGCACGGTGTCCGGTCCATCGCTGTTCACGCTGGCCGACATTGGCGGCTATGTCTGCGTGCTTTCCCATGCCGGGCCGGATGCGCTGTCCGTGACGGTTAACCTCGACATCAACTTCGTGCGCAAGGCCGAGGCCGGGCCGATCGATGGCCATTGCCGCATCCTGAAGCTGGGAAAGAGCCTGATGGTGTTCGACATCGACATCGTCGCCGGCCCGCAAGCACACACGATCGCGCACGCCACCGGCACCTATTCGATCCCACCGAAGCGCACCGGCGATGTGGTAAAATAATACCTTTTTACTAGGCTATTGTTTTTACTTCCGTTTCTTCGCTAGATGGCTTTTTGATCGGCTTGACGCGCAATTCCCCGTCGCCTATAAGCCCTCACGAAGCAGCGGCCCGCAAAGGCCGCCGTTTTGTTATTGGCGGCGGGCAAGCGTCTTCGCCAATCCAAGCAACAAGAAACGCCTTCTCTTTGAAGGTCAAAACCGAGAGCAGAAAACATGACAACCTTTTCGCAGAAGCCTGCGGATGTGGTGAAGAAGTGGATCCTGATCGACGCCGAGGGTCTCGTCGTCGGCCGTCTCGCCACTGTCATCGCCAATCATCTTCGCGGCAAGCACAAGCCGACCTTCACCCCACATGTCGACGACGGCGACAATGTCATCGTCATCAATGCCGACAAGGTGGTGTTCACCGGCAAGAAGTTCACCGACAAGGTCTATTACTGGCATACCGGCCACCCCGGCGGCATCAAGGAGCGCACCGCGCGCCAGCTGCTCGAGGGTCGCTTCCCCGAGCGCGTCGTCGAGAAGGCCGTTGAGCGCATGGTCCCGCGTGGTCCGCTCGGCCGTCGCCAGATGAAGAACCTGCGCGTCTATGCAGGCGCCGAGCATCCGCATGTCGCCCAGCAGCCAGAAGTCCTCGACGTGGCCAAGCTGAATTCCAAGAACAAGAAGGTCGCATAAGATGGCTGAGCTTTCCTCGCTCGCAGAACTGGGCGCCGCCACCGGCAACACCAATACGCAGGCCGCGGCACCCGTCCACGTCCAGAAGCTCGACRAGTCGGGCCGCGCCTATGCCACCGGCAAGCGCAAGAACGCCATTGCGCGCGTCTGGGTGAAGCCGGGTTCCGGCAAGATCGTCGTCAACGACAAGGAATTCGCGACCTATTTCGCGCGTCCGGTCCTGCAGATGATCCTCAACCAGCCGATCATCGCCTCCAACCGTTCGGGCCAGTATGACATCGTCGCCACCGTCGTCGGCGGCGGCCTCTCCGGCCAGGCCGGCGCGGTGCGTCACGGCATCTCCAAGGCGCTGACCTACTACGAGCCGGCGCTGCGCGCCGTGCTCAAGAAGGGCGGCTTCCTGACCCGCGACAGCCGCGTCGTCGAGCGCAAGAAGTACGGCAAGGCGAAGGCCCGCCGCTCCTTCCAGTTCTCGAAGCGCTAAGCGCTCCGCAGTTTGGGCAATCGAAAGGCCGCCTCCGGGCGGCCTTTTTGCATTGCGAATCCCTATCCTGCGGAATGATCCGCGTCGCGGATGAACAGGAAGGCGCAGAGCGCCGAGAACGCCACGGCGAGCGCGGAGGCGAGGAAAGCAAGCTGCATGCCCTGGATCGTGCCCAGCGCCAAAGCGGAGCCGAACAGCGCGACGCCGATCGCCCCACCCGACTGGCGCACCGTGTTGAGCACGCCCGAGGCTGTTCCCGACATTGCCGTCGGCACGGACGACAGCAACGCCGTGGTCATGGCGGGCACCGCAAGACCGATGCCGACCGGCAGAAACAGCAGCCGCCACAGCAGCGACAGATAAGAGGTGTCGGCCTGGATCAGCGCCATCAGGCCGAAACCGGCCGCGCCGATAAGCAGGCCGATCGCCATCGGCAACCGAGGGCCATACGTCGCGGCGATGCGTCCGGCGGCAATGTTCGACACGGTGACCGCCGCCATGAACGGCAGGAAGGCGAGCCCGGTCATTTCAGGCGAAAAATGCCTTTCCTGCTGGAAATAGAGGCTGAGCATGAAAATCGTGCCGTAGAGCGTCAGATTGACCGCCAGTCCAACGAGGCTGGTCGCCGCCGGCACGCGGCTGGCAAATAGCTTCAGTGGAAACATCGGCGCCTTGGTCCGGCTCTCGACCAGCAGGAACAGGCTTCCGGCCACTGCAGCCACGGCCAGTCCGCCGATAACCGGCAATGAAGCCCAACCGGACGAGCCGGTTTCGATGAAGGCGCCGGTCAGCGAAAACAGCGTCAGCACGACAAGCCCCTGCCCGGCCCAGTCGATCGGCGGCTTTTCAGCCTTCAGCGGCGTTTCGCGTAGAAACTGGTAGGCCATCCAGATGGCAAGCGCGCCGATGGGCAGGTTGACCAGGAAGATGCTTGCCCAGCCGAGCGACCCGACCATGAAGCCGCCGAGCACCGGCCCGGCCGAAAGCGCAACACCGCCTGCCGCCGTCCACAGGCCGACGGCCCGCGCGCGGCGCGCCTTGTCCGAAGCGTAGGCACGGTTGAGCAGCGCCAGCGAACACGGCATCAGCAAAGCCGCACCCGCGCCTTGCACGGCGCGCGCCGCGATCAGCACCCAAGGGCTCCCTGCCAGGCCACAGACCAGCGAGGCGATGCTGAACAGCGCCATGCCGCCGACGAACACCCGGCGGGCGCCGATCCTGTCGCCGAGCGCACCGCCGGCTAGCAGCAACGAGGCGAAGGCAAGCGTGTAGGCATCGACCACCCATTGCAGGCCGCCTATGCCCATCGAAAGTGCAGCGCCGATCCTGTTGAGGGCGAGATTGACGATGGAGACATCGAGCTGCACCACCACGAACCCGAGACTGGTCGCGGCGACAGTGGCGGCATAGGTGGCGCGGGGCTTGGAAACGATGGTGTCGGTCATGCCTTGGCATAACGGCTTCTCGCTGACACCGTTCCGTCAGGAGAGGCCAGCCTGCGACAACCAGTCAGGGATGCCGATCCCGGCAAATCAATTGATGCTGGCGGTCGCGGCGGGTTCGATGCGTTCGCCCGTCCCGGCATACTGCACGCGGTAACCGTTCGCCGCCAGCCAATCGATGGCCGCCTTCGGTTCGTCGGTCTGGATGATGGTGGCGCCGCGATCGGCCCAGAAACCCCAGGCTTCGCGCGGCAGGCTGGCCTGGACCGCCAATTCGTCGCCACGGCCGCCTGCGAGAAACCCGCCGGGCTTGTTGACGATGGCATAAGTGTCGGCCCAGATGTGCCAGTTGCCCCGCACCGCGGCCGCGCGCATGCGCGTGCTGAACAGCGGTCCGCCGGTTTCGGTCAGCGTCTCGGCGCCAGCCCGCCAGTTGATCAGCTCGATCGCGCGCGGCGAGAAGGCGTGGTCGACCGTTTCGGCGAAACCGGCATCATGCACCGCGTCATCGGCGATGATCGGCATGAACTGGACGCCGCCGCCGATCGCGGCCATGGCGGCCTTCACCGTGGCAATCCTGGTCTGGTTCCAGAGGTTCTCCTTGACGATGACCTGGTCGGCCATGCCGAGATCGCGCGCCACCGCGATCATGCCCGGCAGGTCGCCGACTTCGAGCTTGTTGTCGAGATTGATCAGGATCCGGTCCCTGGTCGCCAGCAGCATCTCGCGCAGCGTCGAAACCCTCTCGTCGGTGACGGCGCGGGTGCCCTCGATCACCAAGCGGCAGGTCTTCAGTTCGGCCAGCGTGTATTTTGCCACCTCGCCGTTGCAGGTGGTGGTGCGGTCGAGCCAGCTGTCATGCATGACGACGAACGCGCCGTCCTTCGAGCGCCTGATGTCGACCTCGACGATCTCGGCGCCCATGGCGATCGAGCCTTTGACGGCGGCGAGCGAATTTTCCGCATAAAGCGTCTTGCCGGCCTGCATACTGCCTGCGCGATGGGCGGCCACCATGACATGGTCGCGCCACTGGTTGGCATGCTCGAAACGGTCGAGGATCTGCCTGGCGCGGCTTTCGTCCGCAAAGGCCTGACCGGAGACGGCCGCAAGGGTCGTGCAAAGCAGAAGGCTCAGCCAGATCGTCCGCATTCGAGAATCGCTCCTTGCCGGATCGAAGCCGGGATAGGCGATGCCCGTGACATCTGGGTGAACGAAGCCGGCTAGCGGATGGTCGCGATATCTGGCGTCAAATGCGCTTCGAGAGCCGGCGGAACCAGGCCATCGCCGGCATTTCAATGAAACGCCAGGTGATCCACGACGCGGCGATGGTGGCGACGAGCATGATGACGATTGCAACCGTTCCGGCCCAGCCGGTGCCGAAGCCCGTCGCCGGCGAGCCGCGCAGCACGATGTCGCCGACCAGGCCGAGGCCAAGCTTGTGCTCGACGAGCCCGGCAACGTTGATCAGGCGCGCCTGCACGAAGATGTGGACCATGTAAATCGAGTAGGACAGCGCGCCGAGCGTCAGCATGACCGGCGCCCGTAGCAAGGCGGAAATCCAGCCGCCTTCATGGGCGAAGAGAAACAGCGCCAGCGCGAACACCAGGGGTGCCGCGATGCCGAAATCATTGCTGCCCGCCAGCGACACGAAAAACACGATGGCCGCCACCATGACGATTTCGGCAAGGGTCCAGCTCAGCCGCGGGCCGCTTCTGGCGAGGAGCTGTCGTGCCCCTGCAATGGAATCATGCTGAAACCAAGCCAGCAGGGCGCCGAGCGAGAAGCCGTAGAGGCAGCGGATGAAGCCGAAATCGTAGGATACGTCCATATGATGCGTGGAGAAACCAAACAGGAACAGCGGCGCGGTGACGGCGGCGGCGAAAAGCCATATCCAGGCACGCGCGCCGGCGATGAAGACCACGCCGGCAAACAGGAGATAGGCGAAGAACTCCGCCGAAATGCTCCAGCTTGGCGCATTCCAGGTCAGATGATCCTCGAAGCCCATCCCTTGCAGCAGGAGCAGATTGGCAAGCAGGCTCTTCAAATCGAAACCGCCGGTGAAGGGGGCAGCGCCGGTGCCATGCAATTGCGGCAGCATCAGCCGCAGCAGTTCGAAGCCCGCAAAGGCCGCGAGCATGATGACATGCAGCGGATAGATGCGGCCGAACCGCACCAGCGCGAAGCGGGCGACCTCTATCGGCTGACTCAGCCGATCCGCATAGCTGCTGGCGATGACGAAGCCGGAAAGGACGAAGAAGAAATCGACGAAAAGATAGGACGAACCGATGAAGGCGCTCTGCGAGATCGCGGAAGCGGTCGGGAAATGAAACAGCGCCACAAGCAGCGCGCAGATGCCGCGCCACGAATCGAGAACCTGGAAGCGCTCGCCGGCTATCGTGCCGGCATGGGTCGACACCACGCCATCGGACGGATTAAGAAACGCGGCCTGCGTCATGATGGGACAAATCCTGTCTTGCCGTGGCACCCGGGCGGCGCCGTTTCGTCTCCCCAAGCTGTGACTGGCATCTTCCATGCCGGTTCTGTAGTTGTTGCACCCCGATGAAAACGAGGACCAGTAATGGCGACCAAGAACATCGACCATGCCTTCACCGCCCGCTCCAAAACGGGCGGCGCCCTTGAGCCGACCTATTCCGGCGCGCTGTCGTTCATGCGGCGCAAATACACCAAGGACGTGAAGGGCGCGGATGCGGTGGTGTGGGGCATTCCCTTCGACGCCGCCGTCACGAACCGGCCCGGCGCCCGTTTCGGGCCGCAGGCGATTCGCCGCGCCTCGGCGATCCTCGACAATGACCCTCAGTATCCATTCTCGCGCGATCTGTTCGAACATCTCGCGGTGGTCGACTATGGCGACTGCCTGCTCGACTCCGGCAACCACCAGAAAACCCCCGGCACGATCGAGCGCGAAGCGGCGAAGATCCTGAAATCAGGCGCCTTCCTTTTGACGCTGGGCGGCGACCATTTCGTCACATGGCCGCTGCTCAAGGCACATGCCGCCATCCACGGACCGCTCGCTTTGGTGCAGTTCGACGCGCATCAGGATACCTGGGAGGATGACGGCAAGCGCATCGACCACGGATCCTTTGTCGGCCGTGCGGTCAAGGAAGGCATCATCGATCCGGACCGTTCGATCCAGATCGGCATCCGCACCCACGCCCCTGATACGTTCGGCATCAAGATCCTCTACGGCCACGAAATCGAGGAGATGCGTGCCTCCGACATCGCCTACGCCATCGTCGACCGCACCGGCGGCAAGAAGACCTACCTGACCTTCGACATCGACTGCCTCGACCCGGCCTATGCGCCCGGAACCGGCACGCCGGTGGCCGGCGGCCCGTCCTCGGCGAAGATCCTGTCGACGCTGCGCCAGCTCAACCAGGTCGATATTGTCGGCGCCGATGTCGTGGAGGTTGCGCCGGCCTATGATCACGCCGATATAACGGCGATCGCCGGCTCGATGGTGGCCATGCAGTATCTCGGCCTGCTGGCTGAACGAAAGGCACGGCAGGAAGAGATGAACAACGGCAATCACAACGGTGCCGCGGTGAATCACGGCAACGGTATATAGTCTCGGAATATCAGGGAATTTGATCAGGTCATGAAACCGAAAATCTTCATCGACGGCGAGCACGGCACCACCGGCCTGCAGATCCGGGCGCTGCTTGCCGAGCGTGGCGACCTGGAGATCATTTCCATCCCCACCGAGCGTCGCAAGGAGACGGCGGCGCGCGCCGAATTCCTCAATGCGGCCGATATCGCGATCCTGTGCCTGCCGGACGATGCGGCGAAGGAGAGCGTCTCGCTGATCGCCAACGACACCACCAAGGTCATCGATGCATCGACCGCGCATCGCGTCGCCGAAGGCTGGGCCTATGGTTTCGCCGAGATGGACAAGGACCAGGCCAAGACGATCGCCACGGCCAAGCGCGTCGCCAATCCCGGCTGCTGGCCGCAGGGACCGATCGCCACGCTGAGGCCACTGGTCACGACAGGCCTGTTGCCGGCGGATTTCCCCATCACCGTCAACGGCATTTCGGGCTATTCGGGCGGCGGACGCCCGATGATCGAGGACTACGTCGCCAAGGGCGAGGACGCCTCGGAGTTCCTGCCCTATGGCCTCACCCTGCAGCACAAGCATGTGCCGGAACTGCGGGCCTATGCAAAACTGTCACATGACCCGATCATGCAGCCGGCGGTCGGCAATTTCGCCCAAGGCATGATCACAGTGGTGCCGCTGCAGCTCGGCGGCCTCGAGCATGTGCCGACAGGCGCGGAGCTTCATGCAGCCATTGCCGACCATTTCGCCGCCATCAAGGGCGGCGTGGTCGAGGTGGCGCCCTATGCGCACCTGGAGCGCATGCCGGAGATCGATCCCGAGATCTACAACGGCACCAACCGCATGAAGGTCTATGTCTTCGCCAACGACAAACGCGCGCAAGCGCTGCTGCTGGCGGTCTACGACAATCTCGGCAAGGGTGCCTCGGGCGCAGCCGTCCAGAACATGGACCTGATGCTCGGGCTTTGATGGACGCACCAGTTTTCCCGGCGCGCTGGAAAATCAGCGCGCCCGAACTCATTGCCGAGACCTTTTCGAGCCGCATCTGGAAGGTTGTTCGCGGCGACGGCTCGCCGGCCGTCGTCAAGGCGCTCAAGCCTTTCGACGATGTCGCCGACGAATTGCGCGGCGAGCATTTCCTCGCCTGGCGGCGCGGTGAAGGCGCGGTGCGCCTGCTTGGCCGCGACGGCCACAGCATGCTGCTGGAATATGGCGGCGACACCTTGCTTACCCAGGTTCTCGATGAACAGGGCGACAATGCCGCAACCGCAATCGCGGCTGAGGTGATGGCGAAACTGTTTTCGCCGTCGCATCACCCCTTTCCGCCCGAGCTGCAGCCGCTCAGGGAGCGGTACGCCAGCCTGTTCAGGAAAGCCGCAATCGACCGAGACGCGGGTCATGCCAGCATCTATGTCGAGGCAGCGTCGATCGCCGGACGGCTGCTGGATAATCCGCACGATATCAGGCCCTTGCATGGCGACCTGCACCACGACAACATCCTGCACGGACCGCGCGGCTGGCTGGTGATCGATCCGAAGGGCGTGCTCGGCGATCCCGGCTTCGACGCCGCCAACATGTTCTACAACCCGCTCGACCGCGACGCGCTTTGCCTCGATCCCCAGCGGATCGCACACATGGCCGAAGTCTTTGGCAAGACGCTGGGGCAGTCGCCGCCGGCAATACTGGACCATGCCATCGCCTATGGCTGCCTGTCCGCGGCCTGGCACCACGAGGATGACAATACGGTCGAGGAAAACCGCGAACTGTCGATCGCCAAGGCGATCCGGGCGGTGCGGGCGAATTTCTGACCTGAGGGACGGGCCGAGCGGCTCGGGATCAACTCCTGAGCACGATCTCCTGCGGCAAGGGATAGGCGCCCTTGGTGCCGCGCCAGTGCGCGGCAGCGAAACCCAGCACGATCAGCGCAAACCCCTGATGTGTCAGCGCCATATGCAGCGGCACCTGCATCAGCAGTGTGCCGATGCCGATCGAGGCCTGCACCAGCACCAGCACAAACAACAGCGTCGCGCGGCGGGCATGGGTTGAGCCGGGCAGTCGACGACGCGTGGCGATCATGTGCCAGAGCGCGACGGCGAAGACCGTATAGGCGCCGAGCCGATGGATGAACTGCACCGTCTTCGGGCTTTCGAAGAAGTTGCGCCATGCCGGCTCGAGGATCAGCAGATCGCCGGGGATGATCTTGCCGTCCATCAGCGGCCAGGTGTTGTAGCTCAGGCCGGCGTCGAGCCCGGCGACCAGGCCGCCGAGATAGATCTGGATCAGCGCCAGGAACACGATGAAGCCGGCCAGGCGCTGCGTCGAGCGATCGGCGGCGGGCTCCGAATGCGGCGCCAACCCACGCGCGACGACCATGGTGGCGGTGAAGATCAGCGCCGCCAGCGTCAGATGCGTCGCCAGCCGGTACTGACTCACGGACACACGGTCGACCAGGCCTGAGGCCACCATCCACCAGCCGATGGCGCCCTGCAGGCCGCCGAGGAGAAGAATACCGACGAGTTTCGGCCCAAGGCCGCGCTCGATGCGGCGGCTCACCCAGAAGAACAGCAGCGGCAAGGCGAAGACCAGGCCGACGCTGCGCGCCAGCAGACGGTGCGCCCATTCCCACCAGAAGATCGACTTGAACGCCTCGATGCTCATGCCCTTGTTGAGCTCGGTGTATTGCGGGATCTGCTGGTAGCGCTGGAATTCCTCCTGCCACTCGGCGTCGTTGAGCGGCGGGATGACGCCATGGATCGGCTGCCATTCGGTGATCGACAGGCCGGACTCCGTAAGCCGCGTGGCGCCGCCGACCAGCACCAGTGCAAACAGCACCAGAAGCACGACATAAAGCCAGCCGCGCACAAGCGCGCGGTTGTGCAGGTCGCGGTCGCGGGCGACGTATTGGTGGGCGGCTGATATGGCAGCCATGATCTGTCCAGTCCGGTTGAATGTCGCGGATTGGTGAACCATAGCATCCGTGCTGGCAAGACCATGCAGCGCGGCACGCCGTCGCGCCCGATGTCGCGGGTTGCGCGTGTCCTGCGTTCGGCCTAAGCGGTAGCGATCAACGAGGCTAAGCCATGCCCATTCGCCTGAAAAAGCTGATCGGAATGTTCCTGCTGGTGGCACTGGTCATCATCTATGCGCTGGTCGCATCGATCTTCGCCGTCGCCCGGCTGTCGGAGTCCAGCGCGTTGGTGCAATTCCTGTTCTTCCTGCTCAGCGGCCTGCTCTGGGTGCTGCCGGCGATGGGCATCATCAAGTGGCTGATGCTGGAGCCGCGCTCGAAAGGCTGAAACGGGCTGCCTTGGCTCGCAGCTCATACGCTGCTGGATCAACGCTCAAGGCGGACGGCAAACCCGGTCAGATGGTGACGACCATCTTGCCAGCATTGGCGAGCGGCGTCGTCACGCCCGACAGCATGGTGCGGATATGGGCAAGGCTCTGGTAGCGGCCATTGATCGAAATGCGCGGCAAGGCATGCAGGAAGCCGGCATGTTCGGCGCGCAGCACGCCATGGCGGGTCGTCACGGCGGAGACATAGCCGGCGTCAGCGACAAAGCCGACTTCGCGGCAGCCGACGGCGCTTGCATAGCCATAGGGATAGGCGAAATGGAGTGGTTCGCTGCCAAGCTCTGCTCGCAACATGCCCTTCACGGCGTCGATCTCGCGCCGTGCATCGGCCTCGGAAAGCCGCTTCAGATTGCTGTGGTTGATCGTATGGGCGCCGATCGTAACCAGCGGATGCGCGGCGACGGTGCGGATCTCATCCCAGTTCATCAGCGTCCGCAGGCGCGAGGCGTCCGCGTCGACGCCGTTTGAACTGGCGAGATCGCGCAGCACTGTGCGCAGATCTTCCTCACGAACCTCGGTGGCCAGGTAGGCGTGCAGCCGGGTTATTGCCTGGCTTTTCCTGGCCGGGGTCGCGCAATCGATCACCGCCGGACCATTCGAGGTCGACAGAGTCAGGCGGTCCGACGCGTTGACGATATCCTCGGCCACATCCCACCATAGATCGGCGGTGCCGTCGATCAGCCCCGGCGCCACATAGATGGTGATCGGCGCGCGGTGCTTCTCCAGCACCGGCAGGGCCTCGGTCATGTTGTCACGATAGGCATCGTCTGCGGTGATGGTGGCGAACCGGCCGCCCTTGCCGCCTGCCTTGATGCGCTGCACGGCCTCGTCCATCGAGACGAAAACATAGCCGTCCGCCTTCATGTCGGCGATCACCGCGTCAAGGAAACTCGGCGCGATGTTGAGGTGGCGGTTGACGCTGTCGGGTTTTTCCGGTGTCGCAGTCACGCGGTGCAGCATCAGGATGGCACCGATGCCGCCGACAAATGGCCTGGCCAGTGGTGCGAGGCCGGTATAGCGGGCGACGTTGAGCGCCAGTTTCCGGATTGCCTCCCCACCGTCGATCATTCATTCACCTTTTGCGCCTAGGCTGATCCAAGCACGGAATACGCCTGCGCGCCCCCCAAATCGGGATCAATACGCCTTAAGGATTGAGGTATGGTTGACGCAATGGCGTCATTTGACGGCAATCGGCTTGCGGCGACCGAGGCTTCGCCACGCGCCCTGCCGAAGGATGCCGCCGGGCCATCGGTCTCCGTCGTGGGTGCGGACGGGCTGGCGGCCTATGCGGAATTCTGCCGGTCGGCGCTTTATGCGCCGGCCCAGGGCGCAACATGGATCCTGAACTGGGCCGCGCAGCTCGAGCCCGATCTGTTGGTGGCGACGCTCACTCTCGGAGGCAAGCCGGTCGTCGCACTGGCGCTGGAGGTTGTCAGCCAGGGCCCGTTCCGGGTCGCCCGTTTCATGGGCGGCCGCCATGCCAATGGCAATTTCGCGGCCGCTGACCCGCAATGGCTGGTCAGGGCGGAGAGCGCGGCCGTCGACTCAGTGTTTGGGGCCATCGCCAAGGCTAGGCCCGACGTCGATCTCATCGCGCTGGAACGATTGCTGCCCGATCTCGACGGCATCGCCAATCCGCTCGCATCGCTCGATCATTTCTCCAGCCCCAATCTTTCGCTGGCCGTCGACCTTGGCGGGGGCTTCGATGCGCTGCTGCTGCGCGCCAGCGGCAAGCGCAAACGCAAGAAACATCGGTCGCAGATGCGCAAATTCGACGCCGTCGGCAGCCATCGGCGCATCGAGGCGCGCAGCCCGGACGAGGTGGAGAGATTGCTCGACGCCTTCTTCGAGATGAAGGAGCTCCGCTTTCGCAAGATGGGCATTGCCAATGTCTTCGGCGGCGACCAGACACGCGCCTTCTTCAGGGCGCTGTTCACGCAGGCCCTGGCCGAGGACACGCCCTCTTTCGTGCTGCATGGCTTGGAAGTCGCCGGCAAGCTACGCGCCGTCACCGGGTCGAGCCGCTCCGGGAAACGCCTGATCTGCGAGTTCGGAGCGATCGCCGAGGATGATCTCGCATCCAGCAGTCCCGGCGATTTCCTGTTCTTCGACAACATCCAGGAAGCCTGCGAGACGGGTTTCGCCGTCTACGATTTTTCCGTCGGCGACGAGCCCTACAAGCGGCAATGGTGCGATATCGAAACCCGGCATTTCGAGGTGCTGGTCCCGCTGACGCTGAAGGGCCGTGCGCTGGCGCAGACGCTTCGCCAGGGCGCGCGGCTGAAGGCCTTCGTCAAGAACAGCCCGACGATCTGGAAGCTGACCAAGATGCTGCGCCGCAAGGCAGCCGGACAGGCAGCAGCTGCCACGGACGAAAACTAGCCGTCAGAAATTGAGAGCCTCGCGAAGCGCCGGCCCCGCCCTGACGCGCAGATCGAGATCGGCCTCGATATGGTCGATGTGGCGCAGCATCAGCTGGCTGGCCCGTTCGCAATCGCTGCTCTCCAGCGCGCCGACAATTTCGGTATGCTCGCTGTGCCCGCAGGCTGACACGCCAGACCGCCCGTAAAGCGCGATGACAAGCGAGGAGCGCGCGACCAGTTCCTCCATGAAGCGCTGCAGGATTGCGTTGCTGGCGACCGAAGCAAGCAGCAGATGGAAATCGCCGGACGCCTTGATCTCGGAACGCCGCGCGGTCGGACCGCGTTCGGCGATGAAGCGGCCCTCCTCGTCGAGTTGAGCCCTGAAGGCGGCGATGTCGGCTGATGTGACGCGCCCGCAGGCGGCAATGGCAATGCCGGGCTCGATCAGCCGGCGCGAGGCGAACACCTGGCGCGCCTCCTCGGGCGAGGGGTTGGCGACGAACGCGCCGCGGTTGCGCTCCGTGCGCACCAGGCCTTCGAAGGACAACATCTGCAGGGCCGCGCGTGCCACGGTGCGCGACACATCGAACAGCGTGCCGACCTCGCCCTCCGATAGCTTGGTGCCTGGCGCCAGCCGGCGATCGACGATGGCGTCGCGCAGATTGTCGCGGATCGCCTGCGCGCGATCCTGATTGGCGCTATCGGTGGAATAGATGTGATCGGCAATATTCATGGCGATGATGTTCCCGCACCCTTCTAACGCGACTCGCCGTCTGCACACGAGAGGCAAAGTGAACACAAAGCCGAAAAAGATTGCATACGATTTTTGTGCATATCGCGCACAATCGCCCATAATTTGTGCAATGCACAAAGCCGCCCGCCAGATAGGCAACGGCCGACAGGCCTGATTTTCTAGACAATTCAAATGTTTGGCCAGTCACCCCGATATTGGCACGCATGATGCATTGGTTAATGCGACCAAACGGGGAAGCCTGAATGTCCAAAGCCGCCGAGATCGACATCGTGTCCGTTTCGAAAGTCTATGGAACGACGACCGCCGTCGAGGATATCAGCCTGAAGATACCGGCGGGCACCTATTGCTGCCTGCTCGGTCCCTCCGGCTGCGGCAAGACCTCGACGCTGCGCATGATCGCCGGTCACGAAAGCATTTCGTCGGGTGACGTTCGGCTCGGCAACACCGTCGTCACCGACCTGCCGCCGGCCAAACGCGGCACGGCGATGATGTTCCAATCCTATGCGCTGTTCCCGCATCTCGACCTCATCGACAATGTCGCCTTCAGCCTGAAGATGAAGGGCGTCGACAAGGAGAAGCGCCGCGCCAAGGCGCTCGACATGCTGAAGCTGATGCAGATGGAGGCCTATGCGACGCGCCGCCCGGCGCAGCTCTCCGGCGGTCAGCAGCAGCGCGTCGCGCTCGCTCGCGCTCTGATCACCGATCCCGAAGCGCTGCTGCTCGACGAGCCGCTTTCGGCGCTCGATCCGTTCTTGAAGATCCGCATGCGGGCCGAGCTGAAGAAATTGCAGACGTCGCTCGGTATCACCTTCGTCCACGTCACCCACAGCCAGGAGGAGGCGATGGCGCTTGCCGACCTGATCGTGGTGATGAATGACGGCCGCATCGAACAGGCAGCGCCGCCTCGCGACGTGTTCGAGCGGCCGGCCACGGCCTTCGTCGCACGCTTCATGGGCGACCACAATGTCATCTCCGGCCGGGTCACCGGCGGCCGAGACGGCATGGTCGTCTTCGACGTCAACGGCGGCGGTTCGCTCGCCGCCAGCGGCGCAGCACAGGAAGTGGGCGCGCCGATCGACATCGCCATCCGTACCGACCATGTGCGCATCGGCGAGGCACCCGCGCCCGGGCTCGGCTTCACCGGCATCGTCGCCAACATCGAATATCGCGGCGCCACGGTGAAGCTCTCCGTCACTGGCGCCGGCATCGACGACTTCACCGTCATCATCGACGATTCCGACTTCTTCGCCAAACCCGTCGCCATTGGCGATGCCGTACCGCTCGCCTGGGATGCCGAGGATGCGATCGTCCTCGGCCACCTTCATTCATGAGATCAACCAAGCAAAACAAGACAGGGGAATAGACATGACAGACACAATGCAACCCAAGCAAAACAAGACTGGCATCTCGCGCCGCTCGCTGCTCAAGACGGGTGCGGCCGCGGTCGGCTTCGCCGCCGGCTCGGGCGTCATCACGGGCTTCCCGACCATCTGGGCGCAGTCCAACATCACGCTTCGCCAGTTTGGCACCGGCGTGTCGAACCTCAACGCCATTGCCGACAAGTGCAAGGCTGACCTCGGCATCACGCTGGAGATGACGGCAACCGATTCCGACGCCGCCGCCCAGCGCGCTGTGACCCAGCCCGACAGCTACGACATCGCCGATATCGAATACTGGATCTGCAAGAAGGTGTTCCCCACCGGCGTGCTGCAGCCGATGGATGTCAGCAAGCTGAAATATTACGACGAGCTGGTGCCGCTGTTCAAAACCGGCAAACTCACTCCCGACAGCGTGATCGCCCAGGGCACGGCGCCACACACGGTGGGCTACGTCGAGGCGCAGGACTCCAAGACCTTCGCCAAGGCGCCGACCAACTGGTTCACCATGGTGCCCACCATCTACAACGCCGACACGCTGGGCATCCGCCCCGACCTCGTCGGCCGCGACATCACTACCTGGGCCGACATCATGGACCCGGCCTTCAAGGGCAAGACCGCCATCCTCAACATCCCCTCCATCGGCATCATGGACGCAGCCATGATCATGGAAGCCATGGGCAACATTAAATATGCCGACAAGGGCAACATGACCAAGGACGAGATCGACAAGACGATCGACTTCCTGATCAAGGCCAAGCAGGGCGGCCAGTTCCGCGCCTTCTGGAAGTCCTTCGACGAGAGCGTCAATCTGATGGCATCGGGCGAAGTGGTCATCCAGTCCATGTGGTCGCCGGCGGTGGCCGCCGTGCGCTCCAAGGGCATCCCTTGCCGCTTCCAGCCGCTCAAGGAAGGCTACCGCTCATGGGGCGGCGGTCTCGGCCTTGCCGCCCACCTCAAGGGCGCGGAGCTCGACGCTGCCTACGAATACATCAACTGGTACACATCGGGCTGGGTTGGCGGCTACCTCAACCGCCAGGGCTACTACTCGGCCAACATGGTCTCGGCCAAGAAGTTCATGACCGAGGACGAGTGGGGCTACTGGATCGAGGGCAAGCCGGCCAAGGGCGAGATCAAGGCACCGGACGGCACCGTCATGGAGAAGGCCGGCGCCGTTCGCGATGGCGGCTCTTTCGAGGAGCGCATGGGCAAGGTCGCCTGCTGGAACTCGGTGATGGACGAGGACCGCTACATGGTGAAGCGCTGGAACGAGTTCATCGCGGCGTAAGGAACAAGCGCCTCTCCTCTTCCCCTTCTCCCCCTGGAGAAGGGGAAGGCAGCTCCGCCCGGACTGCAAACCCGCACCGAGAGCCTAGATGACAGTCGCCCTCGAACGCCCCACCATAGCCGCCAGTCCCACCGGGCGTCGCCGCCGCTTTTCGCTCAGTGCCGTCACGCCCTATCTGCAGTCGGCTCCGCTCGCGCTGATCCTCGGCGCGTTCCTGCTTTTGCCCATCATCATGATCGTCGTCGTGTCCTTCTGGGATTACGACTTCGCAGCCATGTATCCTGATTTCCTGACAACCAACTATTCCGACGTGCTGGGCTCCTGGGTCACCTGGAAGACCTATCTCAATACCATCAAATTCGCGGCCATCGTCTGGGCGCTGACCTTGTTCATCGGCTTCTGGGTCGCCTATTTCCTCGCCTTCCACATCCGCACCACGGCCATGCAGATGGTGCTGTTCCTGGTCTGCACCGTGCCGTTCCTGACCTCCAACATCATCCGCATGATCTCGTGGATCCCGGTGCTCGGCCGCAACGGGCTGATCAACTCGACGCTGGTGCATATGGGTCTGGTGCCAAAGCCCATCGAATGGCTGCTCTATTCCGAATTCGCGGTCGTGCTGGCCATGGTGCATCTCTACACGCTGTTCATGGTGACACCGATCTTCAACACGCTGATGCGCATCGACCGCTCGCTGGTCGAGGCCGCGCGCGATGCCGGCGCCTCCGGCTGGCAGGTGCTTTGGAACGTCATCATTCCACTGGCCAAGCCCGGCATGGCGATCGGCACCATCTTCGTCGTCACGCTGGTGATGGCGGATTTCTCCACCGTGCAAGTGATGTCGGGCGGCCAGAGCGCTTCCGTGGCGCTGATGATGAAGAACCAGATGTCGCTGCTGCAATATCCGGCCGCCGCCGCCAACGCCGTGGTGCTTTTGGTGCTGGTGCTCTTGATGGTCGCCGGCATTCTGCGCATCGTCGATATCCGCCGGGAGCTTTGACGTGAGCCACGAAAAACGCACCCTCGAATTCTACGTGCTGGCGGCCTTCTTCGCGCTGTTCGTGCTGTTCCTCTACGGTCCGCTGTCGGCGATCCTGATCCTGTCGTTCCAGGGCGAGACCGGTGGCCTCACCTTCCCGCTCAACGGTGTGTCGCTGCACTGGTTCGCCAATCTGTTCGAGCGCCAGTCGGTCGGCGATTTCGGCGGCAGCTTCAAGCGCTCGCTGGTGCTCGGCTTGATGGTGATGATCGTTACCGTCGTCGTGTCACTGCTGGCAGGCCTTGCCTTCCGCCGGAAGTTTCGCGGCGCCACCGCCCTGTTCTATCTGGCCGTCGCCAGTCTCGTCGTGCCCTCCATCATCATCTCGCTGGGCATCGGCGTGGTCTTCCAGCAAGTCGGCTTGCGGCCCGCCTGGTATACCTCGGCCTTCGGCGCGCATCTGACCTGGACCCTGCCGTTCGGCGTGCTCATCATGTTCGCCGTCTTCAACCGCTTCTCGCCGGCCTATGAGGAGGCCGCGCGCGATCTCGGTGCCACCTCCTGGCAGACCTTCGTCCATGTCGTGCTGCCGATGATCGCGCCGAGCCTGATCGGCGTCGGCCTGTTCGGCTTCACGCTCTCCTATGACGAGTTCGCCCGCACGTTGATGACATCGGGAACCTTCAACACGCTGCCGCTCGAAATCTACGGCATGACCACCAATGTCACGACGCCGGTGCTCTACGCGCTGGGCACGGTGACCACGGTGTTCTCCTTCCTGGTGATCCTGGCGACGCTGGGCGCCATCCTCTATGTCGGCCGCCGCCGGGCGAGAGCATGACCGTGCAGATCCTGGTGGTGAACCCCAACACGACGGCGAGCATGACCGAGACGATCGCGGCGGCCGCACGCGGCGTCGCCGGCGCCTGGACCGAAATCATCGCTGTCACCTCGTCCACGGGGCCGGCCTCGATCGAAGGCTATTATGACGAGGCGCTGGCCGTGCCCGGCCTTTTGATGGAGATCGCGGCCGGCGAACGCCGTGGCGTGCAGGCGGCGGTCATCGCCTGCTTCGACGACACCGGGCTCGACGCCGCGCGGGCCATGGCCGCCATTCCGGTCATCGGCATCTGCGAGGCGGCACTCAGCATGGCCTCCTTCATCGCCCAGCGCTTCACCGTCGTCACCACCACCGAACGCTCGCGCGTGCCGGTGGAAGGGCTGGTGCAGCGCTACGGCATGACTGGACGGGCGCGTGTGCGGGCCGCCGACATTCCAGTGCTGGCGCTCGAGGATCCGGCGTCAGGCGCGATCGGCAAGCTGCGCGACGAAATCGCCCGCGCTGTCGAAGAGGATCGCGCCGAAGCCATCGTGCTTGGCTGCGCCGGCATGGCGGACCTTGCGCACCAGTTGCAGGCGGATTTCGGACTGCCTGTCATCGACGGTGTCGGCGCCGCGATCAAGCAGGCCGAAGCGCTCATCGCGCTCGGCCTTTCGACATCGAAGCGCGGCGCCTACGCCAGCCCGCTGGCCAAGCCTTATCGCGGTATGCTGAAATCGTTCTCGCCCGGAGCAGTCGCCGCGGAGTGAGCACCATGTATCGAACCATCCGCACGCTGTCGCTGGGGGAATTGTCCGGCCTCATCGACTGGGCGGCTGCGGAGGGCTGGAATCCCGGCCTTGAAGATGCGGCGATGTTTCAGGCGGCGGACCAGGAGGGCTTCATCGGTGCCTTTGTCGGGGACGAAATGGTCGCCGCGATCTCGGCGGTGGCCTACGGGCAGGATTTCGGTTTCATCGGCCTTTACATCTGCCGCCCGGACATGCGCGGCAAGGGCTACGGCAAGGCGGTGTGGACTGCGGGCATGGACAGGCTGGCCGGGCGCACCATCGGCCTCGATGGCGTCCAGGAACAGCAGGCCAACTACCGGAGCAAGCGGTTCATGCCGGTCTACGAGACCATCCGCTACAGCGGACGCCCTGCTTCCCTGCCCGCCGGCGCCGAGCGGCCTCGTATCGTGACCGCGCAGCCGGTGCCCGACATCATAGCCTACGATGCGCTTTGCTTTCCTGCGCCCCGGCGCTCATTCCTGCAGCGATGGCTGCTGCCGCCACATCATGCCGTGGCGGCGATCACGTCGCGGGGAACGGCCGGCTATGCGGTGGCGCGAGCCTGCCGAAGCGGCTTCAAGATCGGCCCGCTTTTCGCCGACGACGTGCAGACCGCGCTCGAACTGCTCGGGGAGCTGGCGGGCGCATGCGAGGGTGGCGAGTTGAACATCGACGTGCCGACTAACCAGGTGGATTTCATCGCTGCGCTCGAGGCGGCCGGTTTCTCACCGACCTTCAGCACCACCCGCATGTACAAGGGCTCGCCGCCGAAGCTCGATGCCAAGAGGGTGTTCGGCGTGACGACTCTGGAGCTGGGATAGGCCGAGCGCGCGGGTTTCAGGCCGCGGAGCGCCGTCCCGGAGTGCCCGGCGGCTCGTGGCCAAGCGGCGTCACCAGCGTCAGGTCGGGATAACCGCTTTCGATCAGCTTGACCGCGGCCTTGGTGACCTCGTCATCCGGTTCAAGCATGGACAGGAACACCTCGGTGGCTTCGGCTCCCAGACGACTGATGCCTTGCGCGTCGGCCGRCCCGCATTCGACCACCACCAGATCATAGGCGGTGGTCAACGACTGCATGATGATCGGCAGCCGGTCGGCGGCGCGCATGGCGCGGACCGGATCGGCGGTGCCGACGGGAATGACGTGGCAATCAGAATAAAGATCGGCATGGATCACTTCGCTGAACTGCGCCTGCGAGGCGAGCAGGTCGGTGATCCCCGGTAAAAGCCCGCTGTCCAGCATCGGCCGTGAGGCAGCGCCCGAGGCGGTGAGGTCGAGCAACAGGACGCGCAGGCCGGCGTCGGACACTTCGCGCGCCACCAGGATCGCCGACGCGGCTGCCTCGTCGCCTTCGGGCGAAACGAATATGGCGCGGGCGGCCCCGCTGGCGATCAGCTTTTCCGCGGCCTTCTCGATGTCGATCTCACCGAGCACCGAGCGCGGCCTCTGGGCCTCGACAACCGGCTCCGGCTCGGCAACCGATTCGACTTCGGCGACAGGCTCTGCCTTGACGACAGGCTCGGGCTCGGCAACGGGCCGCGGCTGCATCACCATCTGCGGTTCCATGACCGCTTCGGGCCATTGCGCCTCGGCGCCACGATCGACGAACCCGCTGGCGACAACCGGCTCCAGGCGGGATGGCTCAGGGGCGTCCGGCTGCTGGCGCGCCGTTGCCGGCATAGCCACTTCGTCGATCGGCGCAAAACGGGCGCCTGGGGCCGGGCGCATGGCGCGGCCCGAGAAGAGTTCCCTGAGCAACGTGAATATGGCCGCGAGCAGAAGCGAAGCCGCAGCAGCCGCGCCAACGATCGGCCCAACCTTGGGGAAGTATGGCTCGGAGGGCACCGAAGCCGGTGAGGCGACGCGGGCGTCGACCGGCACATAATTGCGGTCCTGACGCGAAGCTGCCTCGCGGTAATTGGTCAAATAGAGCTCGAGCTGCTGGCGCTTGGCGGCGGCGTCGCGCTGCAGCGCGTCGAGATCGACCTGCTGCTCGCCGGCTTGCGCCGAAGCCGCCTTCAGTTGGTTGACGTCGGAGACGAGCTGGCTTTCGCGCGCCTTGGCGGCATCGGCCTGCATCACCAGGCCCTTCATGATCTTCTGGGCTTCGTTGCGTATCTGCGCGTCGAGATCGGCGAGCTGTGATTTGGCGGCGCGAACGCGCGGATGATTGTCGAGCATCGTCGTCGACAGATCGGCGATGGTGGCGCGCAGCTCGGCCTGCCGTTCCCGCAAACGCTGGATCAGGTCGGACGACAGCACTTCGGGCAGCGAATCCAGCGAGCCGCCATTCTGCAGCGCCTTGCGCACGCTGTCGGCGGTGCCTTCGGCCGCGGCGCGATTGGCCCGCACCCGCGACAATTCCGTCGACAGCTCGGCCAGCTGCTGGGTGGCAAGGGTGGCATTGTTGCCGCCCATCAGCAGGTCGGATTGCGCACGGTAGGCCGCGACCTTGGCCTCGGCATCCCTGACCTGCTTCGACAGGTCGGCGATCTCGGGCGCCAGAAAGTCGGCGGCGGCGGTGTTCGATTCGCTCTTGGCCGCGCCCTGCCCCGCAATATAGGCAGCGGCAATGGCGTCGGGGATGGCGGCGGCGAGCTTGGGATCCTCGGAGGAGAACTCGATAGCGATGATGCGGGTCTTTTCAACGCCGAAGACGTTGAGCTTCTCGCGCATCTTCTTCAACACGCGTTCGTCGGCCGGAACATCCATGGGATCGTTCTTCAGCCCAAGCAGGATCAGCACGCGGCTGAGCGCCGACATGTTGACCGTTTCGTCGAACTCACGCAGCCGCGCCAGGCCGAGTTTCTGCGCCACCTGCTTGAGGATTTCGTTGGACGAAATGATCTGGACCTGGGTGGCGACGCCTTGTTCATCCAGGATCGGCTTGTCGCCATCATTGTTGCTGCCGGCCGGACGGGTATAGATGGATTCGCGCGGGGCGATTTCCACCTGCGTCTGGGCCTTGTAATGCTTGGTCGCGAATGAAGCGAACGCAAACGCCAGACCGGTCACCACCAGAACGAAGAGCAATATGCGCAGCCAGTTCCTCGCCAGGCTGGCGAAGAGCTGCCTGAGGTCAACGTCGACATCTGCGGCCGCGGACTGAACGGACATGCATCCCTACTCCGAAACTGGGTCAGGACGCACCGTAAACAACTATGGTAACTCAGCCGTTAAGATCACGGTAATCCTCCATTAGGGATTACTGCGGGTACCCCAAGAAAAACGATAAAAATGGCAAGACCCCTGCTTCGTGCAGCGCTATCGGCCGGCTCCTTTACCGGCCATTAACCCTAACAGGATGATAACGGACCCGATCCCAGATGTTTGCTGCGACGCCGCAGCGGCCAGTCGAAGGTACGTATCCGATCATGAAAAGCACTGCTTCCCTCTTTCACGCTCTGCTTGCCGTATCGATGCTTGCCGGCTGCTCCAGCTACCGCCCGACGCCGGCAGCCTTCCACGAGGTCCTCGACCAGCCTTACCGTCTCGGTGCCGGCGACCGTGTCCGCGTCACCGTGTTCGAGCAGGATGGCCTGACCAACACCTACAGCGTCGACCAATCCGGCTACCTCTCCTTCCCGCTTGTCGGCGCCATTCCGGCGCGTGGCCACACCGCGCAGCAGATGGAAAAGGAGATCGCCGACAAATTGCGGCAAGGCTATCTGCGCGACCCCGACGTCTCGGTCGAGATCGATCGCTACCGGCCGATCTTCGTCATGGGCGAAGTGGGTGCCGCCGGCCAGTATTCCTACGTGCCCGGCCTGACCGTGCAGAAGGCCATCGCCATTGCCGGTGGCTTCTCGCCGCGCGCCAACCAGGAAAGCGTCGACATCACCCGCGACATCAACGGCAAGGTGATGACCGGCCGCGTGGTGACATCCGATCCGCTGCTGCCCGGAGATACCGTCTACGTCCGCGAACGCCTGTTCTGACAGACACCACGTGGCGGACAAGCTCAGGATCGTCCACTGCTTTCGTTCACCGGTCGGAGGAATTTTCCGGCATGTGCGCGACCTGACCGAAGCACAGGTCGCCGCTGGCCATGTGGTCGGCATCGTCTGCGATTCGACCACAGGCGGGGAATTCGAAGAGCGCCTGTTCGAGCAGATGAAGGACATGCTGGCGCTCGGCATCCATCGCACGCCAATGCAGCGCCATGTCGGCCCGGGCGATCTCGCCTCGGCCCGGCGCACCTACAGGATCATCAAGGAATTGCGGCCGGACGTGTTGCATGGGCACGGCGCCAAGGGTGGCGCCTATGCCCGTCTGTTCGGCTCCTTGTTGCGGGTATCAAGGTCTCGCGTAGCCCGCCTTTATTCGCCGCATGGCGGCTCCCTCCACTATGACGAAACGACAGCCACGGGGAAGCTATTCTTCGCGCTGGAGCGCTCCATGGCGCATTTCACCGATTGCCTGCTGTTCGTCTCGGACTACGAGCGGCGAACCTATCGCAGGAAGGTGGGCGAGCCGCCGATCCCCAACACACTGGTCTACAACGGACTGCGCGCCGCCGAATTCGAGCCGGTACTCATCGGACCCGATGCGGCGGATCTGCTCTATATCGGCATGATGCGCGACCTGAAGGGACCCGACATCTTCATCGACGCTTTGGCCGCCGCCGGCCCGCGGCTTGGCCGCGCACTGAGCGCGGTGATGGTCGGCGACGGCGACGACCTGCCGCGCTACCACGCGCAGGTAAAGCGCCTGGGACTTCAAGGCCATGTCCGCTTCCTGTCGCCGATGCCGGCCAGGGAAGCCTTCGCACTTGCCGAGCTCGTCGTCGTTCCATCCCGTGCGGAAGCCATGCCCTATATCGTGCTGGAAACACTTGCCGCGGCAAGACCGATGATCGCCACCTCCGTCGGCGGCATACCGGAGATCTTCGGTTCCGGCTCCCCTGCCCTGATCCGCCCCGATCCGGCCGAACTGGCCGGCAAGATGAGCGAGGCGCTGGCCGACCTTGCCGCCTATGGCGCCCTGATGCCCGATGGCCCTGGCCTCAGGGCGCGCTTCGGTGCCGACGTGATGGCCGCAGAAATCGAGAAGGCCTATTTCGCCGCGCTCGGCAGGTAACGCCTGAGCGTTTCCAAAGCCACGCGTTGTTTCAAGGGTTTCTTAGCTCTCTTTTGCTATTCACCCTGGGGAAGCTTGCGGACTGTTCCATGAATGAGATCGATCCCGCGCGCCGCTTTTCACCCGAAGCGGTGCGTAAATTCGACGGCCCGACCGATGGCGATGCGCCCGGCGGCATGAACGATGTCGCCCGGCAGGTCGCGTCGCAATACCGGCGCGATACGATGTCGCCGATCATGGTCAGCGGCGTCCTGCGCATGGTCGAATTCGGGCTGCTGTTCCTTTCGGGGCTCTGCGTCTATTTCTACTTTGTCGGTTTCTTCAACTATCTCGCCTGGCAATATCCGGTGACCATCGCCACCGCGTCGTTCCTCGCCGTGGTGCTGCTCGACGTTACCGACTGCTACCAGGTGGTCTCGCTGATGCGGCCGATCGCCAATTTCGGCCGCATCCTGCTGGTCTGGGCCGGCGCCTTCGCCCTGATGGCATTGACGGCCTTCGCCACGAAGATGTCAGAAGACTATTCGCGGCTTTTGTTCGGCACCTGGTTCGTCGTCGGCTTCGTTCTCTTGTTCGGCCTCAGACTGGTGATGTCGAGGATGATCCGGCGCTGGGCGCGCGACGGCCGCATGGAGCGGCGCGCCGTCATCGTCGGCGGCGGCAAGGCGGCGGAAATCCTGATTCGCTCTGTCGAAAAGCAGCCCTACAACGACATCCGCATCTGCGGCATCTTCGATGACCGCTCCGACAAGCGCTCGCCGCCGATCGTTGCCGGTTATCCCAAGCTCGGCACAATTTCGGAATTGATCGAGTTCGCCCGCATCGCCCGCATCGACATGCTGATCGTGTCGCTGCCGCTGACCGCCGAGACGCGCGTGCTGCAGCTGTTGAAGAAGCTGTGGGTGCTGCCGGTCGACATCCGGCTTTCGGCGCATTCCAACGCGCTGCAGTTCCGTCCGCGCGCCTATTCCTTCATCGGCTCGGTGCCGATGCTCGATATTTTCGACAAGCCGATCAACGATTGGGATTCGGTCGCCAAGCGCGCCTTCGACATCGTTTTCTCGCTGATCGGCATCATCGTCTTCTCGCCGGTGATGCTGGCGACCGCGATCGCCATCAAGCTCGACAGCAAGGGGCCGGTGCTGTTCAAGCAAAAGCGGCACGGCTTCAACAATGAGATCATCGAGGTCTACAAGTTCCGCTCGATGTACACGGACCGGTCGGATCCGACCGCCAAGCAGACCGTGACCAAGAACGATCCGCGCGTCACCCGCGTCGGCCGCTTCATTCGCAAGACCTCGATCGACGAACTGCCGCAGTTCGTCAATTCGCTGCTGGGCTCGCTGTCGCTGATCGGCCCGCGCCCGCATGCGATCGCCGCGCAGTCGCACAACCTGCTCTACAACGAGGTGGTCGACGGCTATTTCGCTCGCCACAAGGTCAAGCCCGGCGTCACCGGCTGGGCGCAGATCAACGGCTGGCGCGGCGAGATGGACACCAACGAGAAGATCCGCATGCGGACGGAATACGACCTCTACTACATCGAGAACTGGTCGCTGCTGTTCGATCTCAGAATCCTGTTCCTGACGCCGATCCGGCTGCTCAACACGGAAAACGCCTATTGAGCGCGATTTCCCATGAGGTGCCGCAGGCCGCGGTCAACGCCAAGCTGATCGCCCTGATTTCCTCCAGTGCGGTGGTGGTCGGCATCCTTCTGTCCGGCTTCGTCATCAGCGAGCCGGCGCCCTACGAAATCTACATGGCCGGGCTGATCGCCATCTGGGCGCTCTTCGGCCTGCGGATTTCGCGCGCGGCCATGCCGCTTCTGGTGCTGCTGGTGACGATGAACATCGGCGGGATGATCTCCATGACGCAGATGGCGGACCTCGCCTTCACGCCGCTCTATCTCTCCGTGTCATTGTTTCTCGCCTTCAGCGCGGTGTTCTTCGCCTCGGTCACCGCCACGCAGCCAGGCCTCTACCGGCCGATCTTCAATGCCTATGTCGTCTCGGCGGTGGCGACCTCGCTGCTTGGCATAGCAGGCTATTTCCATGCCTTCCCCGGCGCCGAAATGTTCACCAAATACGACCGCGCCGCCGGCGCCTTCCAGGATCCCAACGTCTTTGGGCCGTTCCTGGTGCTGCCCGGCATCTATCTGCTCTATCTGATCCTGACAGGATCGATCGCGCGCATGCCGCTGCTGGCGGTGCCGCTGCTGATCATCGCATTGGGCATCTTCTTCTCCTTCTCGCGCGGCGCCTGGGGCATGTTCGCCGTCTCTGCCGTGCTGCTCACCGGCTGCCTGTTCCTGCAGAGCGCTAGCGGCAAGTTCCGGCTGCGCGTGGTGATCATGACCATCGCCGCGCTGGCACTGCTGACGGTCGCCATCATCGTCATCCTGCAATTGCCCGGTGTGTCGGAGATGTTCTCCAGCCGCGCGCATCTTGAACAGAGCTATGACACCGCCCGCCTCGGCCGCTTCGCCCGCTACGGAATCGGCTTCCAGATGGCGATGGAGCATCCGTTCGGCATCGGGCCGCTGGTCTTCGGCAAGATGTTCGGCGAGGACACGCACGACATCTGGCTGAAAATGCTGATGGACTATGGCTGGCTCGGCTTCGTGTCGTTCCTGACGCTCGTCGTCTGGACCATGGTGGCCGGGTTCCGCATCCTGCTGCGCGACCGGCCGTGGCAGCCCTATCTGTTGTGCGCCTATGTCGCCTTCATCGGCAATATCGGCCTCGGCAACTTCATCGACATCGACCACTGGCGCCATATGTATCTGCTGCTCGGGCTGGTGTGGGGCGCCATCGCGCTCGAATACCGCCATCAGCGGCTGTCGCGACCGGCATTTCGAGGCGCGCCGGCGATCGCATCCACACCCGCGTAATAAACGCCGAATTTCGGTTGACCCGGGCAGGGTTATCACGATACATCGCGCTCGGTCCGGAGTGTAGCGCAGCCCGGTAGCGCACTTGACTGGGGGTCAAGGGGTCGTCGGTTCGAATCCGGCCACTCCGACCATTTTAAGACAAGGACTTGCCCCCAAAAGTCCTCTTAGTTTTTTAATTGCTTTTTGCGTTCCGGATAGCACGGCGGGTAAAACCTGCGGAATAGCTACCCCGTGTCGGTTGCTCAGGGATCACATTTGGAGGCTGGGGGCCGATGCCGGATATCGCCATAGCAGACGTTCAGCAAGTTGCACTAGGCCTTGCTCTGCTTGTACCGGGTGCCCTGATTATTTTCGTTCGATCAAGATTCTTCACCGGGCGGCGAAAAGCCCACAGTGAAGAATTCCTATCCTATGCAATTGTGACGCTACTGTACCTAGCGATCTTCCTGCCGGTTTTCGAGGCAGTCTACAAAAGCGGTTCGACCCCTCGCCAAATTTGGGCATTGTGGGTGGTCCTCATACTTATTGGCCCGCTGACAATTGGGACATTTCTCGGACTCGCTTATCAGCACGGATGGACTGCCTGGGTTCTCCGTTCCCTAGGATTGGAAATCGTGCATCCGATCCCAACCGCCTGGGATTGGAAATTCGGCCAACGGAAGGCAGAATGGGTCATTGTTAAACTGAAAGACGGCACCTATTTTCGCGGTTGGTATGGTGCTGAATCGTTCGCGTCATCCGAGCCCGGTGATCGTGACATTTATATCCAGCAAATTTTTGTTGAACGCGAAGACGGCGACAAATTGTGGGACGAGACAAACCGAAGTGCTTATATTGCGGGCTCTGAGATCAGCACCATCGAGTTCATAGACCCATCGGAGGCGCGCCATGGCAACTAAGCCAAGCACACCCACCACAGAACAAAAAGGTTACCAACCGAGTAAAAATCCAAAGGACGGATATCGCCCGACGACAGGCAGTTCCGCCCCCAAAACCACCCCGAGTGGTGGAACGGCCGGAACAAAAAAATAGCCGCCTCGGTACCAGTTTTGCAAAAAACGGGGGCCTAAGGTCCGCCGCCGGTTTCGAGCGTTACTACCCCCCAATCAAGATCGGCTACGCACGTAGTCAGCATGCGCTGGCTTAAAGAATTTCGCCAGTCTTAGGACACTCAGCCATAGGCGGAAAATGTACCGATTTCGGGCGGAGGCGGCTGTTGCCTACCCATACCGTTCTCCAGGTCCAGTGGTATCGAAATTCAACCCAGGATTTTAGTCGCTCAACCAGCCTCCGCAATCGGCGATCCCATCTCTGACCGCCCCAAGCCGCCGTCGGTAGTGTCAGCTCGAACAACAGCCGTTTATTCCGATTCGTAGGTGCGACGGATATGTGACATGCTAATGTCGGGAGAACCGGGAGGACTATATGCCATTTCAAAATCTATCAAATGACCGTGTTACGCTTGTGAAGCCGGACGGAACCGTCGAACGCGAAAACATTCCGGCTATCGTTACTGGTATGAAGATTCAGGTTCATGATCCTAAATTGCCGGTTGAGGTAGGTGACCATATCTTACGTACCCTGCCAAGCGGAATGGTCGAAGATTATATTGTTAATGACCCTCAATTTCACGCAGGCTTATCTGGTCATATTGCAGGCTTTTTCATAATCCACGTCAGGAGAAGTGGTCTAGCGACCTCAAATTCTCAATCCGTTATACAGAATATTACAAACAATTTTGCTGGTGCCAATTCTAGGGTGAACATCAATTCAACTGACATGTCTACGAACGTTTCATTCAAGGTGGATATGGATCAGATCAAGGCCTTTGTGGATCAGTTGAAGCCTTTGATGTCTGCTTTGCCTGAGACCCATCGTAGCGCAATCGGAGAGCCTCTAGCTCATTTAGAGGAAGAGGTCAGGAATCCCACGCCGTCGAACGCTAAGATTGAAGCGGCGCTCCATTCCATAAGGACGATCGCGGAGGGTGCAGCGGGCAATTTAGTAGCATCAGGGATAGTCGGAATGATCACCACTCTCTTCCTTAGCTAGAGGGCATGTGAGCAGATAGGTGGGATTTGTTCGCGGGGACGACGTTCGCAATTTTCTTGATATCGAAATCGATGCCTAGTGACATAAACTTCTACAATCCGGCCGACCGTAACAAGTCGCCCGAAATAGCTGAATCAGGCAGTCGACTACGCATATCCCATTTGGGGGGGGGTAAAATGCCAATTAATTCAGAGATGTTTGAAATGTGGGCGAACAAGGCTTGGCTCGAAGTTTCAATTGTCGATGCACTTGACCGCTTTGATGCCAGTCGAAAGAAGCGCTGTCCTGAATGCCACGGCCAAGTTCGTGCGCATCGCTCTGGGGATGACGGTATGCGCGCTCATTTCGAGCATTTTATCGCGCATGCTGGATGTTCGAAAAGCACAGCTTTTGCAGGGACAAGGTACCGCCATCCGAAGGCAATTTTGTAGTTACACGCTAATTTGCCTCCTCTCGTTGGCTACTGGCACACATCCACCCACTCGGCGCCGGTAAGCTCAACCATCCGCTGCGGTGCAATCCGCACCGCCGCGTTGGTAGCGCCTGCCGCAGGTACCACCTCTCCGAAATCCCGCAGCGAGACGTCGCAATAGACCGGCAGCGGCGACGGCAGGCCGAACGGGCAGACGCCGCCGACCGGATGGCTGGTGGCGGCAACCACTTCGTCCGCGTCCAGCATGCGCGGCTTGCCGCCGAACTGGTCCTTGAACTTGCGGTTGTCCAACCTGGCGATGCCGCTGGTCACCACCAGCATGGTGCGCTCGCCGACGCGCAGGCAGATCGTCTTGGCAATCTGCGCCGGCAGGACGCCATGCGCCTGCGCCGCCAGCGTCACCGTCGCCGAGCTTGCTTGCGTGACAATGACCTCGATGTCAGCTGCATGAGCGGCGAAGAAGGCACGAACGGAGTCCAGGCTCATATCGAAAAAACCACGGTTCAACCTCGGTACATGGCAGGCGCGATTGGCGCAGATTTGGATGCCGCAGGTATAAACACGCGCGATCTGTAGATCGGCAAGCCCGGCCTGATGGAGAACGCCGTCACATCAACAAGAAACCCGCCAGGCGGGCCTTGGCGGGTTCTTTTGTATGGCTGGTCCAGGCCTATGCCAGGGGTCGGCCTTGCGCGGCCGGTATCGGCGCGGCGGCAGCGATGAGGGCGTCCTGAGGCAGGCGAAGCGCGGACGCAATACGACGCAGCTTCGACGGATCGGCCGCCCGGCCGTTCTCGATGTCCTCGATCTCGCCGACCGACAGGCCGCAGGTCAGGGAAAGCTCTTCCACACTGTATCCGCGGGTTTCCCGCATGGCTCTGAGGGTGGTGTAATTCGGCCCGATCTCACTGGCTAACGGTTCGGAGAGGGCATGGCTTTTTGCATTGTTGGGCATTGGCAACTCCGCTGGCTGAAAGAGTTTGATCAAAATGGAGCGTTGCCTGAGACGAGCAGGAACATGCCCGCTCGCCAGCGATTTGCCAAGAGCCAAACAGGCCGTCACGCTATCGTGAACCGGACCCGCAAGGCGATCCACGCACATCGACGCCCATCAAGTTCTTTTGAACGGCACGGCACCTTTTTGCCCGGAGGTTTAGGCCCACCTGTTCGTTGTTCTGATGCGCCGGCGTGAAAACCATCCGGTTCCAGCCGGCCCGTTCCCAGAAGGATCCCCACTATGAACTTCAAGACGTCCCTCCTCGTGCTCGGCACGATTTCCAGCCTTTTCATCGCCGGAGCGGCGACCGCCCAGGCGGCTGACACGCTACGCGTGCGCGGCACGGTGGTCAGTTTCGAGCCGTCGCTGCTGACCGTCAAAACCCGCCAGGGCGACACCTCCGCGATCAAGCTCAATACCGGGTGGAAGATCTCCGGCGTCGCCAGCGCCTCGCAAAAGGACATCAAGCAGGGCGACTTCCTCGGCATCGCCTCCGTCTCGAAGGCGGATGGCGGCAGCGGCGCGCTGGAGGTGGTGATTTTCCCAGCCGCCCTGAAAGGCACCGGCGAAGGCGACCGTCCCTGGGATCTGCAGCCGAACAGCCGCATGACCAACGGCACCGTGGCCGACGTCACCGACATAAGCGGGCGCGCCGTGACGCTGACCTACGACAACGGGCAGACCAAGAAGATTTCGATCCCCGACGACACGCCCGTCGTGACCTTCGCCCCAGCCACGCCGGCCGATCTCAAGCCGGGCGCAACGGTCTTCGCCACCGCCCAGCGCGAGGCTGACGGGACGCTGAGTTCCAGCCGCGTCGTGGTGGGAAACAATGGCGTGATCCCGCCGATGTAGCCAAAATCAGCGGCAAGAGCCGGCTTTTCGGCCCTCACAATAAAGTGTCGGGAAGCCGGTTCCCCAGAAACACGCCGGAAACAAAATTCTACAATCGGGAAATACTGACGAAAAAAATCAGGAGCGTAATTCCATTCGCGGCGATCGGGCCATCGACCCGATTTTAAGATCTGCCGGCGAAAGAAGGAAACGATCCATGAAGAAGTCCCTCCTCTCGGCCCTCGGGCTTGCAGTTGCACTCGCTTTCACGGCGCCGGTCATCGGTGCGACGAGCGCCGATGCGGCCCCGATGGCAAAGCATCATCGTCATCACCGCGTCCATCATCACCATGTTCGTCATCACCGCGTTCACCACTACGTTCATCACCGCCACCATGTGAAGAAGGCCTACTAAATACAGACTGCCAACGAGAAGACCGGCCTCGGTTTCTTGTTCAAGGCTGGTCTTCTCCTGGTCATGCAATGCCAAGCCCGAGACCGGGCTTTCGCGAACAGGGCCAGGCATCCCGATGATGGCCAGGCCGATATCTCCTGGACAGACAGCATCGTTCTGCCGGTCGCGCGATTGCAGCTCACGCTTCGCCAACCCGCCCTTGTGACGCGATTTTTCCTGAAGCAGAGCTATCTGCCCAATCCCGCCGCGTCCGTGCGCTCGCCATGAGCCGCGATACCTGCCCCGAGACCGCCATGCCGACGCGTGCTGGGGCGGCTGCCGCTCTGATCACATCCCCGCACGCCCATGCCGATGACATCCCCCGCGCGTCCATGCCGACGCGCTCCGTACGGGATGCCAAAGCACGGCTGATCACTGGCGCGCAAAGCCCCTGCCGAGGGCGGCGCGCATTTTTATCCACGCCCGCATGAACCTTTCCCTCGAGGGCGGCACTAAGCCTGCATGGACGCCGGCAAGGCGATCCCCAACCAGACGGACGCCGGAAAGGCGATCCCCAATCAAACGGAAGGAAATGCAGAAATGACCAACATCTCGAGCTTCAAGCGCCTCTCGCTCGCTGCCGCCATCGCCATTTCGGCGATCGGCTCGATGTCGATGACGAATTCGGCTTTCGCCAACGGCACGCACCCCACCGGCGACGGCGGCGCGGTTTGCAAAGGCGCCGGCCACTGTCTGGTGCTCTCGATCGAGTGCAAGGGCACCTATACCGACGCCACCGATAAGAATGGCACGGTCTATGGCAAATGCAGCCAGACCGCGCAGGTTTCGCCCCAGGCCAAGATCAAGCTCGCGAAGTAACCACTGACAGCGAAGAGAATGGCGGCTCACCCTCCAAGGGCCGCCGCCATTTTCTTGTTTGAATTCCTTGTCTTATGACCGAGAGCGCCCCTTAGCGCCGGCTGAACAGCAGGCTGGCGACCAGACCGAGCACCACAAGCCCAACCGCAGCGGCCGCAGCCGGATGGTCACGAGCCGATTTCTCGACCACCCTGCCCTGTTTGCGGATTGCCGGCATCGCATCGCGCAGGCGTCCCGCGAGATCCGAATACGTGTCGAAAGCGGCATCGCGGCCATCTTCATAGTAGGCGCCACCCCGCTTTGACACCGCCTTGCGCAACGCCGCGAGTTCCCTCGAGAGGGCCGCGACCTGCTTTTCGAGGTCGATGTCCGAAAGGGTCGAAAAAGATGCCATCATGCGTTTCCTTGTCTTGCCATGCGACGTCGTCTTGCTGAACGACGTCTTGCAGAAGGAAACGTAACGCCTCACCCCGAGGCGGGTTCCGGTATCGAGGCTTCAATGCGCTTCGCGCTGATGTCAGCGCACCTGGTCAAGCAGGCGCTTGCATTCCAGGAGGTCGAACAGCGCCTCCTGCAGCAGCGCGCGATTGTCGCGCGAGAGTTTCGACGAGTCCGGCTGAACCGGGCCTTCCTCATCGCTCTTGCCCAGGCCGAAAAAGCGGCGGCTCGGCTTGACCCTTGGCTGACCTACCAGCTCGTCATCGCCGCCGCGCGGCTGTGCCGCCGGCGTCAGAGGCACCTGATCGGCCTGCTTTCGTTGCGAGATCGCCTCGACGGCGGCCATGTCCCCATTGCCGATTGCAACCAGGAAATGATTGCCGTTCTCGCGCAGCAGCTTCTGCACGCCCTTGATGGTGTAGCCTTGGTCGTAGAGCATGTGGCGGATGCCCTTGATCAGTTCGACATCCTGCGGCCGGTAATAGCGACGGCCGCCGCCGCGCTTCATCGGCTTGATCTGGTTGAAGCGTGTCTCCCAGAAGCGCAGCACATGCTGTGGCAGGTCGAGATCTTCGGCGACCTCGCTGATGGTACGGAAGGCGTCAGGGCTCTTGTCCATGGGCGAAATCCTCACGCTGGAGCGTGATCCGGAACGGTCTTCAGCGAGATCAGGCTCAACAAAGAGAAGCTCATTCCGTTTGCGCGGAATGGATCATACGCGGAACACCAATCCGGCCATGCTGCCGAATCGGGCCTTATTTCAGCGGTTTGTGAAGCAATATTCAAGCCCGGCGTGATCGCGGGGCAGGTTTTCAACCGTACAATGAAGGCTATTTGCCGCCCTTTGCCTTGCTGTTCTGGTGAGAGCGCAAGATGCGGTTCTTCAGCACGTTGGACGATTTGAACGTCATCACCCGGCGCGGCAGGATCGGCACCTCTTCGCCGGTCTTGGGATTGCGCCCGATGCGCTCGTTCTTGGAGCGGACATGGAACGTCGCGAAAGACGACAGCTTGACCGTCTCGCCACGCACAATGGCTTCGCAGATTTCGTCCAGCACGGCTTCGACCAGTTCGGCGGATTCAGTGCGCGACAGGCCGACCTTTCGGTAGACGGCCTCCGCCAGGTCGGCACGCGTAAGTGTCTTTCCCCCCATGCGACCGTCCCATCAGTTCAAAGCGTAAAATCGGCACAACAACGGCAGAGCCTAAGTAATTGATCCGGCAAGGTCAAGGACCGAAACCGAGCCGTTCGGCACTTACCAGCGAACCAGAACGGCGCCCCAGGTGAAGCCGCCACCCATCGCTTCCAGGAGGACGAGGTCGCCCTTCTTGATGCGGCCATCGGCAACGGCCACCGCCAGCGCCAGCGGCACGGAAGCCGCCGAGGTGTTACCGTGCAAATCGACCGTAACCACCACTTTTTGCTCTGCTATCCCGAGCTTCTTGGCAGATGCGTCAATAATTCGTTTATTGGCCTGGTGCGGCACGAACCAGTCGAGATCGTCGGCCGATATGCCGGCGGCCGAGAAGGTTGCCTCGATGACGTCGGTGATCATGCCGACCGCATGCTTGAAGACTTCGCGGCCTTCCATCCTGAGGTGACCGACCGTTCCCGTGGTCGACGGTCCGCCGTCGACGAAAAGCTTGTCCTTGTGCACGCCGTCGGAGCGCAGGCTGGCCGCCAGGACACCGTGGTCGGCAATCGTGCCAGCTCCCTCGCCCGCCTCCAGGACAAGTGCCCCTGCGCCATCGCCGAACAGCACGCAGGTCGAGCGGTCGCTCCAGTCGAGGATGCGTGAGAACGTTTCCGAGCCGATCACCAGCACACGTTTGGCGAGCCCCCCACGGATGTAGAGGTCGGCTGTCGTCACCGCATAGACGAAACCCGAACACACCGCCTGCATGTCGAAAGCGAAGCCGTGATGCATGCCGAGCCGGTTCTGGATCTCGACCGCGGTGGCCGGGAATGTGTTGTTGGGCGTCGACGTTGCCAGCACGATCAGGTCGATGTCATCAGGCGTCAGCCCGGCATTGGCAAGGGCGGCACGTGCCGCGGCCTCTCCCAGGGAAGCCGTCGTCTCGTCGTCGGCCGCGATATGACGCTGGCGGATGCCGGTACGCTGGGCGATCCACTCGTCCGAGGTTTCAACCATGCCCTCGAAATCGGCATTCTTCATGATGCGGCGGGGCAGCGCGGCGCCCGTGCCGCGCACGACTGATCTGATCAAAGTTCTTTCCTATTCCTTCGCGTCGGTAACGACGTCGGATTTCCGGGATGACAGGGCACGCGGGTTGCGCGCATGAAACAGGTCCAGGTCGGCTTCGATGCGGTCGAGCAGATTGTTGCGCACCATGTCATAGCCGAGCTCGATCGCCGCGGCGAACCCGTCCGAATCGGCACCGCCATGGCTTTTGACGACAATGCCGCTCAGCCCCAGGAAGACGCCGCCATTGGAGCGGCCGACATCCATCTTTTCGCGCAGGCGATCGAAGGCGCCCTTGGCGAAGACATAGCCGATCTTGGCCATCAGGGTGCGGCTCATCGCGGCGCGCAGATAGCCTGCGATCTGGCGAGCGGTGCCCTCCGCGGTCTTCAGCGCGATGTTGCCGGCGAAGCCCTCCGTCACCACAACATCGACCGTACCCTTGCCGATATCGTCGCCTTCGACAAAGCCATGATAGTTCATCGAGGCCATGTTGGCCTCGCGCAGCATGCGCCCTGCCTCCTTGACCTCTTCCTGGCCCTTGATCTCTTCGACGCCGACGTTGAGCAGGCCGACGGTGGGCCTAGCAATGCCGAATACGGCGCGCGCCATGCCGGTGCCGAGAATGGCAAAATCAATGAGCTGTTGCGCATCGGCGCCAATGGTGGCGCCGACGTCCAGAACCACGCTTTCGCCGCGCAATGTCGGCCACAATGCCGCGATCGCCGGGCGATCGATGGTGGCCATGGTGCGCAGGCAGAATTTCGACATCGCCATCAGCGCGCCGGTGTTGCCGGCGGAGATACAGGCGTCAGCGGCGCCCGACTTGACCGCTTCGACCGCCTTCCACATCGACGACTTCCAGCGGCCATGGCGCAACGCCTGGCTGGGCTTGTCGTCCATCCTGACCGCGATCTCGCAATGGAAGAATTCGCTCACCTCGGCCAATTTGGGGAACTTGGCCAGTTCGGGGCGCACAAGTTCCTCACGTCCGTAGATGACGAAGCGGATGTCGGGACGGCGAGTCGCGACCGTCATGAGCGCCGGAATGACCACGGCTGGTCCGTGATCGCCGCCCATGGCATCGATGGAAATCCTGATCACGCGGTATTTATCTCACGGTTATGCGGCAGGTCGCTTTAGTGATCGCGAAGGTTCGGCGAAAATAGCGGTTTTGGGTTTTCACACAACCGACTTTTCCATCGCGGGCGAGGTTTTCAGGATTTTCCCAACAAGGATCGCAGTTTTTGCTGAAATTCATTCTCCACCGCTTCGGTCTCGCCGCCGGCATCCAGCGACGCGCCCGACTTGCGCGGATAGGGGTTGATCGCCAGTCCGAAGAACTGCTCGGCGAGAGCGCCGACATCGATCGTGTCGCCGGAGAATGTTTCGGGGCTGTCGGGACCATCCGCATCGAGCAGGATCTCGCCACCGCCCTCGAACCCCTGCCGCCCAAGCTTGGAATCCTCGGGCAGCAGCAGCGCCTCGACCGGCTCGTCGATATGCGCTTCAACGGGATCGAGCGTGACGATGCAGGCCTGGGTGATATCGGCCTCGACACGGCCGCTGACCTTGACGCCATTGCGTTTCCAGGAAGCGACGAGGAGTTCGGCGCGATAGGCTTCGACCGACAGCAGCCCGTGCTCCTCGGCAAGCGCGGCGCGCTGGGCGGCATCGGCCTCGATCACCACCGGCAGGCCCTTCTGCGGCAGCCGGGCGACATTCGCGAAAAAGGAAACCGGGCTAGGCGGATCAGCATGTTTCATCAAGCACCTCCCTTGGCGAGCGGAAACACCGCCGTGCCGGAAACGATCGATTGCGACGGCTGCGCGGCCAGTTGCCGGCAGGCGTCGGCGACATAGTCGGCCAGTTGCGACGCCTCCGGCCATGGACCGGTATCGGGCCGGACATTGCGGGCAAGCGCCGCGGTCAGCCCGTCACGATCGCTTCTTTCCAGCGCATCATCATAGGCGGCGGTGCGGCCATAGAACATCTTCGCCAGTTTCTTCATGCGCTTGGGCACGCCGACATCGCCAATGCCGAGTTCCCGCAGCGAATGATCGACGTCGAGAAAGAACTCGTCGATCAGCACCTGGGCGATCTCCTGCGCCACGCCGCCCTCGCCACGCAAGCGATGCTGGAACAGGAACATATGCAGCGAAAGCATCTCGAAACGGCCGAGCGGTGTGTCCGGCACATTCCAGTGGGAATAAAATACAGTCTGCCGCGCCGCCGCCACGATTTGTGCGTAAAGCGCGTCCGTTATGGCGCGGTTGGCGTGGCGTTCGCGACCAAAAAGGCGCTGGAACATGGGGATGGTCTCCCGGGGACCGTTTGTTGAATTGGCCTTGTTGCATCGGCAGGCAAGCTGGTTTACCGGTTTTGCGGCCCAGCGCAAGTTGCGGCGATATAATGGAGAATTGTTGTTGCGCGCGCTGAATTTCAAGTCGACCTTCTCGTCCAGGCCTGCCGGCGCAATCTCGCTGCTGCTCGTCGTTTCGGCGCTTTCGGCGTGTCACACCAACAAGATGATCGGCGACCTCAATCCGAGCGAGACGTTCACGCAAGGTTACGTCTACGATCAGCAGGCCGTCGATTCGGTGCCCGTCGGTTCCAGCCGTGAGCAGGTGCTTCTGGCGCTTGGCACGCCGTCGACCACGGCGACTTTCGACAACGAGGCCTTTTATTACATTTCGCAGACGCGCAAGCGCTATGTCGCCTTCGATAAGCCCAGGCTCGTCGACCAGAAAGTTCTGGCGGTCTATTTCGGCGCCGATGGCCGCGTCACCCAGATCGCCAATTACGGCATGAAGGACGGCAAGATCTTCGACTTCATCTCGCGCACCACGCCGACTGGCGGCAAGGACCAGAACTTCCTCAGCCAGATCATCAACGGCGCCAGCAAGCTGGCGCCCGGCATCCCCGGCGGCGGCACTCCCTGATCATCAGATCCTGCTTCCCTCGGGAAGGCAGCAACATCTCAGGCGACCAAAAGCCCGTGGGAGCGATCTCACGGGTTTTTGTTTGGCCAAGGTGAGCCAGGACGGCCAGCACGGTGCAAGCCGGCGTCAAAAACCAGCGGGTCTTGGGGTTTGAAGTGAGCAACGGGCCTGATCCGGGCCAAACAAAAACCCGCGGGGATCGCTCCCCGCGGGTTTTATCTAACGGCCAGGCTCCGTTCAGCCGTGCGCGAGCACGGCCAGAAGCAGGAGCGCGACGATGTTGGTGATCTTGATCGCCGGGTTGACCGCGGGGCCGGCGGTGTCCTTGTAGGGGTCACCGACCGTATCGCCGGTCACCGAAGCCTTGTGCGCTTCGGAACCCTTGAGATGCTTGACGCCGTCCTTGTCGACAAAGCCGTCCTCGAACGACTTTTTCGCGTTGTCCCAGGCGCCACCGCCCGAAGTCATCGAGATGGCGACGAACAGGCCGTTGACGATGACGCCGAGCAGCGAGGCGCCGAGGGCGGCAAAGGCCGAGGCCTTCGACCCCGAGATCAAGAGCACGCCGAAATAGACGACGAGCGGCGCCAGCACCGGGAGCAGCGACGGGATGATCATTTCCCGGATCGCCGCCTTGGTCAGAAGGTCGACGGCTCGTGCGTAGTTCGGCTTGGAGGTGCCGGCCATGATGCCGGGATCCTCGCGGAACTGCTTGCGCACCTCCTCGACGATGGCGCCCGCCGCGCGGCCGACGGCCGTCATGGCGATGCCGCCGAACAGATAGGGGATCAGGCCGCCGAAGATCAGGCCGGCGACAACGTAAGGGTTGGAGAGATCGAAGGAAATCTCGCCCATGCCCTGGAAGTAGGGATATTTGTCGCCGTTGGCGGCAAAGAACTTCAGGTCGTTCGAGTAGGCGGCGAACAGCACCAATGCGCCGAGGCCGGCCGAGCCGATGGCATAGCCCTTGGTCACGGCCTTCGTGGTGTTGCCGACAGCGTCGAGCGCGTCGGTGGAGTGGCGCACTTCCTTGGGCAGACCGGCCATTTCAGCAATGCCGCCGGCATTGTCGGTGACCGGGCCGAAAGCGTCGAGCGCAACGATCATGCCGGCGAGGCCGAGCATGGTGGTGACGGCGATCGCCGTGCCGTAGAGGCCGGCGAGCTGGTAGGTCGAGATGATGCCGCCGACGATGACGATGGCCGGCAGCGCCGTCGATTCCAGCGAGACCGCGAGGCCCTGGATGACGTTGGTGCCGTGGCCGGTGACCGACGCCTGGGCAATCGAGTTGACCGGGCGCTTGTTGGTGCCGGTGTAGTATTCAGTGATCACCACGATCAAACCCGTCACCGCAAGCCCGATCAGGCCGCAGATGAAAAGGTTCTTGCCGGTGATGACCATGCCGGCGACCGTGCCGATCTCGCCCCAGCCAAGGCATACCGAGGTGGCGACGCCGAGGCCGACGATCGACAACAGGCCGGTCACGATCAGGCCCTTGTAGAGCGCGCCCATGATCGAACCGTTGGCCCCGAGCTTGACGAAGAAGGTGCCGACGATCGAGGTCAGGATGCAGGCGCCGCATATGGCGAGCGGATAGAGCATCGCGGCGCCGAGAATGGCGGTGCCGCCGAAGAAGATGGCGCCGAGAACCATGGTGGCAACGACCGTCACCGCATAGGTTTCGAACAGGTCGGCGGCCATGCCGGCGCAGTCGCCGACATTGTCGCCGACATTGTCGGCGATGGTGGCCGGATTGCGCGGATCGTCCTCGGGAATGCCGGCTTCGACCTTGCCGACGAGATCGCCGCCGACATCGGCGCCCTTAGTGAAGATGCCGCCGCCGAGACGGGCGAAGATGGAGATCAGCGAGGCGCCGAAGCCGAGCGAGACAAGCGAGTCAATGACGATGCGGTCATTGGGCTGCAGGCCCATGAAATGAGTCAGGATGAGGTAGTAGATCGAGACGCCGAGCAGCGCCAGGCCCGCCACCAGCATGCCGGTGATGGCCCCCGACTTGAAGGCGATGTCGAGACCGGCGGCCAGACTGTTGGAGGCCGCCTGTGCGGTGCGCACGTTGGCACGCACCGAAACATGCATGCCGATGAAGCCGGCAGCGCCCGACAGGACGGCGCCGATCAGGAAGCCGATCGCGGCGGTGATCGAAAGCAGCCACCAGGCGAGCAAGAGCACGACCACGCCAACGATGGCGATGGTGGTGTACTGGCGCGCCAGATAGGCTTGCGCGCCTTCGCGGATGGCGGCGGAGATTTCCTGCATGCGTGCGTTGCCCTGGTCGGACGCAAGGACCGAACGTGTCGCCCAAATAGCGTATAGGACAGAAAGCAAGCCGCAGGCGATGACGGCGGAAATAATGGTCATTGCCGATTTTTCCTCGATTGTTGGCCCAAATGAACCCCTCCCTGGGCCGATGAGACAAAGATGGAATCCCGCGCACGGAATCCGCCTCTTCGCATCGGTGTATGCGAAACAGTGCCGCGAACGTCAAGATATTGTTCAGTTTTTGCCCGGCTTTCGCCCAAAAGACAAAAGTCGCGACGACCCTGCCTGGCGCGGTCCTCATTTAGATCGATTGAAATGACCCAAAGGATCATGCCGACAGGCCGTCAGCATCCCGAAGGACTACTCCGCCTCACGTCCCATGCGCCGCGCCGCATAGCGCTCGATCGCCGACAATCCGTCATAGATCAGCACGGCAAGGGCCGCCACGATCAGGCCGCCCTGCAGGATGAAAGCAAGATTGTTGGACAGAAGGCCAGCGATGATCACCTCGCCCAGCGTCTTGGCGGCAACCGTCGAGCCTATGGTGGCGGTGGCCAGGCTGATCACCACCGAGAGCCTGATGCCGCCCAGGATGATCGGCGCGCTGAGCGGCAGCTCGACCTTGGTGAGCCTTTGCCAGCCGGTCATGCCCGCGCCGCGCGCCGCCTCGACGACATTGGCCGGCAGCGTCGTCAGCCCGGTCAGAGCATTCTCGAAGATCGGCAGCAGGCCATAGAGAAACAGCGCGATCAAAGTCGGCTTCTCGCCGAAGCCGACAGCCGGCACGGCGAGCGCCAGGACCGCCACCGGTGGGAAAGTCTGGCCGATATTGACCAGGCTGCGCGACAGCGGCAGGAATTCGGCGCCCGCCGGCCTGGTGACAAGGATGGCCAGAGCCACCGCAACGATGGTCGCGGCGACGGTGGCGATCAGCACCGTGCGCAAATGCAGCAGCGTCAGCGTCAGCAGGCTGCCCTGATTGTAGATCACCGGCGCGTTGTTCTCGGTCAGCGGCTTGAGCATCGGCTCAAACCAGCCCGGACTGGTGACGAACGCCACAAGCAACACCACCAGCGCAAGCCTGAGCAGCAAAGGCAGCGAGGCTTTCATGCCGGCCTCGCCGCCCGCTTGACCAGCCCATCCACAGTAACGCGGCCGAGCGGCTTGCCGTCGGCGCCTTTGACCGGCAGCGCCGGCCGGCCTGTCCATAGGAGTTCAGCCAGCGCATCGCGCTGGCTGGCATCGCCGGGGATGGCTTCGCCCTCGGCGGCGCCGTTTTCCACCGCGTCACGCACCCGTCCGAGCGACAGCAGCCTGAATGGCCTTTCGCTGGCGCCGACCAGGGTCTCGACGAAGCTGCTGGCCGGGTTTGCCAGGATCTCGGCGGGTTTGGCGTATTGCACGAGCTTGCCGGCATCCATGACGGCGATCTTGTCGCCCATATGCACGGCCTCTTCCATGTCGTGGGTGACGAGGATGATGGTGGTGCCGAAGCGCTTCTGGATCGCCAACAGATCCTCCTGCGCCTTGGTGCGGATGATCGGATCGAGCGCGCCGAACGGCTCGTCCATCAACAGCACGTTGGGTTCGGCGGCGAGCGCGCGGGCCACGCCGACCCGCTGCTGCTGGCCACCGGACAGTTCGTGCGGGTAGCGCGGTCCGAATTCCTGGGGGTCGAGCTGATAGAGTGTCATCAGCTCATCGACGCGCGCCCTGATGCGATTCTTTTCCCAGCCAAGCAGGACCGGCACGGTGGCTATATTCTGCGCCACGGTGCGATGTGGAAACAGGCCGTGGCCTTGGATTGCATAGCCGATGCTTCGGCGCAGTTCGTAGCCCGGCACCGAACGATTGTCGGCGCCGTCGAGCTTGATAATGCCAGCGGTCGGTTCGACCAGCCGGTTGATCATGCGCAGCAGCGTCGTCTTGCCCGAGCCCGAGGTGCCGACAATGACGGCGATGGTACGTGGTTCGATGACCATCGAGACGTCGTCGACGACGGTGGTCGTGTCATAGCGCTTGGTGATGCCTTCGATCTCGATCATGCCGTTTCAACCCTGCGCTTGGTGGCGGTCATTTCGATCACTGCGTCGAGGATGATGGCGGCGGCGAAGGCGAGCGCCACGGTCGGCACCGCGCCGAGCAGCACCAGGTCCATCGCGGTCTGGCCAACGCCCTGGAAGACGAAGACGCCAAAGCCGCCGCCACCGATCAGCGCTGCGATGGTGGCGAGGCCGATGTTCTGCACCAGCACGATGCGGATGCCGGTGAGGATCACCGGAAAGGCCAGCGGGAATTCGACGCCGAACAGGCGCTGGCGGTCGGTCATGCCCATGCCGCGCGCCGCGTCGTTGGCGGCGCGCGGCACGCCAGCGAGGCCGACCACGGTGTTGGCCACAACCGGCAGCAGCGAATAGAGGAACAGGGCGACGAAGGCCGGCGCGGTGCCGATGCCACGAATGCCGAGCGCGGCCGCTCCAGGCACATGCGTGGCGATCCAGCCGAGCGGCGCGATCAGCAGGCCAAACAGCGCGATCGAAGGAATGGTCTGGATGATATTGAGCACGTTGAGCACTCCGGCCCGCAGCCTTTCGACACGATGACAGAGTATGCCGAGCGGTAGGCCGACGACGACCGCCGCAAGCAGCGAGCCAAGCGCCAGCGTCACATGCTTGGAACCTTCGGCCCAGAAACTGTCGGCGCGGTTGGCGTATTCCTTCAGGATGGAAAGGTCGTTCCAGGCTCCCGACACTAGCAGCAGCCCGATGGCCACGGTGGCGGCGACCAGTACAGCGACGCGGGCCCAAGGCGACAAGTTCAGGCGCGTCAGCACGTCCGCCAGCAAAAGCGTGAAGGCGAAGATGAGTACCCAGAAACCGGAGGCCGGCGATACCCTGGCAAAGGTGTTGCCGGCCGGCGTCAAGAATGTGCCGGCAACTCCGACGAGCAGCGCGAGCGCGGCAAGCGCCACGACACTGGCCGCAAGGCGCAGCATAAGCGGTGTCCTGAAGAGCGCCATGAGCGCCGCGACGATCACGATAGCCATCAGCAATGGCCCGGCGGTTGCTGGCAGCGCCTCGAGAATCGAGCGCGCCTGGCCCGGAGCGATCCGATTGGCGCGGAACGTGGCGAAGGGAGCGAGGAACGCCGCATAGGCCGCGATCGCGGCAATGACCACGCCGAGCTTGTCGAAACGGATCTTCACGCCCTTCCCCGTCGGTCGTTCCGGCGCGCCACGCGAGCGGCGCGCCGGAATCGTCCTACTTCAGAAAGCCGTTTTTCTTCAGGAAGTCCTCGGCGACGCCCTTGACCGGTTCGCCGCCAACCTGCACACGGCCGTTTAGCTCCTGTAGCGTGACCAGGTCGAGCTTGGCGAAGACCGGCTTCAGCAGCGTCTCGATCTCGGGATGTTGCTTGAGTACGGATTCACGGATGATCGGCGCCGGCTGGTAGACCGGCTGAACGCCCTTGTCGTCCTCAAGCACGACAAGGCCGGATGGCGCGATGCCGCCATCGGTGCCGTAGACCATGGCGGCGTTGGCGCCACTGGTCTGGTTGGCGGCCGCGGCGATGGTTGCCGCCGTGTCACCGCCCGAAAGCGTGATCAGCTGGTCCGGCTTCAGCGTGAAGCCGTAGGTGGTCTGGAAGGCCGGAAGGGCGGCCGCCGAATTGACGAACTCTGCGGAAGCCGCGAGCACCACCTTGCCGCCGCCGGCGACGTATTTGCCGAAGTCCGAAAGCGTGACGAGCTTGTTCTGGTCCGTCACTTCCTTGCGCAGGGCGATCGCCCAGGTGTTGTTGGCCGGCGCCGGCGACAGCCAGACGATTTTGTTGGCGTCGTAGTCGAGCTTCTTGGCCGTCTCATAGGCCTTGGCGGCGTCCTTCCAGACCGGGTCATCGGCCTTCTCGAAGAAGAAGGCGGCGTTGCCGGTGTATTCGGGATAGATGTCGATCTCGCCGGCGGTGATCGCCTTGCGCACCACCGGCGTGCCGCCGAGCTGAATGCGGTCCGATGTCTTGATGTTGTTGGCGTTGAGAACGAGCTGGATGATGTTGCCGAGCACGCCACCCTCGGTATCGATCTTCGAAGAGACGACCACCTGAGCACTGGCGGAAGTTGCCGTGATGGCCAGCGCCAATGCCGCGCCGGCGAAACCCTTGACTGAAAACATTGTGAAAACCCTTTGCTGTGAACCGGAATACGGCGGCCGCATATGAGCATGGCTTCAACGGCCAGTCGGGGCACACGGTTTCATAACAATAGGCACAGACGCAATAATTTTGTTTCAGATCGGCAAATTCAACCGAAGCAATCCTGACAGCATCATGTCAGCTCGACAGCAGTTCAGGGATCAGGTGCGCGCGTTGCGCGGGGCCGTCAACTTGAGCGCGCCGAGGGCCACGAAGCACAGAACTGTGACCGGAAAGATCATCCAGTTCAGCATCTCCCAACCCCAGGCGTTGTAGACCATGCCCGACAGCAGCGACGCGCAGGCGACGGAGCCGAACAGGACGAAGTCGTGGAACCCCTGCACCTTGCCCTTTTCCGACGGCCTGTAGCTGGCCGCGACCATGGCGGTGGCGCCGATGAAGCCGAAATTCCAGCCAAGGCCGAGCAGGATCAGCGACGTCCAGAATTGCCACAGCGCCAGGCCCGACAAGGCAACGGCAGCACAGCCGATGAGCAGGATCAGGCCGATGGCGACGATGCGCTCGGCGCCGAAGCGATGGATCAGCGAGCCGGTGAAGAAGCTCGGCGCGAACATCGCCATGACGTGCCAGGAAATGCCAAGCGTCGCATCGTCCTCCGACAGGCCGCAGCCGACCATGGCCAGCGGCGCGCCGGTCATCACGAAGCTCATCAGCGCATAACTGCCGACGGCGCAGAACAGTGCGGCGACGAAGCGCGGCTTGGTGACGATTTCGGACAGGGGCCTGGCATCGCCGCCGGAAACGTCAACCTTGCTCGCCGCCTTCGCCGGCAGGCGCAGAAACGACAGGATAATCGCGCCCACGGCTGCCAGCGGCAGGATGGAGGCGAACGATCCGGCAAACATCACCGGTGCGAACAGTTCCCGGGTGAAGATGACGATCTGTGGCCCGAGGATGGCGGTGATAATGCCGCCGGCCAGCACAAAGGAGATGGCGCGCGCCTTGAACTGCGGCGGCGCATTGTCGGCGGCAGCGAAGCGGAATTGCTGGACGAAGGCTCCACCGATGCCGATCACCAGCAACGCGAACGCGAACAACCAGAAACTACCGTGGAAAAGCGCCAGCGTGGCAATCAGGCCGCCAAGCGCGGTTACGACAGTCCCGGTCATGAAGCCGCCCCGCTGGCCCAGTTGGCGGATAATGGCCGCGGCGGGTAAGGCGCCGAGAGCGACACCGACATTGAAGCCGGTGATCGGCGCCGTCGCCAGCGATTTGTCGGCACCAAGCAGGTATTGGCCGGCCAGCGCGCCCATCGAAATGGCGATGGGCGCCGCCGAGCCGATGATCGCCTGTGAGGCGGCGAGAATCAGCGCGGTGCGCCGCGCCTCCCTGCCCGTCTCAATGGCGATAGCCGTCACGATGCGTCCTTGCCGCGCCCCTCGCCGCGCACCCGGCGTGACACGCGGTCGAGCACGGCATTGACCAGCTTCGGCTCGTCTTCCTCGTAGAAGGCCTTGGCTATGTCGACATATTCCGAAACGATGACCGCCACCGGCACGTCTTCGCGCTTCATCAATTCATAGACGCCAGCGCGCATAATGGCGCGCAGCGTCGAATCGAGCCTCGACAGCGGCCAATCATCGGTCAGCGCCTGGCGGATGACTGGATCGATGGTTTTCTGGTTCTCGACGACGCCGGTCAGGATGGCGCGGAACCATTGGGCGTCCGCCTCGCGATAAAGCGCGCCGTCGACTTCCTTGCCAAGCCGGAACGCCTCATATTCGGCGGTGATCTCGAAGACGCCGCTGCCGGCGACATCCATCTGATAGAGCGCCTGCACGGCGGCCAGACGGGCCGCGCCACGCTTGTTGGCATGGCGCACAGCGGGCTGTCCGGGCGAAGCGGGTTCGCTCACGATCGCGCTCCCAATTGTTCCTTGAGCGCGATCATGGTCAGCGCCGCACGCGCGGCAAAGCCGCCCTTGTCGCCTTCCGAGCGCTTGGCCCGCGTCCATGCCTGCGCATCGTTCTCGGTGGTCAGGATGCCGTTGCCGACGCAGACCGAGTCCTGCACGGACAGGTCCATCAGCGCGCGGCTGGATTCATTGGCGACGATATCGAAGTGATAGGTGTCGCCCCGGATGATCGTGCCGAGCGCGACAAAACCATCGTAATTTGTGCCGCCTTCCGCCGCGCCATCCAGCGCGAAGGTGATCACTGCGGGAATTTCGAGCGAACCTGGAACGGTGACGACGTCGTAAGTCGCGCCCGCTTCCTCGAGCGCGCTCGTCGCGCCGTCGAGCAGCGCGTCGGCAAGGTCGTCGTGAAAGCGCGCTTCGACAATCAGCAGATGCGCCTTCGCCTTCGGACGAATGAAGGCTTTGCCGTGTTGGGATGTACCAGCCATAAAAGTCTCCGGGGGGTTGCCGGTGACTTAGGCCGAAGCCAGATTGATCGCAAGCAGAAGATTGCTGGAGGGTGCCAGACGCGTTGGACCGGCCGGTTCGGCAGACTTGCTAGAGCCCCTCTTTCGCCGCCTCGATCAGCCGCGCGGCGTAGCGGGCCATGGTGTCGATCTCGAGATTGACGCGGTCGCCGAGCTTGCGCTCGCCCCAGGTGGTCACGGTCAGCGAGTGGTGGATCAACAGCACGTCGAAGCGGGTGCCCTCGACCTTGTTGACGGTGAGCGACGTGCCGTCGAGTGCGACGGAGCCCTTTGGCGCGATGAATTTGGCCAGATGGCGCGGCGCCTCGAGCGTGAAGCGCACCGCGTCGCCCTCGTCCTTGCGCTCGACGATCTCGGCGGTGCCGTCGACATGGCCCGACACGATATGGCCGCCGAGCTCATCGCCGATCTTCAGCGCCCGTTCGAGATTGACCTTGCTGCCGGATTTCCAGCTCGAAGCCGTGGTCAGCCGCAAGGCCTCTTCCCAGGCCTCGACCTCGAACCAGCGCGCGTTCGAGCCATGTTCGGGCAGCGCCGTGACCGTCAGGCATACGCCGCCGCAGGAAATCGAGGCGCCGATGGCGATGGTTTCGGGGTCATAGGCGGTATCGATGCGCAAGCCGACGCCTTCGCTGAGCGGATTGATAGCCGCGACGGTGCCGATATCGGTGACAATTCCGGTAAACATCGATGCTGATCCCTAGAGCATGATGCCGAAAAGTGTGAAGCGGTTTTCGGACGACATCATGCTCTATCTCTTTGATTTAGAGCCGGATTCAGATTTCAGGTCGAACAGACCTGAAATCATCCGGCTCTAGAGGTCCCTTACCCATTCGGCGTAGCTGTCCTCGCCGAAGCGCATCTCGCGCAGTTTGCGGAAGCCTGCCGGGATATGGTCTGAATCAACGGGCGATGCAATGCCATCCTCGCCGATCGCCTCCGGCCCCTGGAACAACACGATGCGGTCGACCAGATCCTCGTCGAGGAATGCCTTGGCGACCTGGGCGCCGCCCTCGACCAGCACGCTGGCCATGCCAAGCGCCGCCAGGTCTTCGAGCAGTTCCGGCAAGGCGACGACGCCGTCATGGGTTTCGGTGCCGATGAAGCGTACGCCGGCTCGTTCGAGTGCAGCGCGACGGTGCGGATCGGCCTCAAGACACGCAGCGACATAGAGCGGCACGCGGTCGACACCGGAAACCAGCTTCGAGGCTTCCGGCAGCCGGATCTGGCGATCGAGGATGATGCGCGCCGGCGAACGGTTTTCCAGCCCCGGCAGTCGCACAGTCAGCGCCGGATCGTCTTCCAGCGCCGTGCCTATGCCAATCAGGATGGCGTCGGACTCCGCGCGCATCAGATAGACATCGCGACGCGCGATCTCGCCGGTGATCGCAACCTGGCCGGCGCCTTTCCTGCCGATCTTGCCGTCGCTCGAAAGCGCAAGCTTCAGCGTCACTTCCGGGCGTTTTCGCAGAGATCGAATCAAATAGCCTGCCATCTGCTCGGCGGCTTCCGTGGCCAGCACCTTCTCCACCACCTCGATGCCGGCGGCGCGCAGGATGGCATAGCCCTTGCCGGAGACACGCGGATCCGGATCGCTGGCAGCCCCTACGACGCGCGCAATGCCGGCATTGACCAGGGCATTGGCGCAAGGCGGCGTGCGGCCGTGATGGGCGCAAGGTTCCAGCGTGACATAGGCGGTGGCACCACGCGCGAGCTCGCCGGCCTCGGCCAACGCCTCGGTCTCGGCATGCGGCCGGCCGCCAATGGCGGTGACACCGGTACCGACGATCATCGGCCCCTCGCCGTCATCGCGCACGATCAGCGTGCCGACAGAAGGGTTGGTGGAGGTGCGGCCGGCATTCCTGCGCGAAAGCCGCAAGGCGGCGGCCATGAAACGACGATCAAGGGCCGCTTGTTCGGCCTCGCTCAGTTGCGATGCTGCCATGCTCAGCCGGCGTCCTCTTCACTCTTGTCTTCGTCGCCCTTCAACTCGCCCAGGAGTTCATGGAAATCCTTGGCCTCACGGAAATTGCGGTAGACCGAGGCAAAACGCACATAGGCAACGTCGTCGAGCGACTTCAGCGCCTCCATGACCAGCCGGCCGACCTCGCCGGAGGCCACTTCCGTCTCGCCGGAGCTTTCGAGCTGGCGCACGATGCCGGTCACCGCGCGGTCGATGCGTTCGGGATCGACATTGCGCTTGCGCACCGCGATCTCGACCGAGCGCAGCAGCTTGTCGCGGTCGAACGGCACTTTCCGGCCCGACTTCTTGACCACGACCAGATCGCGCAACTGGACGCGCTCGAAGGTGGTGAACCGGCCACCGCAATCGGGGCAGATACGCCGCCTGCGGATCGCCGCGCCATCTTCGGCGGGGCGCGAGTCCTTCACCTGCGTATCTTCGGACTGGCAATAGGGACAGCGCATGGAGAGCCTTGGGTTCGCGAATCTGGTGAGGCGAAAGGCTTAGAGCCTTTCCGACCGGGATTGAAGCCGTTGCGTCTCTTCAACGGACTGCAGCATCAGAGATAGCGAGGCGCGAGGAAGATTGCCAGCGCGGCAACCAGCCAGACGGCGATGCCGCCGGCAACAGCCAGGCGATAGTCGACCTTGTCTATGAACAACCAGCAGGCGCCGAGGAAGGCAAGATAGGCGGGAATTGTCTTCATTCCGGCAAGGCAGGCATCGCGAAAACCGCCCGGATCGCCTTTGGCGCCGACGGCGAGCAAGGCAATGACGGCAAAGGTCGGCGCCAGCGGCAGGATACCTGGCAGGACATTGCCCCGTTTGGACGCCCAGACGATCAGCGCCGTCACCAGCCCGCCGACCACACCCTTCCAGACGATGTCCATCCGCGGTCCCTACCGCGACCAGGCCGTCACGGCGCGACGTCCTTGGTCGGGAAGCCGCAGGACGTCCCGACGTTGCGGTAGGCCTTGGTGAAGCCGTCCATAGGGATGCTGGCGAAGGCCTGCTTGCCGAAAGTCACGTCGAGCGAGACGACCTGACGCATGGCTCGCAGTAGCGCGAGACTGGTCTTGGCCTGATTGTCGACCGTCCAGCTCGGACGGCCGATGCCGGCATCGTTGGAATAGACCGTTGCCGAAACCTTGACCCCGGGATCGCCGAACGTCGCCGCGATCTTCTTGCCGGTCGGCAGTTGCTTGTTGTCGACGGTAAGCATGATGGCCGGATAGGCATTAGGCGGCAGCGCATCGCCGGTCGAGATCGACAAGGTCAGCGTACCCGAATTGCCGCTCGCATCGTAGAACGCCGTCGAAGCCGCGCAGGTCTTGTGCGCATCCTGGCCGGTATCGAGTGTATCGACCATGGTTGTCCATCGGCCGAAGGTGCTTGTGACAGGCATGTCCGGAGCGGGCTGTGTCTGCGCCGAAGCAAGTCCATAGACGGCCAGCCATCCCACAGCGCCGAGCAAGGCGATACGAAAATTACGCATCATCGTTTCTCCAGTTCCATGCGCCACCCGATCAGTGGTGGCGCACCGCCGGCGGATAAAAGATGACGCTTCGCGCCTGGTCAATCGATAAGGATGTCAGCCGAGATAGGGATAGAGCGGAAACCGATCGGTCAGCGCCACGACCTTGGCCTTGACCGCCGCCTCGACCGCGGCATTGCCCTCGTCCGAATTGGCGACCTTGAGACCATCCAGCACTTCGGCGATCAGCTTGCCGATCTCGCGGAATTCGGCCTGGCCGAAGCCGCGCGTGGTGCCGGCCGGGGTGCCGAGACGCACGCCCGAGGTGACGAAGGGCTTTTCCGGGTCGAAGGGAATGCCGTTCTTGTTGCATGTGATGTTGGCGCGGCCAAGGGCTGCCTCGGCGCGCTTGCCGGTGGCGTTCTTGGGGCGCAAATCGACCAGCATCAGATGGTTGTCGGTGCCGCCGGAGACGATGTCGAGGCCCGTCTCCTTGAGGCTCGAAGCCAGCGCCTTGGCGTTGGCGGCCACACTCTCGGCATAGACCTTGAAGCTCGGCTTCAACGCCTCGCCGAAGGCCACCGCCTTGGCGGCGATGACATGCATCAGCGGGCCGCCCTGCAGGCCGGGGAACACCGCCGAGTTCATCTTCTTGGCGATGTCTTCGTCGTTGCACAGGATCATGCCGCCGCGCGGGCCGCGCAGCGACTTGTGCGTGGTGGTCGTCACCACATGGGCGTGCGGCAATGGCGAGGGATGCACGCCGCCGGCGACCAGGCCCGCAATATGCGCCATGTCGACCATCAGATACGCGCCGACCGCATCCGCGATCTCGCGAAAGCGCTTCCAGTCCCAGATGCGCGAATAGGCGGTGCCGCCAGCCAGGATCAGCTTCGGCTTGGTCTCATGCGCGGTCTTCTCGATCGCGTCCATGTCGAGCAGATGGTCTTCCTTGCGCACGCCGTAGGAGACAACCTTGAACCACTTGCCGCTCATGTTGACCGGCGAGCCGTGGGTGAGATGGCCACCGGAATTGAGGTCGAGGCCCATGAAGGTGTCGCCGGGCTGCAGCAGCGCCAGGAACACCGCCTGGTTCATCTGGCTGCCGGAGTTCGGCTGGACGTTGGCGAAATTGCAGCCGAACAGCTTCTTCGCCCGCTCGATGGCCAGTTCCTCGGCCACGTCGACGAACTGGCAGCCGCCATAGTAGCGCTTACCCGGATAGCCCTCGGCGTATTTGTTGGTCATGATCGACCCCTGCGCCTCGAGCACCGCACGGGAAACGATGTTTTCCGAGGCGATCAGCTCGATCTCATGACGCTGGCGGCCAAGCTCGTTACGGATGGCGCCGAAAATCTCCGGATCGGCGTCTTCCAGCGTGGTTTCGAAGAAGGATTCGAATTTGTTCGACGCTGCCGCTGCTGTTGCCATGGCCTGAAATCCTCCGGTTCGGGGCAATTTGCTTATGCTTATCGTTGCCCCAAAACCGCTGCACACTTTTGGGCGACACGCATTGCCGCGCCATTAACACAGTTGTTTTCGACCCGCCACGTTTGCGGCGCGAAATTTGCTGGCCGGTTTGCGGCAGAGACTGCAAATCCGCGGCCGCTGAGCACCGCCGGTGCTATTTCCGTGTCTGCCTGCCGTTCAAAAGGGCTTCTGTCAGGGTGATCTCGGTGAACAGCGCCCGCGCTGTGTGGTCGTTGATCTCGCCGCGGCGAAGCATGGCGCGCAAGGCGTCACGCTCGGCGGCGATGCCGGCGAGCCTCAGATCGATCTCCAGCCTTCCCGCCTCGCGCACCTCGGCGCGCGCCTCATCGGCCTCGTCGGACGCCGCGATGCGGCGCCGGTAGGCAGCGACAATGCCGTTGGCGGCAGCGAGCTTGAGGCCTGGCACATCGCCGTCCTCTTCATCGGTCTGCGCGATGCTTTCGAGGTGGGCGATCGCCGCCTTCGCCGCGCCGACACGCGCCATGCGTTCCTCGGCGGCGCCGGCGTCTTCGCCGGGCTCGACCAGGCCGCGCGCGATCACCGGCAACGCCAGGCTGGCGATGACCAAGGAACAGATGATGACGCCGGCGGCGAGGAAGATGACCAGGTCGCGCGCGGGGAATGGCGAACCGTCCTGGAGGGCCAGCGGCAGCGACAATATGCCGGCCAGCGTGATGGCGCCGCGCACGCCCGCAACCGATCCGGCGAGCCGCACCCGCAGGCCGAACGGTTCGGCCTGCCGCTTGCCGAGCCGCGCCGCAAAACCCGCTGTGATGTCGCCAATCCAGATCCAGACGAAGCGGAGCGCGATCAGGCAAAGGGTCAGCAGCAGAACCGTCAGGACCGGCTCCAGAAGCCAATGGCGGCTGGACAGTTCGGGCGGCACCTTGCGAATGATTTCGGGAAGCTGCAGGCCAAGCACGATGAACAGCGCGCCGTTGAAGACGAAGGAAAACGTTGTCCAGAGCGAGATCGTCTGCATGCGCGCCGAGACGCCGAGAAAGCGGAATATCCCGGTGCTCCCGGTCAAGAGACCGGCGGTCACCGCGGCCAGGATGCCCGAGGCCCCGAAATGCTCGGCGCCGAGATAGGCGACGAAGGGCAGCAGAATGGTGATCAGCACCTGCGCCTCGGCCGGCACGCCGCCTATGCGGTTCAACAGTTGCAGCGCCTTGGCGGCGACGAACAAGGCCGCCACGCCAACGAGGATACCGACCGCCACGGCGTAGACAAAACTCAGCGAAGCGGCGGCAAAGGAAAAACTGCCGGTCAATGCCGCCGCGACGGCAAAGCGGAACATGACCAGGCCCGACGCATCGTTGAGCAGGGACTCGCCTTCCAGAATGTGCATCAGCCGCGCCGGGACGACGTTCCTGTCGACGATCGAGGAGACGGCCACCGCATCGGTCGGCGACAGCACGGCCGCGAGCGCGAAGGCAACGACCAGCGGAATGCTCGGCACGAGCCAGTGCAAGGCATAGCCGAAACCGACAATGGTGAAGAAGACGAGGCCGATGGCAAGGTCGAGTATCGGCCCGCGCAGTGCCATCAGCTCGCGCTTGGGCGCGCCGAAAGCATCGCTGAAGAGCAGCGGCGGAATGAACACCAGTAGGAACAGTTCCGGATCGATCTCGACATGGATGCCGCGCACCGGCCAGGCAAGGGCAGCACCTATGGCGATCTGCAGGACCGGCAGCGGCACCCGCACCAGCCGCACCAGCGCGCCTGAAACGGCAACGAAGACCAACACGACGAGGACGAAGATGGCGGCTTGCATGGCGCGATTCCGGCTGTTTAACGAACCATGCGCAATCGCCGGTCTCGCGTCCAGACAGCGCCGGGACGGCAGTGACCGATGGGGCAGCAGACCGTATGGCCGGCATCAAAAGGCGGTGGCGCGGCTGGTCAACCAGCAACTGATCTAACGATCCCGCAAACAAAAGGCCGCCCATTCGGGCGGCCTTTCGTCAGAATTATCAGTCTTTTAGAGCGAAGAGGTAATCTGCAGTTCGCTGGCGCCGTCCAAAGCGTAGACGTCGTCGCGGAACTGGACGACGCCGGGTCCGGTCGACCAGGCCGAGAGATAGAGGAAGTGCACCGGCACCGGGTTGGTGACCTGGATCGGCGTGTTCTGGCCGGTCTTGATCGCCGCCTCGAAATGCTGACGGTCCCAGCCGGGCGTGTCGCGCAGGATCCAGGTGACGAGATCGCGCACGTTCTGGACGCGCACGCAGCCCGAGGAATCGAAGCGCATCATCTTGCCGAACAGGCTCTGCTGCGGCGTGTCGTGCATGTAGACGCCGTCCGGGCTCGGGAAGTTGATCTTGACCGACGCCATGGCGTTTTCCGAACCGGGATCCTGGCGGAACCGGTACTTGGCCGCATCATCCGTCGACCAGTCGACATTCATCGGATCGACTTCGCTGCCATCCGGCGCGAACAGGCGGATATGGCTGTTCTTCAGATAGTTGGGATCCTTCCGCATCAGCGGAATGATGTCCTTGCGCACGATCGAGACCGGCGCGTTCCAGTATGGGTTGACGATGATCTCGTTGATCTTGGAATTGACGATCGGCGTCTGGCGATCGATCTTGCCGACGATAGCGGTGTGGCGGAGCACGACACGGTCATTCTCGACGGCTTCGATCTGTGCGGCCGGAATGTCGACCAGTACATAGCGGCTGCCGAGCGTGCCGGCCTTCTCCTTCAGCCGCTGCAAATTGGTCTGCAGCTGGCCAAGCCGGACCTGCGCCGAAACATTCATCGCCGCATAGGTGTATTTGCCCATGGAACCGTCAGCCGGCAAGCCATGGCGCAGTTGGAAGCGCTTGACGGCCGAGTCGACATAGGAATCGAAGGCCGTCGAAATGCCGGCGCTCTGCGACAGGTCGCCAGAGACGATGAGCCGCTTGCGCAGCGGGACGACATCCGGGTCATCGACGCCGAGTTCCAGTTTCTTGGTCGCGGGAACCTCTACCCAGCCGCCCTGCCCGACAATGTTCTGATACTGCGCGACCGCCTGCTCGGTAAACGCAACGGTCTGCGTGCTGAAGATCGGCAGTGTCGAGGCCACCTTGCCGCCTTCGCTGGCGCGGGCATCGAACTGGTCGTCCCAATTGCCGCGGGCCGAGGATTTCAGGATATCCCCGATCACGTCCTGCGCGCTCGCGCGGCCGGCCACCATGGTGGCGGCGAGCAACGAGGCTCCGGAAAGGAAAAAGCGGCGGCTGGTTCTCATGGACGTTCCAGACATTCTTGTAGCATTCGATCAGGGGCGATTTTGCCCGCACTCTAAAGTTGGCAATCTTAACAATTAGCCAACCATGTCCGCATCGGTTCGGCCACAAACGCGTGACGCACCGTCCGGTTCCAGGTGAACACATGGTCTTGACCGCAGCTTCACCGGCATCCTCGGTCCCATTGGAATATGGCGGCAACGTGGCCTTGGCCCGCAATTTGCGCCGCCCGGCATGGCGAAATGAAAGGGGCGTGGTTTTTCGGTATCGAAGCCGCCCTGTCGCGCATTGTCAGGGCCGGGGCGCCAAGGGCAGGAACCGAGGCGTTTCATCCGCGCAGACGGCTAGGGCCCTGGGTTGGTCTTGGCTTCCAGTTCCGAACACCGTTGCAGCACCTGGTACTCGGGATACCGCAATATCTTGTTGTCATCGAGCTTGAGCAACAGCGCGCGTCGCTTCTCGACACTCTGCTCATCATCCGAGCAGGTCATGTCCAGGATGACGGCGTCCAGGCCCCTGAGCTTCTGGACCCTGTCGAGGGTGCACCCAACTTCCCACATGTCCACCGATTTGTCGGTGAAGGTTACCCTGGAATCATTGTTCTCGCAGGGGCTGCTGCCTTCGATGGCGAAGGAATCTTTCCACCATTCCTGCGCGAAAGCCATCGCCGGTGCCGCCAAGAGCACCGCGGCAACCGAACAGATTTTGCAACAGCTGCTCCGACCCATCATGCCCCCTTGTACGGCGACACTAGCATTGTGGAGGCGAAAGCAAAGTGCGCGGCGGAACTCGCCGCTCACGGCTCCAAGTGCTGCATCGGTCAAGCGACGGCCACGCCAACTGCTGGCCGGCTGTCCATGATCAGAAAAAGGGCCGGTGCTTTCGGCACCGGCCCCTGACTGAAGGTCGCTGTTCGGGCCGTGCTTCTGCGGCACGGCTGCCGTTCGTGGATGGCTTACATCCGGTAGGCGATGGTATCGTTCCAGAAGCGGTCGAGCCGCTGCAAGGCGCGGTTCATCTGCTTGAACTCGTCCGTGTTGATGCCGCCAACCTGCTCGATCGAGCCGACATGGCGCTCGTAGAGACCGGCGACGACGTCGGCCACCTCATTGCCCTTCGGGGTCAGCGAAACGCGGACCGAACGGCGGTCGATGCGCGAGCGCTGGTGGTTGATGAAGCCGAGATCGACCAGCTTCTTCAGATTGTAGGAGACGTTCGAGCCGAGATAGTAGCCGCGCGAGCGCAACTCGCCGGCGGTCAGCTCGGAATTGCCGATGTTGAAGAGCAGCAGCGCCTGGATGGCATTGATGTCGGAACGGCCATTGCGGTCGAATTCGTCCTTGATGACATCAAGCAGACGGCGGTGCAGCCGCTCGACCAACTGCAGCGATTCCATGTACAGCGAACGGATAGCCTCGCGGCGATCGTCGGAAACGTTGGCGGTCTTCGCCGCCGGACGCGAATTGATCATTGTCTTTGCCTCTCGTTTGTCGCCCTGGTGATTTTTTGTTTTTCACCTTGATCGCGACACTATCGAATACTCATAAAATTCGACTTAAACGCTAGGGCTAACAAGAGCTTACCGGTAAGAGGTTTCGGAAGAGGCTTAACGAACGGTCACCCGAGTAAGGATAATTAACCTAAAGGCTTAGGCACTTATCGCAGGGCTCAATCCGGTCGTTTGCCAAGTCGTCAACGGCCTCAATGGCTTAGTGCCGGACGGGGCGTTTCTGCAGCCAGATGACGACGCGAAAGACGATGTAGAGCAGCGCCACCGCCGCATGCGAGACGACGATCAGCGGCCGATGGCCAAAAAGCTCGGGAAAACCGGCATACATGACGGTCTCGGTGACCGCGCAGATGAACCAGATCACCGGGCCCCACGAGGCCAGCATCCACAACCCCGCCGCGGCAAAGGGGAAAAAAACGGCGAGCATCACCGCCGCCACCTGCCAATGCACCGGCATCAGGTCGAAGCGCCACAGCGGGCCGGGATAGAAGCCGATCAGCTTGATCCAGTACAGGATGCCGAACAGCAGGCAGTAGCCGGCGATGACGCGCTGGAACCAGGCGAAGATCACCTCGACCGTCGAGGGCTGCAGCACGACGCGTCTCGACGTCACCTCGCTCATAGCAGGAGTTCCCGTTCGCCGAGCGGGGCGAAATAGGCCTCGACATCCGCCTCGCCGACCGCGTCGAGCGTTGCCGGCCGCCATTGCGGCTTCGACCCCTTGTCGATGATGGCGGCGCGGATGCCTTCGTAGAAATCGTGGCCTGCAACCATGCGGTTGAGGATGCGGAACTCCATCTTCATGCACTCGTCCATCGACAAGGTCTGCCCGGCGCTGATCTGCCGCCAGGCGACGCGAAGGCTGGTGGGCGAGCGCGTGCGCATCGTCGCCAGCGTCTTGGCCGCGAATTCGTCGGTGCCCGCCGCGCGGTCAAGACTGTCGATGACATCCTGCAGCGACGGCTGAGCGAAATGGCGAGAGATCGCTTCCAGCGCCGCCCTGTCGGTCTCCCGCTTTGCCGGGACGAAGAAACCGCGCAGCACCGATTCCGGATCGCCGGTCAGCACCAGCCGATCAAGAAAGCTGGCCTGGTCCTCGGCCTTGATGGTGTGGGTGGCCAGCCCCGACCACAGCGCATCGCCATAGCGGATGCGGTTGCCGGTCAGGGCCAGGTACATGCCGAAGGAGCCACCAAGGTCGGGCAGCAAATGACTGGCGCCGACATCCGGGAAAAAGCCGATGCCGACCTCCGGCATGGCGAACTGGGCATTCTCGGTCATCACCCGGTGCGAGCCGTGAAAGGAAATGCCGACGCCGCCGCCCATGACGATGCCGTCGATGAGCGCCACATAGGGTTTCTTGAAGCTGTTGATGTGGGCGTTGAGCCTATACTCGTCGGCGAAGAACTCGACCGGCGGCTTTCCAGCCCGGCCGGCTTCATAAATGTGCAGGATGTCGCCTCCGGCCGAAAACGCCCTGCCCTCGGCCTTGACCAGGACGACGTCCACGCCATCGTCGCACTCCCAGGCATGCAGGGCCTTGCCCAGCGCCCCGACCATGCGATGGGTGACGGCATTGAGCGCCTGCGGCCGCGTCAGCGTGACGACACCGGCCCTGCCCGAGCGCTCGAAGCGAATTTCGTCGCCTCCATCAAAATCCATCGCCAGAGAATCCCTCCCCCGCGCCTGCGGGACTGAAGTGCTAAAGGCGCCGCATGGGTGCGTCAATGGCAGCAGCCTGTGCACCGTGGTCTTGGCGACTGGCGCCGGCCGATGCTACGAAGATCGCCGCCGTTGCAAGCGACGCGCCGATATCGCGCGCAGACGGCGTCGGAGAACAGTTGGCCATGCCCGGATTTCTTCGTGCCGTGCTTTTGACGGTCGTACTTGTGACAACCGGCTTTGCACCGCGTGCTGCATTCGCCATCACGACCGACGATCTCTACCAGTCTCGGACCATCGTCACCGGCCAGGGCGAGGTGAACCGCCGGATAGGCTTCAAGGATTGCCTGGACCGGGTCCTGGTCAGGGTTTCAGGCGATCAACGCCTGCTGGAGAAACCCGAAATGGCGGCTCTGCGCGACAAGGCCGGCGATTTTGTCGACGCCTTCCGCTACCACGACCGGCTGGAGGGCATTCCGATCCATGACGAGCAAGGCACGCATGACCGGCCGCATGATCTGACCTGTCTCTACAAGCCCACCACGGTCGACAAGCTGCTCGCGCAGCTCGGCAGCAAGCCCTGGCTTGGCGAGCGGCCAACGCTCGCCGTCTTTCTCACCGTCGAACAGGGCGCGAGGCATTTCGCGCTCAGCGCCGAGGAAGAGCGTGGCAAGACGATGCGCGAGTCTTTCGTCAATGCCACCGATCCGCTATTGATGCATGTCGTATTTCCGAAGGCGGTACAGCTGGCCGAGCTGGACGAAAAAGGGCTGCGCACCGACGACATGGCAAGGCTGGATCTGCTGGCCAAACAGGCCGGTGGCGCGCAAGCGCTCGCCGGCAGCATCGTCTGGAGCGACAAGGATCTCGGCTGGATCGCCGATTGGCGCCTCGCCGATCACGGCAAGACCTATCGCTGGCAGGTGCGTGGCGTCAGCTTCGACGAGGCGTTCCGCGTGGCAATCGGAGGCGCTGCGCAGATTCTTTCGGGTAATGGCCAGCCCTGACCGGATAGATATGGCGGGACGCGCCCATCTCTGCTTTGCCGAGCATCTGCCTACAAGGCGGAGATTGGCGACTTCGGCCTGGCACAATCGTGTCGCATTGGTCAGCGGCAAGGGCTCGTGGTAAAACCCGCTGATCCGGAGTATTGGCCATGAACAAATTCACCCCGACAAAGCCAGCCGGCGCGCGTAGCGTCGACGACGTGACCGGCAGCCGCCGTCTGCGCCGCATGCGCAAGGCCGACTGGTCGCGCCGCCTGGTACAGGAGAACCGGCTTTCGGTCGACGACCTGATCTGGCCGATCTTCGTTGTCGAGGGCAGGAACGTACGCGAGCCGATCGCCGCCATGCCGGGTGTCTTCCGCCTGTCGGTCGATCTTGCCGTCAAGGAGGCCGAACGCGCGGCCAAGCTCGGCATTCCGGCACTCGCCACCTTCCCCAATGTCGAACTGGCCCTGCGCGACCAGACCGGCTCGCACATTCTCGATCCGGAAAACATCATCAACCGCGCCACCCGTGCGATCAAGGACGCGGTGCCCGGGATCGGCATCATCACCGACGCCGCGCTCGACCCGTTCACTAGCCACGGCCATGACGGCATCCTGCGCGACGGCATCATCGTCAACGACGAAACGGTCGAACAGGTCGCGGCGGCGGCCGTCATCCAGGCAGCGGCCGGCGCCGACATCATCGCGCCATCCGACATGATGGACGGCCGCATCGGCGCCATCCGCGACGCGCTCGATGCCAACGGCTTTCAGGACGTCGCGATCATGTCCTATGCGACGAAGTTCGCCTCGGCCTTCTACGGCCCCTATCGCGAGGCGGTCGGCACCGCCGGCCTGCTCAAGGGCGACAAGAAGACCTATTATATCGACCACGCCAATTCGGACGAGGCGGTGCGCGAGGCCGAACAGGACATTGCCGAGGGCGCCGACATGCTGATGGTCAAGCCCGGCCTGCCCTATCTCGACATCATCCGCCGGCTGAAGGACGAGTTCCAGATGCCGACCTTCGCCTACCAGGTGTCGGGCGAATATTCGATGATCAAGGCGGCGGGCGCCAATGGCTGGATCGACGGCGAGAAGGCGATGCTGGAATCGCTGCTCGCCTTCAAGCGCGCCGGCTGCGACGGCATCCTGACCTATTTCGCGCCCGAAGTGGCCGAAATGCTGAAGGGGTAGACCGGCCTCCCCGGCAAAGCCTTTCAGTAGACGTCACCAGTCTTTCGACCGGTCGGCGGTTCTTTCGAATTCCAGCAGACAAAAACCGGCAGCCGCGGCATGATAGCCGCACGGCCGGAGGCGGCCGGCAGCCGCACCTCGCCCGAAGGTATGGCGGACGCCTCCAGAGGATGCTTCTGATCCTTTTCATGGTTGGGCGATCGGCGGCCGTCCCAACGGCCGGTTGTCATCCGAACCGATCATCACGAAACAATAGGGACACCGCTTGGCGGCGAGATCCGGGTATGTGTCTTTTCGCCTTAGAAAATAGCGCTTGCAATTCGCAACCGGTTTGCTAAACAACAACCGATTGCAAAATACAACTGGTTATCGAGGAGGCTTTCATGTCCAAGCTGCGTGTCAACGCATTCACCCTATCGCTCGACGGCTATGGCGCCGGTCCCGCTCAAGATCTGCAAAATCCGCTCGGCATCGGCGGGGAATCCTTGCACAAGTGGTTTGTCGACACCCGCACCTTCCGCAAGATGGTGCTCGGAAAAGATGGCGGCACCGCCGATGTAAACGATGGGTTCGCGGAGCGCAGTTTCGAAAATGTCAGCGCTTGGATTCTCGGCCGCAACATGTTCGGGCCGATCCGCGGCGAATGGCCTGACGACAACTGGAAAGGCTGGTGGGGCGACAACCCTCCCTACCACGTGCCGACTTTCGTGCTGACGCACCACGCGCGGGCACCCATCACGATGGAAGGCGGGACGACCTTTTATTTTGTGACCGACGGCATCCATTCGGCGCTCGAGCAGGCGAAGGCGGCGGCTGGCGGCAAGGATGTGCGGATCGGTGGCGGCGTCGCCACCATCCGGCAATATCTGCAGGAGAGCTTGATCGACGAGATGCATCTGGCAATCTCGCCGGTGCTGCTTGGCAAGGGCGAGCACCTCTTCGCCGGCCTGGATATGTTGAAGCTCGGCTATCAATGCACCGAGCAGGTGGCGACGGCGCTTGCCACGCATGTGGTGATCAAGCGGGGTTAGCCACTTTCTCCCCGTTCCACGGGGAGAAATGCCCGGCAGGGCAATGAGTGGCGGCGCCGACGTTTGGAGGTTAGAGCGTCCGATGGCAATAAATTCATCAACGCCAGCGCCGCCCTTCGGCGTTCGTTGTTCGAAAAGCCAAACAGTTGGCTTTTCGTCTGCTGCGCAGACCACTCCTCACCTTCCCGTGACACGGGGAGAATGAAAAGGCGCTCAATACTTCTCCGGCACGTAAAGCTCACGCGGCAGCGTCTGGCGCTCGTATTCGGGATTGAAGACGCGTTCCGGCAGCGTGATCTCCTCGTGCGGGACCTCTTCATACGGCATCTGCTTGAGCAGATGATCGATGCAGTTCAGCCGCGCCCGCTTCTTGTCATTGCCCTCGACGATGAACCAGGGCGCCTCGGGAATATTGGTGCGGGCGAAGGTCTCTTCCTTGGCCTTGGTGTACTGCTCCCAGCGCACGCGCGATTGCAGATCCATCGGCGACAGTTTCCACTGCTTCATCGGGTCATGGATGCGCATCAGGAAGCGCATCTGCTGCTCCTCGTCGGTGATCGAGAACCAGTATTTGACCACGGTGATGCCCGAGCGCACCAGCATCCGCTCGAATTCGGGGACGTCGCGGAAAAATTCCTCAACCTGGCCGGCATCGGCAAAGCCCATCACTCGCTCGACACCGGAGCGGTTGTACCAGGAGCGGTCGAACAGCACGATCTCGCCGCCCGCCGGCAGATGCGGAACATAGCGCTGGAAGTACCATTGCGACTTCTCGCGTTCGGTCGGCGCCGGCAGCGCCACGACACGGCAGATGCGCGGGTTGAGCCGCTGGGTTATGCGCTTGATGACGCCGCCCTTGCCGGCGGAGTCACGGCCCTCGAAAATCACCACCAGCTTCTTCTTGTGGTAGGCGACCCAGGACTGCAGCTTGATCAATTCGGACTGCAGCGTGATCAGGTCGCGAAAATATTGCATGCGGTCGATCGAAGGCGGATGCGCGTTCTTGTAGATCTTGGCGATCTCCATCGACAGCGCCGGCTCCGACATTTCGAGCTCATAGTCTTCGTCGAGCGTGTCGGCGAGCTCGGCTTCGAGCCAGTCCTTGGCGGGAGAATTCTGTCTTAGCTCAGTCATTTGCACTGCTCCGCTTGCAAGCCCTGTCGGTTCCCGTACGGCGCCCAAATTGCTGGCTGGCGACCTGGAAAGGGAACACCTGAGCCGACTTCAATATAGACCGGCAGTGACGGTTTTATTGCAGCCCGGGCGCGATAGCGACAGCCGGGGTGTCTACCATGTCCAATCGATCCATCGCCATGGCATGGCGACAAGCCGCCCGAATTGTCCTACAAATCCACGGTCGCATTCCGGGCTCCCCCTTGGCCCCGCCGCCATTCAACACAATCGCGAGGACTGACATGGAATACCGCACCCTTGGCCGTTCGGGCCTTAAGGTTTCGACACTGACTTTGGGCACCATGACCTTCGGCGGCACCGGGCCTTTCGCCGCGGTCGGCAACAGCGATCTTGCCGAAGCCAGGCGCATGATCGACATGTGCATCGACGCCGGCATCAACCTCATCGACACCGCCAATGTCTATTCGAACGGCCTGTCGGAGGAGATCATCGGCGAAGCGCTCGGCGGCAAGCGCAGGAACGACGTGCTCATCGCCTCCAAGGCGCGCATGCGGATCGGCAGCGGACCGAACGACGAAGGCCTGTCGCGCCACCATCTGATCCGCGAATGCGAGAAGAGCCTGAAGCGGCTGAGGACCGACGTCATCGACATCCATTTCGTCCACCAGTGGGACGGGCTTACCCCGGTCGAGGAAACGGTCGCGGCGCTCGACACTTTGGTCAACCAGGGCAAGGTGCGCTATATAGGCTGCTCCAACTGGTCCGGCTGGCAGGTGACGAAGGCGCTCTCGATCAGCGACAGCCGCCACCAGCAGCGCTTCGTCACCCAGCAAATCCACTACACGCTGGAGGCGCGAGAGGCGGAATATGAACTGCTGCCGATCTCGGTCGACCAGGGACTGGGCGCGCTGGTCTGGAGCCCGCTCGCCGGCGGCCTGCTGTCCGGCAAATACCACCGCGACAGCCCGACCGCACGGCAACTCGCTGGCTGGTCCGAGCCGCCGATCCGCGACGAGGACCGGCTCTGGCGGATCGTCGATGTGCTGGTCGAGATCGGCAAGGCTCGCGGCGTATCGGCCGCTCAGGTGGCGCTGGCCTGGCTGCTCGGCCGCCCCGCCGTCTCCTCGCTGGTGATCGGCGCCCGCAACGATGCCCAGCTCAAGGACAATCTCGCTGCCGCAAGCCTGGCGCTCAGCCCTGAGGAACGCCAGCGCCTCGACGCGGTCAGCCGGCCGCCCGTGCTCTACCCCTATTGGCACCAGCAACTGACGGCAAAGGATCGCTTCGGCCCCGCCGACATGGTTCTCGACCGTAGCGTGATCTGACCACCAGGCGGAGGCGCTAGCCCTGGATGAAGCGCCACAGTTCGGGATCGGGTTCGATCTGGCCGCTGAGCACGAAATATTTGTAGAGCACGAGCAGGGAGATCGCCTGCTCGTCCCGCTCATTGGAGAATTTCCGGCAATAGGCGTTGGCTGCGGCGATGATGCGCTCGGCCTGCGCCGGATGCCGTTCGAAATAGCGCACCTTTTCGCTGAGATCGGCAAAATCCGGATCGAGCGGCACATAGTGGACATTGGCCTCGAGCTGCCGCTCCGCAAACCATGTCTCGTATGTCGGTGGCGGCATCAGGCAAAGCGACTTCGAGTTCAAGATCCATTTGAGGTTGGTCGCCACGTCATTGCCCTCCAGCGAGACGATGTAGCGGTAGCGCTGGTGCTGGCTGATGCTGAGAAAGGGCTTGGCGTATTCGGCCGGTGCGTTCGGCTTGTGCGAGCCGGCATCGCAGAATGGCAGGTCGCGCACCGCTTGCAGAAACCGTGTCCTGATCGGATTGTTGAGATCACCACGCCAGACCACCATAGGCAACTTGTCGGCGAACGAGATGGCGTCAGCCGGCATCTGGAAGTGGCGGAACTTGTCGAGCTTCATGATGACCGCGTTCTGGTCGTCATCACGGATCGGCCGATCCTTGACGATCGTCGGCACCTTCGGTACGTCCCTGACGTCGCCGAATTCGACGTCGATGAGCAATCCGGGATCGAAATAGCGGGCGAATTCCTTCAGGTCGTAATAGTACATGGTAGGCGTGAAGGGCAGTTTGCTGATGCGCACCGCATTGGCGCTTGGCGCGAAACCATCCTGCAGCTTGTTGTAGTCATTCAGCCGCCGCCGCGCCGCCTCGTCGGAAAGCATGGCCTGTTCGAGGCGAGCAGCCAGCCTGCGGCGGAACAGGGCTTGTGGAATGACATCGCGCACGACGTTTCGCGCATAGTAGAAAACCCGTGCCGACGTCCGCGCAATTGTGGCCATGATTCACTTGGTCAAAACAAACGGGCAGCTCTCAAATACGCTGGCGCCCCGCGTTTCCTACATCATTATGGCGCCGATCTGGCAAGCCCCCACGGATCTCCGGGGCCGTGCACGCGCACTGTCGTTTCAGCTGTTGTGTTTGACGGCTAATGCTCCTAGGCAGGATCAGAGCCGCAAGGCAGGTCAAAAGGAGCCGATATGGCGCGAGCACCAAACTACGATCAGGAACGCAAGGAACGCGACCGGCAGAAGGCGGCGAAGAAGGCCGAAAAGCTGGCGGCCAAGGTTGCCGCGCGCGAACGTTCCAAGCCCGAGGCAGAGATCGAAAACGAAACGGCGGAATGACGGCAAAAGGCCCGCATATGCGGGCCTTGCCTCAATCCAGCCAATGGCTCTGCGTCAGGCAGGAGCCTTGTCGCTGACAAAAACGTCCACTTCGCGCGCCGCGGCGATAAAGGCACGCCGCGCGTTCATGGCCGGCTTGTCGCCGGCCAGCGCATCGTGGCAGGCCTGCAGCGCCGCGCGATGCTTGGGACTGCGCTTGCCGGGCCAGCTGTTGAGGAGGTATTCGGATGCCTCGCGGGCCGTTCGCAAGAGCTGAGTGCTTCCCGCCGTGACGGACTTGACGGTCACGGGTGTTTCAAATCGGTTGTTTTCCATCGCCGCTCTTACGCCATCGGCGTCCGTGAAGCGAGGCCGAAAGTGGGCTTGGCGTGAGGCGTCGCCTGTTTTTACCGGCGAGCGCCCTGCCCTATAGCGGTGCTAAGCAGCCACGACGGCAAATCCCCTGGCGCGAAGGCCGCGTCGGTCGTTGGCGAGCGACGTCACAAGCCGGTCGCGGCTGCCGACGATGTGGGCAGAAAGCAGGCGGGCTGCCTGATCGGCATCGCCAAGGCGTGCCGCGGCCAGAATGGCTCGGTGTTCGGCCCAGGCGCGACCAAGGGCCGCTTCGTCACGCACTTCCAGCCAGCGAGCGCGCGACAGGCGCGTCATGGCATCGCGCACGGCCCTGAACAGAAATTCGTTGCCCGACAGGCGCGCCAGCTCGATGTGAAAATCCATGCCGACACGATGCCACTCCTCGCGCGGCGTATTGTCGTCGCAGGAATCGAGCATCGCCTCGATGACGTCGATGGCGCTGCTTTCGGCATGCATGCATGTCAGCCGCACAGCCGCGACCTCGACTGCTTCGCGATAGACCGCGATCTGCTCGAGCTCGGCAAGGTTGATGGGCGATACCGTCCAGCCGCGGCCATCCCTGCCCACCAGCCCCTCGGTCTCCAGCCGCAGAAGTGCTGCCCTGACCGGCGTGCGCGAGGCGCCGAAGCGGCCTTCGATCCAACGCTCGGTCAATTTCTCGCCTGGACCGATCTCGAGCCCCAGGATCATCTCGCGCAACTGCCGTTCGACATTCTGCATCTGCGACATAGCGCTTCCTTGTTCCGAAGCCGCATTGACAGCAGCTGGGTTGGAGTTCATGACGGATACCAGTTTGGTATCCCAAAATGGTATCCGCAACAAGCGCTGATATCGAGCAGGCAGGACATGACACAGGAAGACACGCAACAGAGCGGTTACAACATCCACTGGCGGCGCAATCTCGCCGTCTGTTTCGCTGGCTCGTTCAGCACGCTCATCGCCATGACCCTGCTGTTGCCCTTCCTGCCGCTTTATGTGGAACAGCTCGGCGCGCAGGGTCATGCCGCCATCGTGCAATGGTCCGGCGTCGCCTATGGCGCCACCTTCTTCGCCGCGGCCTTGGTCGCGCCATTGTGGGGGCGGCTGGGCGATCGCTATGGCCGCAAGGTGATGCTGGTGCGCGCCAGCTTCGGCATGGCGATCTGCATGTCGCTGACTGGCATGGTCGAGACGGTCTGGCAATTGGTGCTGCTGCGCCTGCTGATCGGCTTTGCCGGCGGCTATTCCTCGGGGTCGACCATACTGGTGGCCATGCAGACGCCCAAGGACCGTTCCGGCTGGGCGCTGGGCGTGCTGTCGGCAGGAATAACGGCGGGCTCGCTCGTCGGCCCCCTGCTTGGCGGTACGCTGCCGCCAGTGATCGGCATTCGCGCCACCTTCCTTCTGTCCGGAGGCGTCATCTTCCTTGCCTTCCTGGCGACGACCTTCCTCATCAAGGAGACACCGCGCCTGAAGCCGGTAAAGGCGGGATCGGCAGCCAGGTCGAAAAGCGGCTGGTCACGGATTCCGGACAAGCGCCCGGTCGTGGCCATGCTGATAACCGGCATGCTGCTGGCCTTCGCCAACATGTCGATCGAGCCGATCATCACCGTCTATGTGCAGCAGCTCATCGAGGATCCGAGCCGGGTGACGATGGTCGCCGGCGTGGTGATGTCGGCGGCGGCGCTGGGCACCATCCTGTCGGCGTCCTGGCTCGGCAAGCTCGCTGACCGCGTCGGCCACTGGAACGTCGTCGTCGGAGCGCTGGCCGTCTCAGCCCTGCTGCTCATTCCGCAAGCCTTCGTCACCGATGGCTGGCAACTGATCGGGTTGCGCTTCCTGATGGGTCTGGCGCTCGGCGGCTTGCTGCCTTGCATCACCAGCGTCATCCGACACAACATCCCAGACGGCGTCGGCGGCAATGTGCTTGGCCTGGCGATCTCGGCGCAGTATGTCGGGCAGGTTGCGGGACCATTGACCGGCGGCTTCGTCGGCGGTCATTTCGGCATGCGGGCGGTGTTCCTCGGGACATCGGCGCTGATGGCCGGCGGCGCCGTCTACAACTGGATTGTCCAGTCGCGGCGCACACGGCGTATGGCGCTGGAAGCAAGTGAGTCCTGAGAGCGTTAGAGGGAGCTGGCCAACATGAATTCCGCCGAACCAACCGCCAGCCGTCTCCTTGTGCTTGCCGGCGGTCTCGTCGGCGCGGCGGGCGTGGCGCTGTCGGCGGCGGCCGCGCACCGCGGCGGCGCCTTCACCGGCACGGCCGCGTCGTTCCTCTTGATGCACGCGCCGGTCTTCGTCGCCGTCGGCCTCATGGGCGCGAATCGCTGCCTGCGCATCGCGAGCCTCGTCCTGCTTGTCGGGCTCCTGCTTTTCGCGGGCGATCTCCTCGCCCGCGATTTCCTCGGATCGAGACTGTTTCCGATGTCGGCGCCGATCGGAGGCACACTGCTCATCGCCGGCTGGCTGGGGATAGCGATTTCCGCCCTCGTACGCCCGCGTTCCTAGGCCAACTACGCAGGCATCAATCCCTGAGACGTTCGGTACGAAGCCAAAGATCGCGATTGCGCGCGGCCGGCTTCGTCAGACGCCGCATCTTCGGCCGCTCCGCGGCCGGCGTGATGCCCCAGTAGTTGCGATAGATGTCCTCGAACAGATGTTTGATGGGGTGCATGGTCTTTCTCCACGGAATTGAATCGATCCAATCGGTGAGCAAAAAAACGCCGATCATTTTCGCCTGCGCTCTACAAGGAAGCGAAGGTCGCGAATCCATGGTCCGGCCCTGCCCCGGAGCCTGGAGCCGTTGGCGCCCGGCCCGATGCTCCAGTGGTTGCGATAGATGTCCTCGAACAGATAATTGACGGGATGCATGGCGCACCTCCCCTTGACATTCAGCAGCAAAATCTGCGACTTGGATCGATTCAAACATAGGTCTTCATGCATCTTCGGTCAAGCAAAATTTGAATCGATCCAACGAAAGTGCTAGATGCAGATCGGGAACGTGCTAAATGCATGTCAGGAGGCACGCACAATGGCGTCACTCACCGTAGGCAATCGAAGACCCGTCCGGCTGGCCGACATCGCCAAGGCCGCCGGTGTTTCGCACGGCACCGCATCCAATGTCTTCAGCCGCCCCGAGATCGTGCGCGAGGAAGTCCGCGAACGGGTCAAGGCGGCGGCCGAGGCGATGGGCTATGGCGGACCGGACCCCAAGGGCCGCCTGTTGCGCGCGGGCAAGGTCAACGCCATTGGCGTCGCCACGGCCGAACCCCTCTCCTACTTCTTCGACGATCCCTTCGCACGCGTCATGATGGCGGGCATCTCGCAGGCTTGCGACGCGACAGGCGCCGGCATCTCGCTGGTCTCGGCCGCCAACAACGAGCAGCTTGCCTGGAACATCCAGAGCGCCCTAGTCGACGGCTTCATCGTCTTTTGTATCGAAGGCGGTTCACGCCTGGTGCAGTTGGCACGCGAGCGCAAATTGCCTTTCGTGGCGCTCGACCTCGCTTCCGAGGATGGGTCGGTCGCGACAATCGGCATCGACAATGTCGCCGGCGCGGCCATGGCGGCGCGCCATCTCACCGGCCTCGGGCACCGCCGCTTTGCCGTGCTGGCGCTACAGTTTGTCGACGGCAGGACAGGCCCTGTTTCCCCCGAGCAGGTGCAGACCGCGGTTTATGCGGGGACGCGAGACCGGCTCACCGGCTATTTCCAGGAGCTGTCGCGGGTTGGCGTCGACACATCCAAAGTGCCCGTCTACGAGACCGCCAACGATGCGACCAGCACGATCGCGGCACTCGAGGCGATCTTCGGCGTCGCCGAACCGCCCACGGCGATCCTGGCAATGTCGGACAGGATGGCTTTGGTGGCGCTCGAATGGCTGAGCGCGCGCAAACTGAAGGTCCCCGACGATGTTTCGATCGTCGGGTTCGATGGCGTTCCGGAAGCTGCGGTGTCCGAGCCGCCATTGACCACCGTCGCCCAACCGATTGCCGAAATCGGCGGTCTCGCCGTCAAGGCGATCCTGGAAAACGACGGCACGACAAATCGCAGGCAACTGCCGGTCGAGCTGATCGTGAGGGCCTCGTCGGCTCCTCCACGCGGCTGAACCACCCGCCACTCAACGATTGGCCCTCGCCACCGCCGAGATGCCGAAAGACGCACGCACCGGCGTGACATCTTTTTGCGACGTGCGGACCTTGCCCGAGCCGCCGATGGTCGACAGCCATTCGAGATAGAAGGCGAGCGCGAACTGCATGGCGATGCCGGCCGAAAGCAGCAGGGTGTCATAGGCAAGCCCGCCCGGATTGATCAGTTTCATCACCTGCGCGACCATGGCGATCACCGTGCCGGCGATGAAGACCGGCAGCGAGCGTTTTCCCAGTATCGCCAGTGGATGGTCGTGGCTGGTGCGGAACAGGTTCGACAGTGCCGGCAAGGCGACGATGAGGTAGCTGACCGCCAGTATATGCAACAGCCGCGGCAGCGACAGGAAGGTCTTGTCGAAGCCACCGATCACCACGGGAAGCTTGAACCACGTTATCTGCCCCCAAAGTGGGCTGTGCACCCAGACCAGCGCCGTCGCCACATAGGCCGCGGCCGCGCCGACCAGCCAGCGGTTGACCGGAATGACGCCGCCGCGCCTGACATGCAGCATGGCGGCAAGGCCGATATTGAACAGGAACTGCCAGGACAGCGGGTTCAGGAACCAGAAGCCGGGTTCGGGATAGTTGGGCGGAGCGATCTGCCAGATGCCGGCAATCAGCCACAGCGCACCGGACGCGGCAAGTGCCGCGGCAGGCCGGTAGCTGATGAGCAGGACGAAGGCCGGAGCCATCAAAAGCAGCGCGGCATAGACCGGCAGGATGTTGTTGTAGCCAAGCTGATGGCCGAGCGTGACGATGCCGACCAGCACTTCCGGCGTGTTTTTCATCAATGGTTCGATATTGATCAGCTTCAGCAGCTCCGGGCGCCTGGTGAACACCGCCACGGCGCAGAACAAACCGATCACCACCATCGTTGTTACGATGTGGGCGACGTAGAGCACGCCTGCGCGCCGCCACATCTTCAACGTGGCCAGAAGCCGGTCACCCGGCCGGAACTTCGTGCCGTAGGCAAGCGCGACCGAGATGCCGGAAATCAGCACGAAAGCCTCCGCCGCGTCCGAGAAACCGAAATTCTTGTAGGTCAGGGTTTCGAAAGCCGTGCCGGGCACATGGTCGATGAAAATGATGATCAGGGCCAGCGCGCGCAGCACATCGATACGCGTATCGCGATCCGAGATACGCGTATCGCGTTCAGGGATACGCAAATTGCGATCCGACAAAACAGGGGTAGTCATCGACAAAAGGCCTCAAAGCTGGTTGTTCATGTCCAGCAATGCGACCCCCGGCGCACCGCTTCGATTCCTCCCACGCGGAGTATATCGGCGCATAAACGGGCCGGAATGCGCCCGGTTCAATCAACTTTCGCGGAGCATGAAAATATTGCGTTTTGAAGCCGGCAAATTGAGCGGAACCTCATATAATCAAGAGGATGAGGGATGATCGGCGACGGCATCGAAAACGCCCCCCTGGTCACGGATATGGCCTTTGCCTACCGCCTCCTGGGCGCTGGCAGAGACAGCCGTCAGTGCCTGTTCCTGCTGCATGGGTCGGGTGTCGACGAGACCACTTTGGTGCCGCTGGCAAGACGAATCGCGCCCACCGCCACGCTGGTCGCGGCGCGAGGCCGCATCCCCCAGGAAGACGGTTTCCGCTGGTTCGAGCGGATAGACCCGACGCGCTTCGAACAGAAGAGCATCCTTGCCGAAACGGCGGCTTTCGCGGCATTCACAAACCAGGCCGCCAAGCGCCATGGGCTTAATCTCGACCACGCAACTTTTCTCGGCTATTCGAACGGCGCCAATCTGGTTTCCAGCCTGATGCTGCTTCATCCGGGCATCGTCCGCAGGGCTGTACTGCTGAGGCCTATGCCGGTGCTCGACCACGTGCCGGCGGCCGATCTCGCCGGCATACGGTCGCTGATCATCGCCGGTGCCGCCGACGAGACCTACGGGCCCTTCGCGCCGGCGCTGGTGACACTGCTCAGCCGGCACGGCGCCGAGATCGACGCCCGGATCATCCCCTCGGGCCATGAAATCGGCGATCCGGACGCCGCCATCGTCAGGCAATGGTTGGTAGGGCCGGCTGCCGTGGCGTAGGCCCAATCACAGGCCGCGACCCGTGCCCCTGCGCTCCGGCAATCGACAGGAGCGCGGAGCCTACCGCCCCATCCTGTTCCAGGCATCAAGCCCGGCGATCTTGTAGGCTTCCGCCAGCGTCGGATAGTTGAAGGTGTTGTTGACGAAGAAGTCGACGGTGCCGCCGAGATTGATGACGGCCTGGCCGATATGGATGAGTTCGGTGGCGCCCTCGCCGACGATGTGCGCGCCGAGCAGGCGGCGCGTTTCGATCGAGAACAACAGCTTGAGGAAGCCGGTGTTGACGCCCATGATGTGGCCGCGCGAGGTCTCGCGGAAACGCGCGACGCCGACCTCATAGGCGGCCCCGCTTTCACGCACCTGTTCCTCGGACTGACCGACGGTCGAGATCTCCGGCACCGCATAGATGCCATAGGGGAACGTTTCCGGCGGCGGCGGCAGGGTCACGCCGAAAGCGTGGCAGGCGGCCACCCGGCCCTGCTCCATCGAGGTCGAGGCGAGGCTCGGAAAGCCGATGACGTCGCCGGCGGCGTAGATGTTGGGGACGCTGGTCTGGAAGGTCTGCGGATCGACCTTGATGCGGCCCCGGGAGTCGGCCTCGATGCCGACCACGTCGAGACCCAGGCTGCCGACATTGCCGGTGCGGCCAGCAGCGTAGAGCACGACCTCCGAGCGGATGGTGCGGCCATCGGCCAGTTCCACCTCGGCCGCCTCGGGCTTGGAGCGGATTTCCTTCACCGCGCTGCCAAGCCTTATCGTCATGCCGCGATCGCGCATCTGGTGGATGAAATCGTCGACGATCTCGCGGTCGACGAAATCGAGGATGGAATTGCGCGGCTCGACCAGCGTCACCGGCACGTCGAGCGCGGAAAAGATCGTGGCGTATTCGACGCCAATGACACCGCCTCCGATAACCGTCAGCGTGCGCGGCAGGCGGTCGAGTTCCAGCATCTCGTCGCTGTCGAAGATGCGGGTCTTGTCGAAAGGCACATCGCACGGCCGGTGCGGCCTGGTGCCGACCGCGATCAGCGCATTGGCGAATCCGACTTCGCTGTAGTCGCCATTGTCCGATGTCAGGCTGACCTTGTTGGGGCCGAGAAATTTTACCGAGGCGCGTGCGCTCTTGACGGTGTTGCGCATGAACTGGTGCTGTAGCACCTCAACCTCGTGGTCGAGCGTCTTGTGCAGGCGCTCGATGAGGTCGCCGACGGAAATGTCCTGCTTGACCCGATAGCCGCGTCCATAAAAACCGCGCTCGCGCCAGCCTGAGAGATTGAGCACGGTTTCGCGCAGCGTCTTCGAGGGAATCGTGCCGGTGTGCACGGAGACGCCGCCAAGACGCCGGCCGCGGTCGACCACCAGCACCGATTTGCCGAGCTTGGCCGACTGCACCGCGGCGCGGCGGCCGGAGGGGCCGCTGCCGATGACCAGCATGTCATAGTCCATAGTGCCCCGTCCCTCTGCCCTTGAGCGCTTTTGTTGCGCCGCAGCAAGCTAATGCTATCCGCACGGCAAATTCAACCGATTCGGATTGTGTCTCGCGTCGCTCTTGCCTTGCGCCCGGGCGAGAACCCCGACCTTGATTCCGACACAGGCCTTTACCATTTCATTTACGAGCGGCCCGCACCCTATGTCGGGCCCTGTTACGAGGAAATGACATGAACGCGCGCGTTCTCGACGGCGAAATCATCAACACCCGGCTTGACGATGTCAGGGCCTATGAAGGCGTGCGCACACGGCGCATGCTGGCCTTCGTGGTCGACTACATCATCGTCGCCCTGCTCACCATTCCTTTTGCCATACTGGTGTTTTTCCTCGGGCTTTTGACCCTCGGTCTCGGCTGGATGCTGTTCGGCGTCCTCGTGCCGGCCGTCGCCATTCTCTACATCTGGAACACGCTGGGCAGCGCCGACCAGGCGACCACGGGCATGAAGATGATGGGTATCCGCCTCGATCGTCTCGACGGGCGGCCGATCGACGGGCTGACCGCGGTCGTCCATTCCGTGCTGTTCTGGGCGGGCAACGTCATCCTGTCGCCGCTGGTTTTGCTGGTAACCTTGTTCTCCGACCGCAAGCGCACGCTGCACGACCTTTTGCTCGGCACGGTGGTCAGCCGCACCGGCCGCTGAAGGCGTTTTCGGGAGCGCTTCCGCCTTGTCGGCGCAAATGTGAAGGCGTTCGCATGCCCGCATCTTCACAATCCTGTTGAATTTTTCGCTTTCCGCGCCAAAGGTAGAGCGACTCGAAGGAGTGTTTCCAAGACTTAAATGACGCAGCATCCGACCCAGTCGCCGCAGTTCTTCCTGACAGCGCCGTCGCCGTGCCCCTATCTCGACGGCCAGTTCGAGCGCAAGGTGTTCACGCATCTGGTTGGCGACAAGGCGTCGGAGATGAACGACCTCTTGACGCAAGGCGGCTTCCGGCGCTCGCAGAACATCGCCTACCGGCCGGCCTGCGAGACCTGCCGCGCCTGCGTTTCCGTACGCATCCTTGCCCAGGAATTCACCGCCAGCCGCAACATGAAGCGCGTGCTGCAGCACAATTCCGACCTCGTCGGCGCCATGCACAATGCCGAGCCGTCGACCGAACAATATTCGCTGTTCCGCAGCTATCTCGATGCCCGCCACCGTCGCGGCGGCATGTCCGACATGACGGTGCTCGACTATGCCATGATGGTCGAGGATACCCATGTCGACACCAAGGTGATCGAATACCGGCGACGTGGGCCCGACACCTTCATCACCGGCAAGGGTCAGGGTGAACTCATCGCGGTGGCGCTCACCGACAAAATGGCCGACGGCCTATCGATGGTCTATTCCTACTTCAATCCCGATTTCGAGGAGCGTTCGCTCGGCACGTTCATGATCCTCGATCACATCGCCCGCGCCAGGGCGATGGGCCTGCCCCATGTCTACCTCGGCTACTGGGTCAACGGCTCGCGCAAGATGAATTATAAGATGCGCTTCATGCCGCAGGAGCATCTCGGCCCCAAGGGCTGGGAACGCTACACCAACGAAGCGGTTTCACGCTGAGTTTTTCCACGATCCACGCTTAAACAACTTCAAGGCAGGGATGCTGGTCTTTCAGCCGGTCGGCTGGGGAGAGTGCGCCATTGCACCGGTCAGCCCTCGGCCTGCATCTCATTGCGAAAGTTACTGCATGTCCCCGCACCACGATCACCAGAAGGGTCTCTTGATAACCGCCATCGGCGGGCTGACGCTGACCGTCGACATACCACTGATCCGCCTCGCCGATGGCGGCGCATGGACCATCATGCTGCTGCGCACCAGCACCACATTCGTCGCGGCGATGATCATCTGGTCGGTCTGGCGGGCACTCAGCCGAAATGCCCCGCCGCTCATCCCCGGCTGGGCCGGCATGATCGTGGCGACCTTGTATGGGCTGACAGGGATCAGCTTCGTCACCGCCGTCTATCACACCTCGACCGCCGACCTGGTGTTCATCCTGGCCTTCAACACTGTATTCGCAGGGCTATTGTCCTGGATATTCCTGCGGGAAAGACCTCGGCTGGTGACCATCGCGGCGATGCTGATCATGATCCTGGGCGTGCTGGTCATCGTCGGCGGCTCGGTCGGCACCGGCAAGCTGTTCGGTGATTTCATGGCGCTGGGCTCGGCCTTCTTCATCGCGGTCGCCATCACCATCTCGCGCGCCAGCGGCAAGGACATGGGCTTCACCTCACTCGTCGGCGTGCTTCTGCCGATGGCGCTCGCCGCCCTCATGGTGTCAGGCGAAGGCTTTCACGTGAACGCGCCCTGGTGGATCATCTTCAACGGCGCCGTCATCATGCCGATCTCGTTCTTCTGCCTCGCCGCCGGGCCGAAATACATTTCGGGGCCGGAAGTGGCGATGTTCTATCTGCTCGAAACCGTGCTGGCGCCGGTCTGGGTGTGGATGATCTTTGCCGAGACACCGACCCGCAACAGTCTGATCGGTGGCGCGATCCTTATCGTCACGCTGGTCGCCCATTCGCTCTGGCAACTGCATGACGGCCGTAGGCAGCGGGGTGACCTTGCGGTGCACCATCCGGTCTAACCTGTAATTGATGGCCCCAGCGCAAGTTGCGTTTCGGGATCAGGCGCTGGCCTTCTTCGCCACGCCGGGTTCCGGCAGGATTTCGATTTGCGGCGGCCCGCCTTCGATCTCGGCCGCCGAGTCGGCGGTCAATTCGTCGACCAGTTCCACCTCTCGCAGCCACTCGCGCCAGATGGCGACCAGCAGCGCCATCAGCACCGGGCCGATGAACAGGCCGAGGAACCCCATCGTCTTGACGCCGCCGATCAGACCGAAAAAGGTCGGCAGGAAGGGCAGCTTTATCGGCCCGCCGACGAGCTTCGGGCGCAGTGTCTTGTCGACGATGAACAGTTCGACCGCGCCCCACAGGAACAGCGCCAGACCGGCCATGGGCGAGCCGCTGGCGGCGAGATAAATCGAGACAAGGGTGAAGGACAAAGGCGCCCCGCCGGGGATGAGCGCCATGACGCCGGTCAGGGCGCCAAGCGTCACCGGCGACGGCACGCCGGCCAGCCAGTAGGCGATGCCCAGCACCAACCCCTCGCCTATGGCGATGACGGTCATGCCGGTCACAGTCGAGGAAATGGTCGCCGGGACGACGCGCGAAATCCGCTCCCATCGCGTCGGCAGGATGCGTTCTCCCAGGCGATCGACCTGACCGGCAAAATGCTCGCCGTCACGATAGGCGAAGAACAGGGCGATCATCATGAACAGCAGTGTCAGAAGCAACCCAAAGGCACTGCCGCCGGCGGCGAGCGCGCCGCGATAGATGCTGCCTATGTTTGCGCCGCTGATCAGCTGGATCAGTTCACCAATGCCGCCGGGATGACCAAAATTGGTGGTCCATTGCTCGTTCAGCCAGTCGCCTATGACAGGCATCGTCGCGATCCAGTGCGGCGTCACGGCACCATGCCGATTGGTCTCGATCGCCCAGCCGACCCACTCGCGCACCTCGTTGATGGCGTAGGTGCCGGCAAGCCCGATCGGTATCACCAGGAAGGCGAGGATGAACAGGATGGCCAGAGTGGCGGCGATGGTGCGGTTGCCACCGACGCCGGCCAGCAGCCGCTGATAAAGCGGCCAGCTGGCGAAGGCGATGACGAGCGCGGCCAGCACCGGGAACAGGAAGCCATGGAAGAAATAGACGCCGGCGGCGACGATCAGCACCAGCAGCCAGCGGGCCGCCGACAGCGGCGGAATGACAGCCGACCGCAGCGGCGTCGACAGGCCGAACAGGCGCTGCTGCCGTTCCGGTTTCTGGATCCTGGATTCCTTCAAACGCCCGTCTCTCCCAAACACCTTTCCCCGTTATGCACTGATATAGTGCAGCAATCGTGACGATACTCCAAATGATTGGGGTGCCTTTCTTCCTTCTCCCCCTGCGGGAGAAGGTGGATCGGCGCGATAGCGCCGAGACGGATGAGGGGGTTCCAGCGGAGTGAGGCGTTGGCGTTCCCTTGAACACCCCTCATCCGACCTCGCTTCGCGAGGCCACCTTCCCCCACACAGGGGGAAGGAAGAGACGTTTAGCTACCCGAACTTGCCCGTCCTCGGAAAACCCTTCGGCACCATGCGGCCGGCCGACGCCCGGGCGCCGATCCATTCGGCGAGTTCCTCGCGCGACCTTGTGAAGGTGCGGTCGGCCGAATCCTGCCAGGACAGGCCCGTCTCCAAGGTGAACGGTTTGAGATCGAGCAGGCCGCCATCCTTGTATTTCTGCAGCCGCACGCCCTTGCCGCGGCCCATCTCGGGAATTTCCGAAAGCGCGAACACCAGCATTTTCCGGTTCTCGCCGACGATGGCGAGGTGATCGCCGGTGACCGGTACGCAACGCTTGGCCTCGTCCGGCGCCTTGACGTTCATCACCTGCTTGCCCTTGCGGGTGTTGGCGACAACTTCCTCCTCCGACACGATGAAGCCGTTGGCGTCATAGGAGGCCAGCAGCAGCTTGCGCTTCGGATCGTGGACGAAGGCGGTGACGATGTCCTGGTCGTTGTCCATGTCGACGATGATGCGGATCGGCTCGCCATGGCCGCGCCCGCCCGGCAGCCGGTCGGCGCCGATGGTGTAGAACTTGCCCCCTGTCGTGAAGACCAGCACCTTGTCGGTGGTCTGCGCATGGAAGGCGAGCTTGAGGCTGTCGCCCTCCTTGAAGGTCAGCGTCGAAAGGTCGGCCAGATGCCCCTTCATCGCCCGCAGCCAGCCCTTTTCCGAAACCACCACGGTGACCGGCTCGCGCTCGATCATGGCGTGGGCGATGTCGGTCAGGTCGTGCTCGGGGGCATCGGCGAACTGGGTGCGGCGCTTGCCGAGTTCGGTCTCCGGGCCGAACTTGTCTCGGATGTTGGTGACTTCCCACTTGATCGTCGACCATTGCTTGGCATCGGACGCCAGCAGCGCCTCGATCTGCTTCTTCTCCGCGCTCAGGCCGTCGAACTCCTTGCGGATCTCGAACTCTTCCAGCTTGCGCAAGGCGCGCAGGCGCATGTTGAGGATGGCTTCTGCCTGGGTATCGGTGAGCGACCAGCGGGCCATCATCACCTGCTTGGGCTCATCCTCCTCGCGGATGATCTTGATCACCTCGTCGATGTTCAGATAGGCGATCAGGTAGCCGGCGAGGATCTCCAGCCGTCTTTCGATCTCGCCCAGGCGATGTTTCGAGCGGCGGATCAGAACGTCGCGGCGATGGTCGAGCCATTCCTGCAGCACGCCCTTCAGCGACAGGACGTTGGGCACCTTGCCGCGCGACAGCACGTTCATGTTGAGCGGGAAACGGCTTTCAAGCTCAGTGAGCTTGAACAGCGATTCCATCAGGATGCCCGGGTCGACGGAACGGCTCTTGGGCACCAGCACGACGCGGATGTCTTCCGCACTTTCGTCCCTGATGTCCTCGAGCAACGGCAGTTTGCGCGCCATCAACAGCTCGGCGATCTTCTCGATCAACCGCGCCTTCTGCACCCCATAGGGGATTTCGGTGACGACGATGCTCCAGGTGCCCCTGCCCTGGTCCTCCTGGCTCCATTTCGAGCGGACACGGAAGCCGCCGCGGCCGGTCTCGTAGGCTTCGAGGATGGAAGCGCGGCTGTCGACGATGATACCGCCGGTCGGGAAATCCGGACCCTGGACGAAATCCATCAGCTTCGAGACCGGCGCATCGCGATGCTCGATCAGGTGCAATGCGGCGTTGCAAAGCTCGGCCGCGTTGTGCGGCGGGATCGATGTCGCCATGCCGACCGCGATGCCGGACGAGCCGTTGGCCAGCAGGTTCGGGAAGGCGCCGGGGAGCACCACGGGCTCCTCGTCTTCTTCATTGTAGGTCGGCCGATAGTCGACGGCATCCTCGGTGATGCCGGACAACAATTCGGTCGCCACATCGGTCATGCGCGCTTCGGTGTAGCGCATGGCGGCAGCGTTATCGCCGTCGATGTTGCCGAAATTACCCTGCCCGTCGACCAAGGGATAGCGCATGGAAAAATCCTGCGCCAACCGCACCAGCGCGTCGTAGATCGACTGGTCGCCATGAGGATGGAACTTGCCCATCACCTCGCCGACGATGCGGGCGCATTTGGCAAAACCCTGGTCGGGGTTGAGCCTGAGCAGCCGCATGGCGTGCATGATGCGGCGGTGGACCGGCTTCAGCCCGTCGCGAACGTCGGGCAGCGCCCGGTGCATGATGGTCGACAGCGCATAGGCGAGATAGCGCTCTTCCAGCGCCTTCTTCAGATCGACCGGTTCAATGTGATCACCACCGCCATTTTCAGGCGGCAAAAGCCTTTTTCCCATGGGCTGGGACTAGCTGAGCGGGTGATTCGCGGCAAGAGGCCGACAGACATACCCGCCGTTCTGCAACATGAAACCGCACGCCTGGGGATGTCGACCAACATCAGCCTGTTACATCAGGCCTCTATGGCCAAGCGTGATGATATCGGGCAACCGGCTCTTCATGACAAATTCACCGATTTGCGCCAAGACGGTGGGATCGAGTTTGCCTTTCACTGTGATTTTCGACCATGGTACCGGGATACGCCTTTTTCCCGTCCAGTTCGTCACGGAATGGTGATGGTGCAAAGAATTGAAAAACAATTTCAGGACACTCTCAGGGACCTTGCGATGACAATCAAACGCTCAACTCTCCAGAAACTGGCTTTTTCGACCTTCTTGCTCACGCTGCCGCTAAATGCGGCCCTTGCCCAGGATGCCGCGGTTGCCGACCGGCTGAAGGCGGCGCTGGCGGCACAGGGCGTCGACATCTCCTGGACCGGCGTGACCGGCGACAACACCAGCATGGTGCTGCAGGGCGTTGCCATCAAGCCGGCGGCGGAAAAGGAAGCCCTCACCATCGGCGACGTCAAGCTAGAGAACGTGACCGCGGCCAATGGCGGCTTCGATATCGGTACCGTCTCTACCTCGGCCTTCGAACACGCCAAGGACGGCGTAACCCTCAACCTCAGCCCCTTCGTCATCCATGACATGACGGTTCCGGCCGATGGCGCCACCGGCCCGCTGGGCTCGCTGATGATGTACAAGTCCGCCGAACTCTCCAACATGACGGTCAAGGTCGCCGACAAGACCGCCTTCTCGATGGACGGGCTTGCCGTCGAGATCACGCCGCCGGCTGACGGCAAGGCGATGGAATTCACCGCCAACACGGAAAAGTTCAACGCCGACCTGACACTGGTCGACGATCCCAAGTCCAAGGAAGTCATCAACGCGCTCGGCTACCAGAACATTTCGGGCAATCTCGAAATGGCCGGCACCTGGCAGCCCTCGGACGGCAAGATGGAACTGTCGAAATACGACATCTCCGTCGAGAATGCCGGCACGCTCGGCATGACCTTCGACCTCGGCGGCTACACGATCGACTTCATAAAGTCGCTGCAGGAAATGCAGAAGAAGATGGCCGCGCAGCCTCAAGGCGCCGACAATTCGGCACAAGGCATGGCCATGCTCGGCCTGTTGCAGCAGCTTTCGTTCAACAGCGCCTCGATCCGCTTCGACGACGATTCGCTGACCGGCAAGGTGCTGGAATATGTCGGCAAGCAGCAGGGCATGTCGGCCAAGGACGTCGCCAACCAGGCCAAGGCGATCGTGCCGTTCGGCATGGCGCAGCTCAACAATCCGGAACTGACGGCGCAGGTGACCGCGGCGGTCAGCAAATATCTCGACGATCCGAAGAGCCTCGAAATCTCGGCCGAGCCGCCGGCATCGGTGCCGTTCGCGCTGATCATGGCCGGCGCCATGTCCAACCCGCTCGACCTGCCGAAGACGCTCGGTGTCAGCGTCAAGGCCAACGAGGACTGATCTAAGCGGCCTCAGGATACAAAAATAGCCCGGCAGCGATGCCGGGCTATTTTTTTGAATTATCGATTCGAAAGAATCGGTTCTGGCTGGTTTTTAAAGTCTCGCCCGAAGCTGGCGATCAGGCGTCCTTCTTGGTCGGTGCGACACGCAGCGCCAACTCGCGAAGCTGCTGCGGGCTGGCTTCCGACGGCGCGTTCATCAACAGGTCGTAGGCCTGCTGGTTCATCGGGAACATGGTGATCTCGCGCAGGTTCTTGGCGCCAACCAGCAGCATGACGACGCGGTCGATGCCGAATGCCGCGCCGCCATGTGGCGGCGCACCATACTGGAAGGCACGATACAAGCCGCCGAAACGCTCCTCGACCGTCTGACGGTCTAGACCGACCATCTCGAAAGCCTTGACCATGGTTTCCGGCAGGTGGTTGCGGATGCCACCCGAGGCAATCTCGAATCCGTTGCACACCGCGTCGTACTGGAACGCCTTGATGCTGAGCGGCTCCTGGTTATTCAGGGCGTCAATGCCACCTTGCGGCATCGAGAACGGATTGTGAGCGAAATCGATCTTCTTCTCGTCCTCGTTCCATTCGAAGAACGGGAAGTCGACGATCCAGCACAGTTCGAATCGGTCGCGATCGACCAGGTTCAATTCCTCGCCCGCGCGGGTGCGCGCGGCACCGGCAAAAGAAACGAATTTCTTCGGATCGCCGGCGACAAAGAAAGCGGCATCGCCGTCGGCAAGGCCGAGCTGCTGACGGATCGCCTCTGTGCGCTCTTCGCCGATGTTCTTGGCGAGCGGACCGGCGCCTTCGAGCTTGTCGCCCTCCTTGCGCCAGAAAATGTAGCCAAGGCCCGGCTGGCCCTCGCCTTGCGCCCAGGAGTTCATGCGGTCGCAGAAGGCACGGCTTCCGCCGGTCTTGGCCGGAATGGCCCACACTTCGGCCTTCGGGTCGTTGGCCAGAATGTTGGCGAAGACCTTGAAGCCGGAATCGCGGAAATGGTCGGAGACGGCCTGCATCACGATCGGGTTACGCAGGTCCGGCTTGTCGGAGCCGTATTTGCGCATGGCTGCATCATAGGGGATGCGCGGCCAGTCCTTGGTGACGGGCTTGCGGTCGGCAAAAGCCTCGAAAACGGAGGTCATCACTGGTTCCATCGTCGACAGCACGTCGTCCTGTTCGACGAAGCTCATTTCGAGGTCGAGCTGATAGAACTCGCCGGGCAGACGATCCGCGCGCGGATCCTCGTCCCGGAAGCAGGGCGCGATCTGGAAATAGCGGTCGAAGCCCGACACCATGATCAGCTGCTTGTACTGCTGCGGCGCCTGCGGCAGCGCGTAGAACGTGCCGGGATGGATGCGCGACGGCACCAGGAAGTCGCGCGCGCCTTCTGGCGACGAAGCCGTCAGGATCGGCGTCGAGAATTCGGTGAAACCGACCTCGCCCATGCGTTTGCGCATCTCGGCAATGATCTTGGTGCGCGCCACGATGTTCTTGTGCAGCGTGTCGCGGCGCAGGTCGAGGAAGCGGTACTTCAGCCTGATGTCCTCGGGATAGTCCGGCTCGCCAAACACCGGCAGCGGCAATTCCTTGGCAGCCGACAGCACCTCGATTTCGCGTGCGAAAATCTCGATCTCGCCGGTCGGCAGGTTGGCGTTGACCGTCTCCGGCAGGCGCGCCTTGACCTCGCCGTCGACACGGATGACCCATTCGCCGCGCACGGTCTCTGCGACCTTGAAGGCCGGCGAATCGGGGTCGGCGACGATCTGGGTCAGGCCGTAGTGGTCGCGCAAGTCGATGAACAGCAGGCCGCCATGGTCGCGCACGCGATGCACCCAGCCCGACAGGCGAACGGAAGAGCCGACGTCGCTCTTTCTCAACTGGGCACAGGTATGGCTGCGGTAACGGTGCATTGTCATTGGTAAAGTCCGGGGTGCTGGGTGGCAGGCCAAAGCATCAAAGCCCGGCCCAAAATTTGCGCGAAAAGCGCATGGGAGGCCGGATTTGTCAAGGCAAGGAGACATCGGGCCGTATCCAGGTTCGACCGCCAGGGTTTAAGTCTTTGCCGGCCTTAACGCATTGCCGCCAGACGTGCTTCCTGAGACAACGCACTTATCAAGCGATCTGGAGACCCCCACGTGCCAAAACGCACTCTCCCGCCGGGAATAGGCCCGCACAATGGCCGCGAGATGGAACTGATGCTTCAGGGTGACAAGCCAATGGCCTTGTTCTCGGCCGAACCGGGTATGGACGCCGAAGATATTGGCGACGCGGACTTTGAGCCGTTTGTAGCAACAGGTCGTATTCTGAGGTTCACCCACACTGATCCTGGAACCTTGGTGGAGGAGCGCCGCTACTGCCTGCCGACAGAAGAATGGCGCTGCAAGCTCAGCCTGTTGATCTCCAGAATGTGTCGCAGCGGAGAGGCCTTCGACGTCTTCACATCGAATGATCTGGCCAGGCTTGAAGGAACCCTTCTCGGTTACTCGAAGCAAGATATCGAAGTGTTCATCGCACATGCGGCGTCGTGGAAGTAGCTCGCCGCCTTCAAGCAAAGTGGATTTCGGCGCCCTGGCGTTCGAAATCGGCGAGGATCGCGGCCGGCGCGGTCTTTTCGACCACCAGATGGCGGATCGCTTCGGCGCCGGCGACGCGATAAGGCGCCGCGGTGGCCAGCTTGTCGTTGGTGACGGCGATGACGATGCCGGCGCTGTTCCTGGCCATGGCCCGCTTGACCTCGGCCTCGGCCGAATCGAATGCCGTCACACCGCGTGAGGCATCCAGGCCGCACGAGCCAAGGAAAAACAGGTCGGCGCCAAGCTGTGCAATGGCGGCCAGCGTGTCGGCGCCGACGCAGGTTCCGAGGTCGCGGACAAACCTGCCGCCAAGCACGGTCAGTTCGACCAGGGGATGGTCGGACAGCGCCGAGGCAACGCCGAGAGAATTGGTGGCGATGGTCAGTTCGAGGTCGCAGGGAATGGCCTTGGCGATGGCGGTGTTGGTGCTGCCGCCGTCGATGAACAGGGTCTGTCCGCTGGAGAGCAACGCCATGGCCGTGCTCGCCAGCCGCGCCTTCTCCTCGACCGCATGGCCCCCGCGCAGACCGATGGGGGCCGCGGCAAAGGGCGCCGCCGCAACCGCGCCGCCATAGACCCGGCGACAGTGCCCGGCTTTCGCCAGTTCCCTGAGGTCACGGCGCACCGTGTCCTCCGAAACCCCGAAGCGGCTCGCCAGTTCGCCCGCCAGCACACTCCCCTCCGCCGCGAGGCGGTCACGGATAAGTTGGTGCCGTTGATCGGTCAGCATTGCCTGTTTCGCCTGATCTTATTTCTCTGTGCACGTTCTTGCATGTTCTGCACGTTTATGCAAGGAGTGGCCGACTGGGCTGTCGCACAAGCCAGCCTCCCTTCCTTTGAAAGCGCCGCCATGAGCTTTGGTCTCAACCTTGCCCCGCAACACCGCGTCTATGCCGGGTTCGCGATCTATTCCTTCGCGATGGGCAACATCTTTCCACGGCTGCCCGACATTAAGCACGCCATGGGCATTGGGGACGGCACGCTCGGCCTCAGCCTGATCGGAACGCCGATCGGCACCTTGACGGCACTGACGCTCGCGACGCCGCTGCTCGAGCGCGTCGGCTTCCGCCGCGCGCTGCTCGTCCTGGTACCACTGCTGGCGCTTGCCTATGCCGTTGCGGTGCATGCGCCGGGGCCGCTCGCGCTTTTCCTCATGCTCTTTCCAGTCGGCCTGATGATCGGCAGCGTCGAGATCATGCTCAATGTCGAGGCCGACCGGACCGAATTCCTGGTCAAGCGTCGCATCATGAACCGCGCGCATTCGTTCTGGAGCATGGGCTTTTTCGGCGCCGGCCTGTTCGGCGGGGCTCTTGCGCATCTCGGCATATCGCCGCAACTGCATCTGGCGCTGATCGTGCCGATCGTCGCGATCTCGATGGCGCTGTTCCTCGGCGGCTATCAGCCGGCGCCGAGTCGCTTCGTCGGCACCGGCAAGAAGGCACCCATGCTGGCGCGGCCGACCCTGCCGATCCTTGTTCTCGTCGCGGTGACACTCTCGGCGATGCTGATGGAAGGCGCCAGCATCGACTGGTCGGCGATCTATATGCGCACCGTGTTCGAGTCCGGCCCCTTCGTCGCCGGTTTCACCGTGGCGCTGTTCGCCTTTTCCCAGGCAACCACGCGCTTCTTCGCCGACAGTTTCGTCGACCGCTATTCGCCAAGCGGCGTGGCGGGGGTGCTGCTGGCAATGATGGCGACCGGCGTGCTCGTTGTCTTTTTCTCGCCCGCGCCGTTCTTCTCCATGCTGGGCTTTGCGCTTCTGGGGATCGGTACCAGCGCCCTCTTCCCGCTGGCGATCTCGGCTGCCGCCCAACGGACGGATCGACCGGCTGCGATCAATGTCGCGGCACTGTCGCAGATCTCCTTCGTCGCCTTCCTGCTCGGCCCGCCGCTGCTCGGCTTCGTCTCGGACCATTGGGGCATCCGCTCGGCCTTTGGTATCGGCATTCCGTTCATTATCCTCAGCCTGCTGACCGCGGGATCGCTTGGCCGGCGGCCGGCCGCCGACAAACCGGCCGCTTCGGTGGATGAGCCGCTCGAACCGACGCGTGACAAGATACTTGCGCGGGCAGCAGAGGGGTGACTGAAGGTTTCCCTCGCCGCGGACGGGACGGCCGGCCAGGTAAGATCGCGTCGCGAAACTGAGGTCGGCAGTTGGACCATACGGACCTGCGTCCGCTCCAAACCAGGCAATATAGTGGGGGCGCTGCAGAACCGCGATTGATCCTGCAAGCGGCAATTGCCGCTGGCATTGGTGGGAGGGATAGTTCAAGAAGGGATCACCGATACGTGATCGCCTTTTTCATGTCCTCCATCCGCCCGCTGATCCCGCTTCTTCTCGCCGCAGGCATCCTGCTCGGCGGCAATGGGTTGCAGAGCACGCTGATTGCGCTGCGCCGCGCGCAGGAGGGGTTTTCCGCTTCCGACATCGGCCTGATGGGCACGTTTTATTTCGCCGGCTTCCTGCTCGGCTGCCTGGCCATCACCCGCATCATGAAGGCGGTCGGCCATATCAGGGCGTTTTCGGCGCTGGCCGCGATTGCCTCGGTCGGCACTCTGCTTTTGGTGCTGGTGCTCGATCCAGTGATGTGGTGCGCGGTGCGCTTTGCCGGCGGCTTCTGTTTTGCCGGGCTGTTCACCATCGTCGAAAGCTGGCTGAATTCCGGCGTCACCAACAAGGACCGCGCCCGCGTGCTGGCGATCTACCGGATGGTCGATACCGGCTCGGTGACATCGGCCCAGTTCCTGATCCCCGTCTTCGGCGCCGGCGGCTTCACCATCTTCGCCATCATGTCGATCATGATCACGCTGTCGCTGGTGCCGGTCTCGCTCGGCGACCGTTCCAACCCGACGCCGCCGGAGGAGGTCAAGCTCGACCTGGCGCGCGTCTGGCGCATTTCGCCACTCGGCTGCTTCGGCTGTATCGCCGTCGGCGTCACCAACAGCGCCTTTCGCACGCTGTCGCCGGTCTATGCCGAGCAGATCGGCATGTCGGTCGCCGATGTCGTCACCTTCGTCAGCGTCGGCATCTTCGGCGGCGCCATCATCCAGTATCCGCTCGGCTACCTCTCCGACCGATGGGACCGGCGCCGGGTGCTGTTGCTGACGACCTGCTGCGCGATGCTTTCAGCCCTGGCGCTGGTGTTCATCGCCGGCAGCAATCCGCTGCTCAACTTCATCATCATCTTCATCTTCGGCTGTTTCGCCATGCCGCTTTATTCGCTGTCGGCGGCGCATTCCAACGACCGCGCCGACACGGGGGAGTTCGTGCTGATCAATGCGGCGCTGATGCTGTTCTATTCCTTCGGCGCCATCGGCGGCCCTTTCGCCGCCTCGACAGTGATGCAGCATTTCGGGCCGAGCGCGCTGTTCGTGTTCAGCGCCACCGTCTATGCGATCTTCATCGCCGTCATCCTCTACCGCATGCAGGCACGCTCCGGCGTGCCCGTGGGCAAGCGCGGCCGCTTCATCGCGCTGCTGCGCACGTCGACCGTTTTTGCGCGGCTGGCTAAGCGCAATGGCGATTCCGATGGTCCGGGAAGCCGATGATGGCTGCGCCAAAGCTTGACGAAAGCCTTCCCGGCTGAAATCTAGGAAGACCTTACTCCTGCCAAAAGCGATTTGATGCACGTCATCACCACCCAGAAAGAACTCGAGACCGTTCTCGCCGCTTTCGAAAAGTCGGATTTCGTTACCGTCGACACCGAGTTCATCCGCGAAACGACCTTCTGGCCGATCCTGTGCCTGATCCAGATGGCGGCGCCTGGCGTCACCGCGCTGATCGACCCGCTGTCGCCCGACATCAACCTCGCCCCGTTCTTCCGGCTGATGGCCAACGAGGCCGTGGTCAAGGTCTTCCACGCAGCGCGCCAGGACATCGAAATCATCGTCCATCTCGGCGATCTCGTGCCGCACCCGGTGTTCGACACGCAGGTCGCGGCCATGGTCTGCGGCTTCGGCGACAGCGTTTCCTACGACCAGCTCGTGCAGCGCATCACCGGCGCGCGGCTCGACAAGTCGTCGCGCTTCACCGACTGGCGCCACCGGCCGCTGTCCGACAAGCAGCTCGACTACGCGCTCGCCGACGTCACCCATCTGATCGAGGTCTATCAGCATTTGAGCGCCGAACTGGCGCGGGAGAACCGCGCCCACTGGCTGAACGAAGAGATGGACGTCCTGACCTCGCGCGAGACCTACGATCCGCATCCGGAGGACGCCTGGAAGCGGCTGAAAATGCGGCTGCGCAAGCCGCAGGAACTTGCGATCGTGCAGGCCGTGGCGGCATGGCGCGAGCGCGAGGCGCGCGAGCGCGACGTGCCGCGCGGCCGCGTGCTCAAGGACGACGCGATCTACGAGGTGGCGCAGCAGGCGCCGCGCGACGCGGCGGCCCTCGCCAAGCTGCGCACAACGCCCAAGGGCTGGGAGCGCTCCTCGACGGCGACGGCCCTGCTTGGAGCGGTCAACACCGCGCTGGCCTTGCCCAAGGAGCAGATGCCGAAACTGCCGAAGAATTTCCAGCCGCCGGAAGGCTCGAGCGCCGCGGCCGAACTGTTGAAAGTGCTGCTCAGGATCGTCGCCGAGAAGCAGGGCGTGGCCTCGAAGGTGCTGGCCTCCAGCGACGACATCGACCGCATCGCCGCCGAGGGCGAGGACGCCGACGTGCCGGCGCTGCAGGGCTGGCGGCGCGCCGTCTTCGGCGAAGCGGCACTGAAGCTGGTGCGCGGCGAGATCGGCATAAAGTTCGACAAGCGTAAAATAGCGGTGTTCGACCTCTAGAGGCTTCTGGCCGATGGGTTCGGATCAGGACGAGAACCGGCGATACGAGGCGATCGACGCATTGCGTGCGATCGCCGTGATGCTGGTGCTGATCTTCCACTATACGTCCCGCTTTCCCGCCGACTACATCGGGGTTCGACCACCAGATGACGCTGCCATGGCAAGGGATAGTTGGCGTCTTTCTCTTTTTCATTATCAGTGGCTACTGCATCGCGATGACAGCCGAGCGGTCTGAGACCGTGTGGGTGTTCTGGCTGCAGAGATTTACGCGGCTGGAGCCCGCGCTCATCGCCTGTATCGCGACCACGCTTATTGTGGTTGCGGCTCTGGGTCTTCCGGGAAGAGAGGTTTCAGCGCTCGACGGCCTGAAAAACGCAAGCTGGGTAACCCTGTTTGTTCCAACGCCGCTGGTCGACGGCGCCGACTGGTCACTGCTTGCGGAAGCAAAATTCTACTTTGTGTTCGGCCTCATCTTCTACCTCTGGCCAAATCGCGTGCTCGTCCTTTTCACCAGCTTTACCGTTCTGGGCGCAATTGCATATTTTTCCGGGTTGTGGAGAGACCATCAGGCTCTGATTTTTCCCTTCAAGGGCATCGCCATGCCGTATTTTCTGTTCCCCTACAGCCTCTTCTTTTTGATGGGCATCGCGGCGAGGCGATCGACCCGAACCGTGCAGATGGTCGTGACAGCCGCATGCCTGATGGTTGTTGTCAAACTGTGGGGCGGTTCAGCATTCAGTGCCTGGGTCATCGCGCTTTCAATTGTTGGGGTCATCGGGGTCCAGCTGCGCGATATCAAGATCTGGCGAAGCGTGAGTTACATCGGCTTGATCAGCTATCCTCTGTATCTTCTGCACCAGAATGTCGGTGTCGCGATCATACGATGGCTGGCTCCGTGGGTCGGCTCCCCGTATCTTCGGATCGGCATAGCGTTCTGCACCGTGGTCGCCATTGCAGCATTCGTCGCGTGGACGGTCGAGCATAGATTTCGGCGGAGGATCGAAATCTATGCGTCGCGCTTGATGTCGAGGGCTGCAACCCCCGCGTGACCCTGCCTCAGACGAGGCCGAGCAGGTGCAGCGCGAACCAGATCCAGGCCAGCGCCAGCACCACCGCGCCAGCGAAGAAAGAACGGCTGCGCAGCCGCAGATTGTTGCTGGTCAGGTGAACCCAGGCATGAAAATAGCGCGTCAGGACGAAAATCCACGCCAGCGTCAAGGTCAGATAGTTGACGCCGTTGGTGACGTGCAGCGTAAGGCACAGCACATAGAAAAGCACCGGCAGTTCGAACTGGTTGCAGAGATTGGCGGCAACGGTGACGCTGGACGCCGGCTCGGTCGAGCGGGCCTTGTACTGTCCGACCTTGGCCTCACCTGATTTGATTGCGCCATATCTGCGGCGCCCCAACACGCCGTAGACGATGTAGACCAGAGCCACATGCGCCAGAACGGGCCAGAAGATCGTGGTCTGGTTCATGACATTCCCCTGCCCTGTCCGGCATCATGCTTAGAGTGTTCCACCGTCTTCACGGAAGCGGCAAACCACTCTAACTCTTTGTTTTGACGCAATTCCCCAGGGAAAGCGCTACGCGCTTTTCCTGGAATTGCTCTAGCGTCTCTGACCCACCAGCCAGAAAGCGGCGATGACGACCACCGGGATGGCGAGAAGCGCGAATTTGGTGACGATCAGAGCCGAAGCGAAAGACAGCGAATCCGGATTGGCCGACAGGAAATCGGACAGAAGCCGCGCCACGGCGATGTTCTGGGCATAGTCGGCCAGCGTGTAGGGCAGCACCAGCACCAGCGCGAAGATCGACTGCACCTGCCCGGGAAGCTCGCGGAAGTTCTGCAGGCGCCGGCCAGTGGCTAGGACCAGGCTCACCAAGGTCAGCGACAGCAGCGCCGGGAACAACAGATCGAAGGTCAGATAGTGCCAGACCAGAATGATCTCGCCGCCGCGCCGGCCGAGCGCCGTCAGCCAGGCCATGCCTTCGTCGGGTGTGAAACCGAAATAGCGCATGTCGAGCGACGGCAGGCCGCCGCTCAACTGGCGGAAATAGAAGAACTCCATCACCGTCATGGCGATGAAAACCGCCGCCGACAGGAAACACAGTGCGGCCGCGTGGCGTGGCAGCCGCAGGACCGTCGCGGTCAGGCTCCGCCCGAGCCCGTATTGTTCAGGCTCCGCCGGGATAGTTCGGGCTTTCGCGGGTAATCGTGACGTCATGGGCGTGGCTTTCACGAAGTCCGGCGTTGGATATGCGCACAAAAGTGGCGCGCTCGCGGAAATCGGCAAGGTCGCGGCCACCGACATAACCCATAGCGGCTTTTAGGCCGCCCGCAAGCTGGTGCAGCACGCCAGACACAGGTCCTTTGTATGGAACCTGGCCTTCAATGCCTTCCGGCACCAGTTTGAGGGTATCGCGCACCTCGGCCTGGAAGTAGCGATCGGCCGAGCCGCGCGCCATGGCGCCGACCGAGCCCATGCCGCGATAGGCTTTGAAGGAGCGGCCCTGGTGCAGATAGACCTCGCCTGGGCTTTCGTCGGTGCCGGCCAGCAGCGAGCCGATCATGGCGGCGCTGGCGCCGGCGGCGAGCGCCTTGGCGAGATCGCCGGAATATTTGATGCCGCCATCGGCAATCACCGACACACCCGATTTGTGCGCCGTCTCGACCGCCGACATGATGGCTGAAAGCTGCGGCACGCCGACACCGGCAACGATGCGAGTGGTGCAGATGGAGCCCGGGCCGATGCCGACCTTCACGGCGTCGGCGCCAGCATCGATCAGCGCCTGCGTGCCTTCGGCGGTGGCGACGTTGCCGGCCAGGATGCGAACCGAGTTCGAAAGCTTCTTGGCGCGCGTGACGGCGTCGAGCACGCGCTGCGAGTGGCCATGCGCGGTGTCGATGACCAGAAGGTCGACGCCGGCGTCGATCAGGCGCTCGGCGCGCTCAAAGCCATCGTCACCGACACTAGTGGCGGCCGCCGCGCGCAGGCGGCCCTGCGCATCCTTGGTGGCGTGCGGGTTGAGCTGCGACTTCTCGATGTCCTTGACGGTGATCAGGCCGACGCAATTGCCCTGCTTGTCGACGACGACAAGTTTTTCGATGCGGTGCTGGTGCAGAAGCCGTTTGGCTTCGTCCTGGTCGACATTTTCCTTGACCGTGATGAGGTTCTCACGGGTCATCAACTCATAGACCTTCTGCGCCGGGTCGGAGGCAAAGCGCACGTCGCGGTTGGTCAGGATGCCGACCAGCCGGCCGGTCTTGTGGCCGCCCGTGCCGCCATTCTCGACCACCGGAATGCCCGAGATCGAATAGGTGCGCATCAGCGACAGCGCATCGGCGAGCGTGGCGTCCGGACCGATGGTGACCGGATTGACCACCATGCCGGATTCGAATTTCTTCACCTGCCGTACCTGCTCGGCCTGTTCGGCCGGCGAGAAATTGCGGTGGATGACGCCGATGCCGCCGGCCTGGGCCATGGCGATGGCAAGGCGCGCCTCGGTGACGGTGTCCATCGCGGCGGAGAGGATCGGCACGTTGAGGTCGATGTCGCCTGCGATGCGGGTGCGGACATCGGTTTCGCCGGGCATGACCTCGGAGTGACCGGGCTGCAAAAGCACATCGTCAAAGGTCAGCGCCAGTGCGCCTGTGGACGTTTCGATGATTTTTGCCATGGCCAGCCCTTTAGAATGCGGAAAAAGCGCTGGACCGGAATGGACAGCGCCGACTCTCATCTTCCCTTTCAGGATTGGCGCTGGCTGGTAACACGTCGCGACGCGGATGAAAAGCCGATCGTTGCATTGCACAACAGCGTCTTCGACCATTTGATTGCGCCACCCGTGGTTGCGGTCGCACAAAAGTGACAGCAATTTAACACGACATCGGTGTCCAGCCATGATAACCGCCCCCTGTATCGGTTCGCCCCCGGCCGAATAGAAAATTTGAAAACGGTCACGCTTGTGAATCGCACCATTCCGCTGATCCTGGCGGTCGCACTTTTCATGGAAAACATGGATTCGACCGTCATCGCGACATCGCTGCCGGCGATCGCCATCGATATCCATACCAGCCCGATCGCGCTCAAGCTGGCGCTGACGGCCTATCTTGTGGCGCTGGCGATCTTCATTCCAATCAGCGGCTGGATGGCCGACCGCTTCGGCGCCAAGAACATTTTTCGCGCCGCGATTGCGGTGTTTATCGTCGGCTCGGTCGCCTGCGCCTTGTCCGGTTCGCTGCCGGCCTTCGTGGTGTCGCGCTTCCTGCAAGGCATTGGCGGCGCCATGATGACGCCGGTCGGGCGCCTGGTGCTGGTGCGCGCCACGCCCAAGAGCGACCTGGTCGCCGCCATGTCGTGGCTGACCGTTCCCGCACTGGTCGGACCGCTGGTCGGTCCCCCGATCGGCGGCTTCATCACCACCTATTTCACCTGGCACTGGATCTTCCTGATCAATGTGCCGATCGGCCTGGTCGGCATCTGGCTGGCGACGCGCTTCCTGCCGGAAACCGAATCGATGGAGACGCCGCCGCTCGATTTCATCGGCTTCGTGCTGAGCGGGCTTGCGGCATCCGGCGTGGTCTTCGGCCTGTCCGTGGTCAGCCTGCCCTATCTGCCGCCGGCCACCGGCTTCATCACCGTGGGGGTCGGGCTGCTGTCGGGCGCGCTCTACCTCATGCATGCGCGGCGCGCCAAAAATCCGCTGCTGGCGCTCGAACTGTTCCGCAACCAGGTGTTCCGCTCATCGGTGCTTGGCGGCTCGCTGTTTCGCATCGGCATCGGAGCAGTGCCGTTCCTGCTGCCGCTGATGTTCCAGATCGGCTTCGGGCTGACGCCGTTCCAGTCTGGCATGATCACCTTCGTCTCGGCGATCGGCGCCATCGGCATGAAATTCGTCACCGCGCTGATTTTTCGCGTTGCCGGCTTCCGCCGCGTGCTGATCGTCGGCTCGCTGGTCGCCGCCGCATCGATCGCCATCTACGGCCTCTTCACCCCCGAAACGCCTTACGTGCTGATGCTGGCCATATTGCTGGTCGGCGGCTTCATCCGCTCGATGTTCTTCACCGGCGTCAACGCGCTCTCCTATGCCGAAGTGTCGGCCGAAGACACCAGCAAGGCAACACCGATCACGGCGGTGTTCCAGCAATTGTCGATCGCGCTCGGCGTGGCGCTGGCCGGCGGCATTCTGGAAGTCTCGACCTCGATCCATGGCGGACCGCTGACGCTGGGCGATTTCCACATCGCCTTCTTCATCGTGGCGGCGGTATCGGCGGCGGCGTCGCTGTCCTTCATGCGGCTGGCGCCCGACGCCGGCAATGCCGTCTCCGGCCATGGCCGCCTGACGACGCCCAAGCCGCTGGAACCCGTGAGATCGCCGGGGGAGTGAAGGCCGGCTCAGCGGTCAGCGTCCCCCGGCCCTTCGCTATGGCTCCGGGCGCTCGAGTCCTTCGGAACGTCCACTGGACGTTCCGATCCGCCTGACGGCGGACCGGACTCTCGCCCCTTAAAATCTTTGGCCAACAGATAAAGCTCGACCGATTCATCGCGCGAGGCCGGCGGCTTGACGTGGTGGACGGAGCGGAAATTCTTCTTGAGCATGGAGAGCAGTTCGTTCTCGGCGCCGCCCTGAAAAGTCTTGGCGAGGAAATGGCCGCCCGGTTTCAGGACGGACAGCGCGAAATCGGCCGCCACCTCGCACAGATGCATGGTGCGGATGTGGTCGGTGCGCTTATGGCCGGTGGTTGGCGCCGCCATGTCGGACAGCACGACATCCGGGTCCCCACCCAGCGCTTCGGCGAGCTTGCGCGGCGCATCCGGATCCAGGAAATCCATCAACAGCACCGGCGCGCCGGGCACGGCGTCCATCTCCAGATAGTCGATGCCGACGACATGCGGATTTTCCGCCGTCGATTTCGTGCGTGCGGCCGCGACCTGGCACCAGCCGCCGGGGGCGGCACCGAGGTCGATCACCTTCATGCCGGGCTTCAGCAGATGGTGCTTGTCGTCGATCTCGATCAGCTTGTAGGCCGCGCGCGAGCGATAGCCGTCGGCCTTCGAGCGCTGGACATAGGGATCGTTGATGTGGCGCTGCAGCCAACGTCGCGACGATTCCTTCAGGCCGCTCTTCTTCTTGATCCGCGTCTTCAGCACGCGAATGCTGGCTGATCCTGGATTTTCCGGTTTCTTGGTCATTGTCGGCCACGCCCATCGTTGCGCCAGACGCCGTCATCGGCCATCAGCTCGCTCAATATGCCTTCGCGCAGGCCACGGTCGGCGACGCGCAGCCGCTCCGAGGGCCAGACGGCGCGGATCGCTTCGAGGATAGCGCAGCCGGCCAGCACCAGATCGGCGCGGTCGGCGCCGATGCAAGGGTTGGCGCAGCGCTGCTGGAAATCCCAGCCGACCAGTCGTTCCACCATGCGGTCGACGCTGTCGCGGTCCATCCACAGCCCGTCGACCCGACGACGGTCGTAACGCTCGAGATCTAGGTGGACGCCGGCCAGCGTCGTCACCGTGCCGGACGTGCCGAGCAGATGGAAATTCGGGCTGGCCTTGAGGTGGCTCAGCCGGTCGCGACCGTCGAAGCTCGCCAACCGGCCGGCGACATCGTCGACCATGGCGTTGAAGATCTCGCGCGTGACGGTACGGCCACCAAAGCGCTCGGCCAGAGAGACGACGCCGACCGGCAGCGACGTCCACGAGACGATATGGTTGGCGAGCCGCGGCGAGCGGCGGCCGGTGAGATCGATCAGCGCGATCTCCGAAGAGCCGCCGCCGATGTCGAACAAGACGACGCCCTGCGTGTCGCGCTCGACCAGCGAGCCGCAGCCGGACACCGCCAGCCGCGCCTCGGTCTGGCGGTCGATGATCTCGAGCTTCAGGCCGGCCTCGCGCTCGACGCGTTCGAGGAATTCGACGCCGTTCTCCGCGGAGCGGCAGGCTTCCGTGGCGATCAGCCTGGCCTTCCTGATCTTGCGGCTGCGCAATTTATCACCGCAGATCTTCAACGCCTCGACGGCGCGATCCATCGCCGGCTGGCCGAGCCGGCCATTGGCGGTGAGCCCCTCGCCCAGCCTGACGATGCGCGAGAAGGCGTCGATGACGCGGAACTGGCCATGCCGTGTGGGAACGGCGACCAGCAGCCGGCAATTGTTGGTGCCGAGGTCGAGGGCCGCAAAGACCGGCAGCTCATGCACCGGCGGCCGGCGCGTGCCCTGTTCGGGGCGCGGCGCTTGAGCGACGGGGGAGATTGCCGGCGCCGTCGGCTGCTTCGCTTCCAAAGCCGGGGCGGCCTGGCCTGGCACCGGCGATCGATTGCCCTGCGTTTCGTCGCGCGCAAAAACCTTGCGGCCGCGCCTTCGCTTGCGCCGCTTCTTGGGCTTGCCCTTCTGGTGATGGGGCGCGTCGCCCGCCTGCCCAGCGGCGGAGCGCGGCTCCGTCGGGCGGCGTTGCTGCCAGCCGGCAGTCCCCGAGCCCGATGGCCCTGGGGAAGCGCTGGACGCGCCCACCTCCGACGCGCCTGCGCCGGTGTCGCGGTCTTCCACTGTCGTTCCTTCCGGCGCCGCGCGAACCGGTGAAGGACGCAGCAGGCGCTTTGGCATGTTTCAAGTTGCCGCCAGACTAACAGTGCCGTGGCCGATCACCAAGAGCCGCATGCCGAATTTTGCCGGCTGGGCGAGACGGCCCTTTTGCGCCACCGCGTAATGGACCCGCAAGGCTGGATTGGTAGCGCGGATGCCGGCGAAGGCAACGCTGGCCGCAGCCGATGCCTTGTCGCCTGCCGTTTGCGCTGCTTTCGCTGCGGGCAGATCTTGCCGGCGGCCGGCGCGACATGTGTTCGCGGTTGAATAGCCGGCTTCAATGAGGCATTTCTGAAATGAATGGAAGTCACCGGGCGGCCGGGCTCCCACCATCAAGCGAAAAGGAAGCGGGCACGCAGCGCATGGCAGTCAGGCAATGAACTGGAAACGCTATTTCTGGCCGATCGTCGGCATCGCCGCGGTGATCTTCTCGCTGCTGCTGCTCTGGCATGAACTGCGCGGCATTTCGCTCGACGATGTCTGGGATGGGCTCGCCGCCATCCCAACCCGCGGCTGGCTGTTGGCAGCGCTGAGTTCCGTCATCGCCTATGCCGCGCTCGCCGGCTACGACCACATCGCGCTGCTGCATATCGGCAAGCGTGTGTCGTGGCTGTTCGTGACGCTGTGTTCCTTCACCACCTATGCGCTGTCGCACAATATCGGCGGATCGGTCTTTTCCGGCGCCGTCATCCGCTACCGTGCCTATGGCACAAGGGGCCTGACCGGCCAGGATGTCGGCGTGCTGGTGGCGATCTGCTGGATCACCTTCGTGCTGTCGACGATTCTCGCCTCCGGCCTCGTGCTGGTGTTCGAGCCTCAGATCATCGATCGGTTCTCGGGCGTCGCCCATCATGGCCTGTCGGAAGCGGCGGGCATCGCGATGCTGCTCCTCGTCGCCGCCTACATCTTCGGCAGCTGGCTGCATCTGCGCCCGCTGAAGATCGCCAGCTTCCAACTGCACTATCCGGCATTGCCGATCGTCGCCAGGCAATTGCTGATCGGCCCGATCGAACTGATTGCCGCCGCGGCGATCATCTTCTTCGCCCTGCCCGAGGCGCACAATCCCGGCTATTTCGTCGTGCTTGGAGTCTTCCTCGTCTCCTTCTCGATCGCCCAGATCTCGCACGCGCCGGGCGGGTTGGGCGTGTTCGAGGTGGTCTTCCTCACCGGCCTTTCCGACATGGAGCCGGTCGGCGTGCTGGCGGCACTGCTGGTGTTCCGGCTGTTTTACCTGATCATCCCGCTGATTCTGGGCCTGGGCGTGGTGCTGTTCTTCGAGCGTTCGCAGTTCAGCCGGACAGAGAGCTGAGGCGCGGATGGGATTTTGTGCCCGCCCGCGCACCTGAACCCCGGCGTCTGAAACCAGCTGTCAAAACGGAGCGATTGAACCACACAGCAGGCTTGACTATTTTCCGCTGGCGGCTACAAGGCAGCGCTCAAGCGGCTCAGCCGTTCGGCCCGCGCGGTCCATGACCGCGCTTGCTGGGGAATAGGTTAACGGTAGACCCACGGACTCTGACTCCGTTAGTCCTGGTTCGAATCCAGGTTCCCCAGCCACTCTTTATTCATAATTTGAATCAGCAGCTTACACAGAACTTTATGTCCTGATGCAGGCCATTCCAGGTCACCCGTTCAGGTGGTGAGCGCGGCTGTGGTCGACCTTCGCAGATATAAAAGCAATTGCTAATATAATGGAAAGGTGCCAGCATTGGACTCCGCGTCGCGTATGGGAGGATGCCATGGCCGATGGTGGAATGAATGTCACCAAGTTTGAATCCAAATCTCACGACAACCCGGATGAGGTTCGCTCGCCCGCCAAGACACGCGTCGAGGTGGTGCGGCTTCCAGGCTTTACGCTCGGGCGGCTCAATATGGAGCCGGGATGGAAATGGTCCGAATGCGTGAAGCCGGTCGTCAAGACGGATAGCTGTCAGGTATCGCATGTCGGCTACGTCGTGTCCGGAACCATCACCATCAAGATGAATGACGGGACCCAGAAGACGTTCACGAAGGGTACGTCCTATACCATCCCGCCCGGCCACGACGCCTGGGTGGAAGGCAACGAACGCTTCGTCTGCATCGAAGTCATGAGCGCCGAGCAATACGCCAAGCCGGCGTAGGGCAGGCTGCAAACCTGCTGGCTAAAAGGCTCGCGTCGGGCCGCGAGACTGTTGGCGCGGCATGAATATGTAGCGAACAACCGCCGCGCCCATCAGCGCGGTGACATTGTCGTGGTTGCGCGCCGGTCGCCTCATCCCTTCCACATTGTCGATCGAAGAACAGCCTGCATATGCTCCGGGAGGTCGAGTTCGCCGCGCGCCTCTATCTCCAGAAGATATCGGGCCTTGGCCAGGCGATCGCCTTCCTCGACCGCGGCATGGCCGCAGATGGCGAGCAGCGCCCTCTCCTCCTCCCGGCTGGCTCCGCCGGAGTCGCCGCCTAAATCGTGCAGCGCCTTGCCGAACGCCGCATATGCAATCCTGTGCGCCTCAATCAGCTCTCGCAATCTATCTGACGGTTCCTGGTCTCGGCCCGGCGACCCTGTGGCGCGTGCGGTTGCCGCAACCGTCGAGGCGACGGCTGCGCTGCCGGAGTGGAAAAGCAAGGCGCGGCGGTTGATCCTGGACGTGGCGAACTCTCCCATTGCTTCGATGGCTATCAGATCGATGACATGACAGACCGTAACACGACGGCTTGCACATTCTTGTCAGGATGGAAGGCCTCAAGGCAGCCGACAGCAAGCGCGGGCTGGCTGATGCGCCGCACCTGAAACAAGCTTCCCGTCCGAGAACACGCACGGCGCGTCACTTTGGGCGGCTTGAGGCAGGTGAGATTTCCGGAGTGAAAAAGATTGATGGTGGCAGGTGCGTTCCAATGGCTAAGTTGCGTAGAAGTTTCCAGCACGAGGCCGGATAATGGTCACTGACACCGAGTTCATTCACGAAAGCATCCGCCAAGGCTGCGTGACGCTTGCCGATGGTGAATTCCTCATCGACAGGCTGGTGAAGTATGTCGGCAACGGAAGGATCCGTTGGCATGTCGAGTTTCGTGGGCATCGCGTCGAGTTCACGACCGGCCAGCTCAAGAAGCAGCCGACCTTCCGCAGGAAGATGCTCGAACAGGCCGGTGTGCTGCCGCCGCAGCGCGCGGGTTTCGATTATAGGCGATGGGCACTCGATCTGAGAAAGAATGCCATCGAGCTTCCTTGGCGGGATCGACCGGTCGAAGCCGGTTTCTCCATCGACAGCCTTGTCAGTCTTGGAGGCGACCGCTGGACGGTCGACTATCAAGGCAAGGTCATCAAGTTCACGACGACCAAACTGCGCAGGCAAACCAGTTTCCGCAAACGCATGCTGGCCAAGGCCAAGGTGCTGCCGCCGCAACTGGATCCGGTCGCCTATCGGAAGTGGGTGGACTGGCTGATTCAAAACGCCACGGAGGCCGCACCGCAGGCCAGCGATGCTTTAATGAGCGAGAAAAGCTGGCTCGACGACCTACCGGAGCTGGCCGGCTGGCAAAGCGAGGCGCCGCGCGAAGAGACCAACTAAGGGCGGCGCGCCACCGACAATCCCTTCACCCAAACCGCGCAGGGGGGAGCGCCTGCAGCAAGGTTGACGCGCGTTGGTGGTATGACCATAACACCAGCACGGTCTGATGGCGGTACGGTGACGCATCGGTCTGCAAAACCGACGTAATGGGTTCCATTCCCATTCAGACCTCGATTTTCAAAGCCGCCCACGCCACGCACAAGCAGGGTGGCTTTCTTGTCAGAGACGCCAGCCTACCCTCTTAAACAGCGGCGGTGCCACCATGGCGCTTGCTTGGAGGCACACATTGATGGCGAGGGAATCCAGCCGCGGCCGGCTCGCCGTGGAAACGCGGCTCCTCCGCGAACTCGAAGATCGGGGCGACAATCGTTTGGAAACAGGCCAAATGGCCCTCCAAAACGCCTTTTTGTTGCGCCGTAGCAACATGCTTTGGGGAAAGCGTGCGCTTCAACCATGCAATTGCGTTCCGTAAGGCAATTCCTGTGATACTGATACATAGAGCTCGGGTCAGGCATAGCTTCAGGCGGGGACAGACTATGAAATACATTTTGGCAGCAGCATTTTTTGGCGCCACCCTTTCCTCGGCCATGGCGGCCGATGTTGTGAATGAACTTCCGGTCGCATCCACGTATGATTGGACAGGCGCCTATATCGGCGGCCAGATCGGTTACGCTTGGGGCAAGGACCATATCCAGGACGAGAACATCGCCAGCGGCGATTCAGATTATTCGGATAGCTTCAGGCTCCGTGGGGTCACCGGCGGTATTTTTGCCGGCTATAACATGCAATGGGGCAATATCGTCGGCGGCGTCGAAGGCGATATCGAGGCCTCCGGAATTGTCGGCCACAACCCGGACTGGCCGTTCGGAACTGACGACAATACCCATATCGACGCTCAGGGCTCATTGCGCGGACGCCTGGGTTATGCCTTTGACAACTGGATGCCCTATGTCACCGGCGGTTTGGCGCTGGGAGACATTCACACGAAATTCGAAGACGGGCCGGCAACGGATTCCAAGTCGACAATCAAGGCCGGCTGGACGGTCGGCGCGGGCCTCGCTTACGCTTTCAATAAAAACTGGGTCGGCCAGGCCGAATATCGCTATACAGATTTCGGCAAGGTCACGACTGCAACCGATAACACTGACTCGGGTTGGGAAGAGCACGAACACCTCAAGACCAACGAGGTCCGAATCGGGATCGCCTATAAATTCTGATTTGCAGATCCTGTCTCAGGTCACCCGCACAGCAGTTCCAAATATCGGTGCGTGTGATGCGGATATGCGGGGGAAAATAGCCAAACCGCAAGCTAGTCCAGATCGTGCCGAAGGTCAGAAAGCTTTGGGCACACCGACTGCGCTTGTCTGACAAAGACAATGAGTCAGACGAGCCGGGAAATGGACCACTTCAACCTCGGCACCTATCGCCGCCCGATCTCCACCCGCTCCACTGAGACCCAGCGCTGGTTCGATATCGGGCTCAACTGGTGTTACGGCTTCAACCACGAGGAAGGCATCAAGTGTTTTGAGAAGGCGTTGCAGACCGATCCCGGCTGCGCGATGGTGCATTGGGGCATCGCCTATGCCGCCGGGCCCTTCTACAATCTGACCTGGAAGGAACATGGCGAGGCCGAGGCCAACAGCGCGACCAGGCGCTGCTTCCAGCATGTCCAGCTGGCGCGCGCCCATGCGGCTGGCGCCAGCGAGATCGAACGGCGATTGATCGAGGCGCTGGCCTCTCGCTTTCAGAAGCCGCACAAGGTGAGACCACAGGATTTCGAACGATGGGATGATGCCTATGCCGCCACGATGCGGCGGGTTTACCACGATTTTCCTGACGATCATGATGTGATGGCGCTGCTGGTCGAGGCGCTGATGATGCGCACGGTGCGGCGGCTGTGGAACCTCAAGACGGGGGAACCGGCACCGAATTCCGACGTGCTGGAAGCCCTGGAGGTTTGCGAGCGGTCGATCCGGCTTGCCGACGAGGCAGGTGCCTCACAACACCCGGCGATCCTGCACCTGCACATCCATCTCCTGGAAATGTCGACCATGCCGGAACGCGGCTTGCGCTCGGCCGACCGGCTCGGCGAAATTTGCCCGGATGCCGGGCACATGAACCATATGCCTGGGCATATCTACGTGCTGTGCGGCGACTATGAGAAGGCGAGGATCGCCAGCGAAAAGGCGGTCCGCGCCAACGACCTCTATCTCGCCTATGCCGATGAGCCGACCTATTATCTGCTCGGCTGCTGTCACGATCTGCATCTGATGATGTTCACATGCATGTTCCTTGCCCAGTATCGGCCAGCGCTGTGGGCCGCCGACAAGGTGCGCAGCCTAGTGACGCGAGACGTGGTCGGCATCCAAGACCGCCCAAAACTCGCCCAGACCGTGGAAGGCTATCATGCGATGAAATCGCATGTGCAGGTGCGCTTCGGCCGCTGGCAGGAGATCATCGCCGAACCGGCGGTCGAAGAGCCCGGCCTGTATGTGCTGACGGCGGCCATGCAGCACTATGCCAAGGGTGTCGCGCATGCGACGCTGAGGCAATTCACGGAAGCCGAGCGCGAGCGCGACCGGTTCCACCGGCATATGGAGACCATTCCGCCCGAACGGCGTTTCCTCAGCAACCCGACCCGCGCCTCGCTCGCTGTCGGTGCCGCCTTGCTCGACGGCGAGCTTGCCTACCATCAGGGCCGGCACGAGGAGGCCTATGGCCATTTGCGCCAGGCAGTCGAGCTGGATGACAACCTCTCCTACACCGAGCCATGGGCGTGGATGCACCCGCCCCGCCATGCGCTGGCGGCACTGCTTCTCGACCAGGGCCACATGCAAGAGGCCGAGCAGGTCTATCGCGACGATCTCGGCCTCACCGGCAAGGTGCAGCGCTGCGCCCAGCACCCGGACAATGTCTGGGCGCTGCACGGGCTGGTGGAATGTTTGCGGCGGCGTGGCGAGAGCGAGGAGTTGCTGGCCCTGCAGGCAAGACTCGCCACGGCGCTGGTCAAGGCGGATGTGGCGATCAGCTCGTCATGCCTGTGCCGAACGAGCGTGCAGCGCGGCTGCGGTCACTGAGATTCCGATCTGACGATGTTCCTATTCGAAGCCGACCTTCAGGAGATGGAAGCCCGAGCCGCCACCGCACAGACCGAGCCTTGGATCAGGATCTTATGGCCGCGGCGCGGCGGCATCAGCCGATCAGGCCAGGCTGAATGAACGGCTTTCCTCGATTAGCGCAGAGCAGTCGATCTCATCATGAAATTGGGCGTATGCATCAGGTGCAAGCCAGGAAGCGTAGGACCGAAGCCGCTTGAGCCTGGCCGTTTTCTCGAGCCGCGCCAGCCGCTCATCTTCGGCTGGTTGGGTGCGAGCCGGCCTCTTGTTCCTCTCGGCAGGATCATACATATCGACTATCCTCGGTCGGAGCCTATGAAGAGGCCGCTCAATGAGGGAGTTGGCCCACTCACCGGAATATGGACCTGTTGCTCCGGCGGTCCGCTCTCCAATTGGGCTGGATGCCACCACAAGCGCGGATGAAAGTCGCCATCCATTTTGATGAAGCTGCCGCAATTGGCCGGGCTCGGCAGAGCCATCCTCAAGCGTGATCACCCCCGACCCAGTTCGTCAGGCATGTGTCGGACGAGCGCGCAAACCATTCCGTCGTTGAAGTGGGCTGTCGCCCTCATGTGAATGGCGCCGTCCGCTACGAGAATATCTGCGCCAGTTCGTCGATGCTTGCGCCTTCCTTGACCTGGCGCAGTTCGACATAACTGACCGCGGCGGCGATCGACAGCACCATGGAGATCACGGTCTGCACCAGCGCGGCGCCCAGCTGCGCCAGAATCCCGCCAAACAGGAAGAAAACCAGCAATATCCCCCACTGGATGACCATCGCGATGATCATCAATATGAGAAACAGGCCAAACAGCGACCAGCTGTTTCCCTTGGTCAGGGCACGGCTGCGTGACATCGAGCCGAAAACGCCACGCCGCTCCTGGATCAGGACCGGCACCGACATCGACCATCCGAGCCACAAGATGATGCCGGGCACGATCAGGGCCAGCATGGCAAGGACCGAGCCAAAGGCGACGAGGAAGCCAATCGCCAGCGTCGGCAGCAGGAAGCGGATCGCAATCTGAATACAGTCGCCGAAGGAGGGCCGCCTGCCGTTCAGGTCCTCGATCGTCGCCCGGACCAGTGACGACTGAAGCAGCATGGTGAAAACGAAGGAAACCAGCCCGGCGACGAGCCTGAGATAGGAATTGCGGAACATCGCATGGGGATCCACCATCGCACCCGGATCACCACGCAACATCGCGTCGACCTGCGGCTGGCTCCACAACCGGACAAGCAGCGACGGCACGCCGGCGAACAGCGCGGCAAGGCCAAGGCAAAGCCCGATGTTGCGGCCTAAGACGGCAAAGGTGTTGTTGAACACCCTGCCGATCTCGAACCGGCCGGGTTGTCCCAATGTCGCAGTGGTCATGATATTCCCCCGAGCCGCCGCAACATCCAAACAACCAACCTCGAAAGTAAATCTGCCAAGATTAAAAGGCTTCGTCCAGTGGACTTGCAATTGTCCAGGCGTATTGCCAGTGTCGACACCGAACCGCAGGTGCAGAGGGGCGAGCGGGTGACAGTCGCACAGCCGCAGAACGCCGAATGGCTGGCAAAGATACACAAGCAGTTGCTTGCGGACGATTCCATCCAGTTTGACTTGCCGACACTGGTGCAGCCCGAGCCGCCGGAATGGCTGCGGCCTTTTCTGGAGGCATTGGCGAAGATCGGCCCTTACATGATCTACCTGTTCTGGGGCGCGGTGATCGTCGGCGTCGCGGTCATCGCGCTTCTCGTTGCCCTCGAAGCCAAGGGCGTGGCATGGCGCCTGCCGTGGCGGCGCGCCCGTAAGGAGGCAGAGGCGGAGGAGGCATGGCGCCCGAATGCGAGTGCCGCGCAGATCCTGCTGTCCGAGGCCGACGCACTCGCTGCGCACGGCGAGTATGACGAGGCGGTGCATCTTCTGCTTCGCCGCAGCGTCGCCGACATTGCCGGGCGGCTGCCCGACTTTCTGCGCCCGTCGCTCACTTCACGCGACATCGCCAGCGCCACATCGTTGCCGGCGCGGGCACGCAGCGCCTTCAGTGAGATCGCGCGCATTGTCGAGGCAGCGCTGTTTGCCCGCCGGCCGGTCGGAGCGGAAGGCTGGCAGCAGGCGCGTGGCGCCTATGAACGCTTCGTCTTCAGGGATGCCTGGACATGAGCGCGCCAGCGGTCGACGCCGCGCAGGAACCGTTCAGCCGCAAAACCCTGTTCTGGGGCATCTTTGCCAGCTTGCTGGCCGCAGCGGGGTTTTTCCTGCTGTCGACCTACGCGCCGGACTTTCGCCAGCCGGAAGGCGGCGGCACGCCGCTCTCCAAGGGCGGCTCCGGCTATGGCGGGCTCGTCGAATGGCTGAAACTCGCCAATGGACAGGAGCCACCCATGGCGCGCAGCGAGGAAGCGCTCGGCTCCGGCCTGGCGTCCGAATTCCTGCTGATCGTCACCATCGCGCCAAACAGCGACCCGGCCGCGCTGGCAAGGATCATCAAGCTTCGCTCGCGCAAGGCCACGCTGTTCGTGTTGCCCAAATGGATCACCTTGCCGCTGCAAGACCATGAAGGCTGGGAGATGAAGCTCGAACGGCTGCCCGACACGGCCGTCAACGACTGGCTCGGCCGCATCGCCAAGGCCAAGCTCGGCGAAGGCAAGAGTTCGGTCGGGCAGATCGACGTCGCAGGCCGCATGGTCACCGCGCCGGAAGACCTGCAATGGGTGGCGGATGACCACCCCTTGATCGCGGCGGGCAACGGCAAGGCCATTCTCACCGAGCTCGACGACGAGCCGTTCTACATCCTGACCGACCCCGATCTGATCAACAACGCGGCGCTGAAGGATCCGCAAAAGGCGGCGGCGGCACTGGACATGATCGCCATGCTGGAGCCCGGAAAGGGCGCCGTGATGTTCGACCTGACGCTGCATGGCGTCGGGCAGAAATACGATCTCGCCAAGCTTTTGGTCGAGCCACCCTTCCTGGCGCTGACGCTGTCGGTGCTGGCGGCGGCCGCCCTTGCCTTCCTGCATGGGCTCGGCAGGTTCGGACCGCCGCGCTCCGAGGCCCGGGCGATTGCCTTCGGCAAGCGGGCGCTGGTCGACACCACCGCGATGCTCCTGAAGCGCGCCGGGCGGCTCGGGCAGCTCGGCGATCGGTATGCGACGCTGATGCGTGCGCGTGCCGGCGCATTGCTCAGCGCGCCGCAAGGCTTGCCGGGCGAAGCGCTCGACCGCTGGCTCGATTCCCGCGACCGAAGCGAAACGCAGGGCTTCAGCCGCCGCTTCAAGGCCGCGAGCGAAGCCAGGACCCTGGCGCAAATGCATGAGGCAGCGGAAGCGCTGCATGAATGGACGACAAGGAGGCTCGGTGAACGTCGATGATGTGAAGGCCCTGGCGACCGCGATCAGGGAAGAAGTGGCGAAAGCGATCACCGGGCAGCGCGACACGGTCGATCTGATGCTGACGGCATTGTTTGCCGGCGGCCACATATTGCTGGAAGGCCCGCCGGGAACCGCCAAGACCATGACCGCGCGATGCTTCGCGCAAGCACTTGGCGTCGCCTATGGCCGCATCCAGTTCACGCCCGACCTGATGCCTGGCGATATCGTCGGCTCCAACATCTACAATTTCCAGAGCGGGCAGTTCACGCTGACGCGCGGGCCGATCTTCTGCGACCTTTTGCTCGCCGACGAGATCAACCGCACGCCGCCGAAGACGCAGGCCGCCCTTCTGGAGGCCATGCAGGAACACGCCGTCACCTTCGACGGCGCCACGCATGCGCTCAGCCAGAACTTCATGGTGGTGGCGACGCAGAACCCGATCGAGCATCAGGGTGTCTACCCCCTGCCCGAGGCGCAACTCGACCGCTTCCTGTTCAAGCACCGGGTGAGCTATCCCGATCTCAAGGAGGAACAGGCTATCATCGTGCATCACGGCGGCGGCACCGCCTCGCATGATATCGCGCAATACGGCATCAAGGCGCAGACGGACCGCAAGACGATGGAGGCGGCACTTGCCACGGTTGGTGAGGTGACGCTGGTTGACGATGTCGTCGGCTATATCGCTGCCCTTGTGCGCCGCACGCGCGAAAGCCCGGACCTCGAGGTTGGCGCCAGCCCACGGGCGGGCGCCATGCTGGCGCGCGCGGCACGCGCCAGGGCGGCTCTCGACGGCCGCGCCTATGTCATCCCCGACGACGTCAAGGCGCTCGCCATACCGGCGCTGCGCCACCGCGTCATCCTGTCGCCGGCGGCGCAGATCGATGGGCGGCTTGTCGAGCAGATCGTGTCCGATCTCGTCGACCAGACGGAGGCGCCGCGTTGATCTACCCGACCGGCAGAGCGGTGTGGGCTGCGGCGGCCGGGGCGATCCCTGCCTTCCTGATCGCGCTTGCGCTGCCGCATGTCTGGTATCTGGGCCTGCTGTGGATCTGCGCGCTGCTGGCATTTCTCGCTGTCGACGCGGCGGCCGGGCGTGGGCGTGCCTCGCTCAGCGCCAGTCTCTCGGCGCCGCCGCAGGTCGGCGTCGGCGGACGCTTTACCGTGCACGTCGCGGCCAGCCTCGGCCAGCGGGCGCGCATGCTGCAAGCGCGTGTCGGCCACGATCAGCGTGTGGAGCCGGTCAGCCGCACAGGCGGTGCGTTGCCCGCGAATGGCGGCACGCTCGATCTCGAATTCACGGCGCGCCGGCGCGGCATTGCCAGTTTCGACCGAGTCTGGCTGCGCTGGAAAGGCCCGTTCGGACTGACCTGGAACCAGGTCGTGCTGCCGATGGACCGCAAGGTGGCGGTGCTGCCCGACGTCAGCAGCGCGCGCGATGAGGCCATCACCTTGCTGCAGCGCTCCGCGCTGGCCGACGGCCACGCGCAGAGGCGAGCCGGCCAGGGTCGCGAGTTCGAGGCGCTGAAGGACTATCAGCCAGGTATGGGCCGGCGGATGATCGACTGGAAGCGCAGCGCACGCCACGGCAAGCTTCTAGCGCGTGAGTTCAGGGTCGAGGAGAACAACAACATCGTGCTGGCGATCGACAGCGGCCGGCTGATGTGCGAGCCGGTCGACGGCGTGCCGAAAGTCGACCGGGCGGTAACGGCAGCACTTCTGTCGGCCTTCATTGCGCTCAAGGGCGGCGACCTCGTCAGCCTGTTCTCCTTTGATGCCACGCCCCGCGTCTCGAGCGGCGCGGTGCGCGGCTCGCCGAGTTTCACGATGATCCAGAAGCGTGCGGCCGAGATCGACTATTCCAGCGCGGAGACCAATTTCACGCTGGCGCTGACGACATTGGCGGCCAAGCTCGACCGTCGCTCGCTGGTCATCGTCTTCACCGATTTCGTCGACCCGATCAGCGCCGAATTGATGCTACGCACCGTCGGCAGGCTGACCGAGCGGCATCTGGTGCTGTTCATGCTGATGAAGGATGTCGAACTGGAGACGCTGGCCGACATGCAGCCTGCGAAACCCGAGGATGTGGCCCGCGCGGTCACCGCGGGCGGCCTGCTTCGGGAGCGGCAAGTGGTGATCGGGCGACTGCGGCTGCTTGGCGCGCATGTGATCGAGGCCGACCATCAGCGGCTCGGTCCGGCCCTGGTCGAGCGTTATATCCAGCTCAAGGAGGAAAACCTCCTATGACGCTGCCCGCAGGCACCGATGCCGTACGCCAGTCGCTGGCAAGCTTCCGCCACGAGCGCGAGGCCGACTGGAAGGCGTTCGAGGCGCTGCTGGCCCGCGTCGAAAAACGCGCGCCGCGCACGCTTTCGGAAGACGAGTTGCTGTCGCTGCCCCTGCTCTATCGTTCGGCGCTGTCGTCGCTCTCGGTGGCCCGTGCAACGTCGCTCGACAGCGCGCTGATCGCCTATCTGGAGGCGCTCAGCCTACGCGGGTACTTCTATCTCTATGGCGCGCGACGCGGCTTGAGGCAGCGCGTCGGCGATTTCTTCCTGCGTGACTGGCCGGCGGCAATCCGCGATCTGTGGCGCGAGACCTGGGTGTCGGTCGCACTGACTGTCGTCGGCGCCATTGCCGGCTACTGGCTGGTCGCCTCCGACAAGCGTTGGTACGACGCCATCATCGCGCCCAGCCTTGCCGGCGGGCGCAACCCGGATTCGTCTGCCGAAGTGCTGCGCAGCGTGCTCTACGATGGCGGCAGCAGCCACTTCCTGTCCGGATTTGCCGCCTATCTGTTCACCCACAACACGCAGGTGGCGATCCTGGCCTTTGCTCTCGGCTTCGTCTTCGCGGTGCCGAGCGTGCTGATCATCCTGATGAACGGATGCATGCTGGGCGCGCTGTTCCAGGTCTATGCGGCCAAGGGGCTGGGCTTGGAGCTCGGCGGCTGGCTGTCGATCCATGGCACGACGGAACTGTTCGCCATTGCGCTGGCGGGCGCGGCCGGCATGCGCATCGGCACGCGCATCGCCTTTCCCGGCGAACTGACCCGGATGGCCGCCGCCGCCCAGGCCGGGCGGGTGGCGGCGACCGTGATGGTCGGCGCGATGATGATGCTTCTGTTTGCCGGCCTGCTAGAGGGCATCGGCCGGCAGACGATCACCAGCGATGCGGCGCGCTACGCCATTGGCGGCGGCATGCTGGCCTTGTGGATCGCCTATTTCTACCTGTTCCGGATGGTGCGGCATGGCAACGGCTAGGAACCCTGCCGAGCTGATAAGGCCGCTGATCACGCCGGAAGGTGTCGACCTCAGGGTCAAGCTGGCGGACGCCGGTACGCGGGCTTCAGCCTTCCTGCTCGATGTGGTGATCATCGTCGCTGCCGCCATTGCGGTCACCCTCGTCGTCATCTTCGGCCTCGGCGGCCTTGGTGTGAAGGAGGCAGAGCCGCTCTTCATCGTCTGGATCATCTTCATCTTCCTGCTGCGCAACGTCTATTTCATCGCCTTCGAGGCGGGGCGGCGGGCCGCGACGCCCGGCAAGCGGATCGTCGGCGTGCGGGTCGCCTCGCGCAGCGGCGCGGGTCTCACCATCGATCAGGTCATCGCACGCAACCTGATGCGCGAGATCGAGGTTTTCCTGCCGCTGTCGATCATCGCCGCGCGCGGCGGCGCCGGCGTCGCCGACACGCTGTCGACGATTTTCGGCCTGGTGTGGGCGTTGCTGTTTTCGCTGTTTCTATTGTTCAACCGCGACCGGCTGCGCATTGGCGACCTGCTTGCCGGAACCTGGGTGGTGGAGACGCCGAAATTCAAGCTGGTCGAGGACCTTTCACAGCGAAAGGACCCGGTCGACAAGCGCTTCCATTTCAGCCCGGCGCAGCTCGACGCCTATGGCATCGCCGAATTGCACAAGCTGGAAGACGTGCTGCGCCGCGACGATTATTCCGCGATGAAGGCAGTTGCCGAGACCATCGGCCGCAAGATCGGCGCGAAGGTCGAACCGATCGATTCAAAGGCCTTTTTGACCGCCTACTACGGTGATCTGCGGGCGTATCTCGAGCGCAAGCTGCTGCTCGGCAACCGCAAGGCGGACAAACACGCGCGGTAGCGCGGGGCCAAGCCGAGTTTGGCCTGCCCTACCTCAGCCACTTCTCATAGTCGGCCACCAGCAGGTGCACCGGGGCGACATCCTCGTCGATGTTGGAGAAGCGGCCGATCGGCTCGCGGAAGACATTGTCGGTGAGATCGTCGTTGACGGTAGACACCTCGCCGATCAGCACGTCCTTGCCCTCGGCCCAGAAGGCATGCCAGACCCCAGGCAGGAGCGTGACGCTCTGGCCGGGGTCGAGCTTCAGCAAACCGCCCGCCGGCAGCCTATGGATGGTTCCATCGACCGGCACCGACACCTCGGCCTTCGGGTCGATGCCGCCGTCGCGATCGTGCATGAACAGTTCCAGCACCAGCTTGCCGCCGCCACGGTTGATGATGTCCTCGGCCTTGATGTTGTGGCGGTGCATCGGCGACAGCTGGTCCTTGCGCGAGATCATGATCTTCTCGGCATAGAGCATGCCCATGCCCTTCTTCATATCCTCGTAGCGGCCGTTGCGCACGGTAAACAGGAACAGGCCGAGTTCGTTGAATTTTTCCTGGCCGTAATCGGTAATGTCCCAGCCGAGACGCGAGGTGTAGATGGCCGAAGAATCGACCTGGCGCGCCTTCATCTCCTCGGGCGACCAATAGGCGAAGGGGGGCATGATGTAGCCGAACGAGCGGATGAAAGCGTCGGCTTCGCGGATGATTTCGTTGATGGCGGAACGTTTCATGATCTGACCCTTCGTGTCTACACGCTTTAGGTTGTTGCATGTCGTCATCCCAAAACCGCTGGGCACTTTTGGGCGACATGCATTGCAAATCGCATAGCCGAACGCCGCTGCGGTGTCGATCCATCTCACTGCCTGCCGTGCCCTTCGCCATGCAGGGATGGCCCAGCGATCCGGTCCGCTGGCCGCGTGACATCAAGCACTTTCAGGCTCATAAACCCTGCAAATTCTCACAGGAATAGAAGATGCCGACCGTCCACGACCTTGATACGCCGTCGATCCTGATCGACGCCGCGCGCGCCGAAGCCAACATCGCCCGCGCACAGGTCCATGCCGACAAAAACGGACTGAAGCTCAGGCCGCATATCAAGACGCACAAGCTGCCCTATTGGGCGAAGAAGCAGGTGGCGGCGGGTGCCGTCGGCATAACCTGCCAGAAGATCGGTGAGGCCGAGGTGATGGCCGATGCCGGATTGTCCGATATTTTTCTACCCTACAACATTCTCGGCCGCGCCAAGCTGGAACGGCTGAAGGCGCTGCACGGCCGCGTAACCCTGTCGGTCACAGCGGACAGCACGGAAACGCTGGAGGGGCTGGCGGCGGCTTTCACCGATACCGGCCATCCTCTCCAGATTCTGGTCGAATGCGACACCGGCATGGGCCGCTGCGGCGTGCAAACGGCTGATGAGGCGGTTGCGCTGGCAAGGCTGATCGACAAGGCCGGTGGCCTCGCCTTTGGCGGGCTGATGACCTATCCTGCCGCTGGCCGCGCGGCCGAGGCCGAAGCCTGGCTTGCGAAAGCCAAGCAGGCGCTGGCCGCTTCGGGCCTCGCTTGCGAACGCATCTCCAGCGGCGGCACCCCGGACATGTGGCGCTCCAGCGATACATCAGTCGTCACCGAATATCGCCCTGGCACCTACATCTATCTCGACCGCTATCAGGTCGCCAAAGGCGTCGGCACCCTCGACGATTGCGCGCTTACGGTGCTCGCCACCGTCGTCAGCCATCCAACGGCAACACGCGCCATTCTCGATGCTGGCAGCAAGGCGCTGTCGAGCGACACGCTCGGGCTAAAGGATTTTGGCGAACTGCTCGGCGCTCCCGATGCAAGGGTCACCGGACTCAGTGAAGAACATGGCACTGTCACGCTTTCCGGTGATGCGAAGCTGCGCATCGGCGAGCGCGTGCGCGTGGTGCCCGACCATTGCTGCGTCGTCACCAATCTGTTCAACGAGGTCAACCTGATCGACGGCGAGCAGGTGCTCGAAACGCTGCCGGTGGCAGCGCGGGGGAAAATGGGTTGAGTGGCCTTCCCTTCTCCCCCTGTGGGAGAAGGTTAAGCCCGCTCCGCCTGCCGAGCCGCTACCCGCCGCATGGCGATCACCCGGCGGCGGCGGATTTCGGTGCGCATCGCCATCAGGTGCAGCGTGAAGAACAACGCCGTGAAACCGACGGCCATGACTAGCAGCGGCCAGAGCAGGCTGGGGTCGATGGTCGGGCCGTCCATCCGGAACACCGAGGCTGGCTGGTGCAGCGTGTTCCACCAATCGACCGAGAATTTGATGATCGGGATGTTGATGAAGCCGACCAGTGTGATGATGGCGGCGGCCCAGGCGGCGCGGCTTGCATCGTCGAGCGCACGGGTCAGCGCGATGATGCCGAGATACATCAGGAACAGCACGAAGACCGAAGTCAGGCGGGCATCCCAGACCCACCAGGTGCCCCACATCGGCTTGCCCCAGATCGAACCGGTGATCAGCGCAAGTGCGGTGAAGACCGCACCGATGGGAGCCGCCGATTTCAGCGCGACATCGGCCAGCGGATGCCGCCAGACCAGCGTGCCAAGGGCTGAGACCGCCATCAGCGAGTAACACATCATGGCGAGCCAGGCGAAGGGCACATGGATGTACATGATGCGCACGGTGATGCCTTGCTGGAAATCCTCAGGTGCGGCGAAGCTCATATAGAGGCCGACCGCAAGGATGAGTGCGGCGATCGTCGCCAGCCATGGCACGACCTTGTCGGCCAGCCCAACGAAGCGCGTCGGGTTGGCAAGGTCCATCCAGCCGCTCAGGCGTGAAGTCGTATCGCTCATGCGGCTTTACATAGACCGACAGCGCGATCGGGGCAATCGAGCGGTGGTGTCGCAGGCTTGGTTACCCTCCCCCTTGTGGGAAGGGTCGCTGCGAAGCAGCGGGATGGGGGCGGCGCTGCCCCCACCCGGATCTTCGGTCCGGCCTCCCCACGAGGGAGGTAAAAGATGATGCTTACGCGGCCTCGCCCTGCACGGAGCGGCTGAGGCGGCGGACTTCCTCGTCGTTGAGCAGGCCGCCGGCACGCAGCAGGCTGGCGAAGCGGCCGTTGCGCAGCGAGAGCTCGGCGAAGCCACCCATTTCGACCACCCTGCCCTTGTCCATGAACACGACCAGATCGGCGTCGCGAACGGTGGTCAGGCGGTGGGCGATGATGAAGGTGGTGCGGTCGCGCCGCAATTCGTCGATCGCTTCCTTGACGCGGTCCTCAGTCTCGACGTCGAGCGCGCTGGTCGCCTCGTCGAGCACCAGGATCGGGGCGTCCTTCAATACCGCGCGAGCGATGGCGATGCGCTGGCGCTCGCCGCCGGAGAGCTGGCCGCCACGTTCGCCGACCACCGTGTCGTAGCCATTGCTCTTGGCCAGGATGAAGTCCTGCGCGGCAGCCGCGACGGCGGCGGCGTGAATCTCGTCATTGCTGGCTTCGGCACGGCCGACGCGGATGTTGTCCTCGATCGAGCGGTTGAGCAGTCCGGCATCCTGGAACACCGTGGCGATCGAATGGCGCAGCGACTTGCGGGTCACGGTGCGGGTGTCGATGCCGTCGATCAGGATGCGGCCGCTCGACGGCGAGAAGACGCGCTGCAGCAAATTGATCAGCGTGGTCTTGCCGGCACCCGTCGGTCCGACGATGGCGACGGTCTGGCCGGCCTGAACCTCGAAGGACACATCGCTGACGCCCTGCCCCGAATTGGCGAATTCGAAGTTGACATCCTCGAAGCGGACATGGCCGGTGACATTGGTAAGGTCGCGCAGGCCATCCGGTTCGGCGGCATCGGCGGCCGAGTCCTCGAGCTTGTAGAACTCCTCGAGCTTGGCGCGAGCCTCCGAAATCTGGTTGGCGAAAGCCGACATCTGGTCGAGCCGCGAGATCAGCAGCGTGGCGAAGCCGGTGAAGGCGATGACATCACCGACGCGCAACTGGCCATGGGTCACCAGATAAGCGCCGATCAGAAGCACCACCATCATCGAGATGGTCGACGACAGACGATTGAGCGCATTGGCGATGGCCCACCAGTCGAGCACCGGGTTCTGCGCGTCGAGCAGGTTCTTGACATAGCGGCGCAGAGTCTCGGCCTCATGGCCAAGGCGGTTGTAGCTCTGGAGAACGGCGACGTTGCTCACAGAGTCCGTCACATGGGCGAACACCTTGTGGTAATGGCGCTCGACGGCTGCCTGGCCCGCCTTGGTGCGCTTCATCACCAGACGGCCGATGCCGACATAGAGCACGCCAAGCGCGAGCAGGACCATCGACATGCGGACATCCATGCTGAGCGCCGTCGGCACGAGAAGGACGAGCGCGACAGCCGTGGACAGATGCTGGCGCATGAATTCGAGCCATAGGCTGAACAGCGTCTCAACAGCACGCAGCAGCGTGTGCAGGGCGTTGGACGTGCCGCGCTGATGATGCCAGGCAAGCGGCATGGTGATGACGCGCTCGAAGGACTGGCACAGCACTTCGCTACGCCGGGCGTGAGCAAAGCGGTCGGCGCCGCGCGCCACCAGGACGAAAGCGATGACGTTGAAGGCGCCCAAACCGGCCCACACGGCAAGCGTGGAGAATACAGAGCCATGCGCGGAGATGGCATCGATCACCCGGCCAAACATGATCGGCTCCAGGATGGCGATAGCGGCAAGTGCGACATTGGCGCCGCAAATCAGCGCGACGCGCCTCTTGTCGGCGGCCAGATAGCCCAGCGCTCTCCAATAGATCTGCAGAAGTGACACTTCAGCTACTCCGCCAATTCTCTACTGTGCTCAATGCGGTATTGTGCACTGCACCATTGCTTGACACGTAACGGTTGACGCGTCGCAAAACAATGCCCGTCTATCGCTTCCGTTCCCATTTTGCGAACAAAAGATGACGACGATGCGAAATCTGACGTGATCACCTAACGGTTTGAGATAAAAGGTGAAATGCCAGCCTTGCGGCAAAATCATGGCAGTGGCCGAGCGCTGCCACATTTTTAATCACCGCAGGCTTGCATGAAGTGTCAGGCAATGCCTGGCGGATGCCGTCGCCGATCGCACGCAAGTAAACATTCGCGACGTCGCGCGCCCCGAAGGACGCGCGACCTATTGACTTAAGGTATTGATTTTACGCCGGTATCTTTACCACGACCTCAGTCTTGGTACCAGCTTTGGGTTCGAAGGAGGCGGACTTTGTTTTCGAGCCGTCGACTTCAAGCGAGATCGTCTTGGTCTTTTTGTCGCGAACGACATGAACCTTGATCTCGGCGCCCAGCATCTTCAGGGAAGCCTGGTAGCCATCCCAATGGCTGGGCAGTTTCGGCCGGAACGTGATCTGCTTGCCGCGCCGTTCGATGCCGAGAATGCCTTCGACCGCCGCCCGGTAGAGCCAGCCCGCCGAGCCGGTGTACCAGGTCCAGCCGCCGCGCCCGCCCTTGTCGTCTCCGGCATAGATATCGGCCGCCACCACATAGGGTTCGACGCGGTATTGCTCGGCCGAGGCCTCGTCGGATGCGTGGTTGACCGGGTTCAGCATGGAGAAGCAGCGATAGGCCTCGTCCGTCTGCCCCATCTCGGCCAGCGCGATGACGAACCACGTCGCCGCATGCGTGTACTGGCCGCCATTCTCGCGCACACCAGGCGGATAGCTCTTGATGTAGCCGGGGTCCTTCTGCGTCTTCGAGAAGGGTGGCGTGAACAGTTTGACGATCTTGAGCTTGTCGTCGACGAGCAGGCTGGTCGCCTGCTGCATAGCCGTCGTCGACCGCGCCGGGTCGCCCTCGCCCGAAAGCACGCTCCACGACTGGGCGATGGAGTCGATCCTGCACTCTTCGGAGGTACGCGACCCCAAGGGCGTGCCGTCGTCAAAACTGCCGCGCCGGTACCACTCGCCGTCCCATGCCGTGCTCTCAAGCGCCCGCTTGAGCGCCTCGGCATGCTTCGCCCAGGCCTGCGCGCGCTTGCTGTCGCCCTCGCTCTTGGCGACGAGGGCGAAGTCGCCTAGCGTCTTCAGCAGGAACCAGCCTAGCCACACGCTCTCGCCCTTGCCGTGCTCGCCGACACGGTTCATGCCGTCGTTCCAGTCGCCGCCAAGGATCAGCGGCAGGCCGGCAGGACTGCTGCGCTTGATGGCAAGGTCGAGCGCACGCGCGCAATGGTCGTAAAGCGACACCGTCTTCTTCGAGATTTCAGGGGTGAAGAAGGCATCGTGCTCGCCCTCGCCCAGCGCCTGCCCGTCGATGAAGGGCAGTTGCTCCTTGAGGATGGCGGCGTCGCCGGTCACACTGAGATAGCGCGCCGTGGCGTGGGCCAGCCAGACCACATCGTCGGAGATCATGGTACGCACGCCGGCTCCGGTGCGCGGCAACCACCAGTGCTGCACGTCGCCTTCCGGGAACTGCCGCCGCGCGGCGTTGAGGATCTGGTCGCGCGCCAGGGTCGGATCATGCGCCAGCAGCGCCAGCGTGTCCTGCAGCTGGTCGCGGAAGCCGAAGGCGCCGCTTGCCTGGTAGAAGGCCGAGCGGGCGCGGATGCGGCAGGCCAGGCTCTGATAGGGCAGCCAGTGATTGACCATGGCATCGAGCGCCTTGTCCGGCGTCTCGACCTGAATGGTGTCGAGGAAACCGCGCCACTCGCGCTCGTTGTCAGCCAGGCGCTGGTCGAAATCCTTGCCTCGGTGCGCCTGCACCAGCGCGCTCGCCTGCGCGGGGGTGTCGGCATCGCCGAGTAGCCACAGCAGCGTGACGTCGCCGCCGGCCGGGATCTCGACGTCGCGGGCGATCGCCGCGCAGGGGTCATCCCCGGCTTCGACACGGCCCGACAAGGCCGCGCCGGTCAGCACCGCGTGCGGCAGCTCGCTGGACCCGTGCCGGCCGAGGAATTCGGAGCGATCCGCCGTCACCGAATGAACAGCGGCATCGGCGGCGAGGAAAGCCACCCGCTCGCTGAAATCGAGCCCATAGGGGTTTTGCGCCAGCAACGCGCCGGTCACCCCGTCGCGGGACGGGACGATGGTGGCGGCCGTCCGCGACCGATGCCCGCCAAGCACCCATTCGGCGTAGGCATAGACGCGCAGCCGCGCCGGCACCGCGCCTGAATTCTGGATGCGCAGCCGCGTGATCTTCACCGGATCGACGGGGTCGACCACATGGGTCAGGTCCATCGACAAAGGCCCACGCTTCGAGCGGAAGGTGGAGAAGCCCTGGCCATGCCAGGCCTCGTAGGTCATCGAGGGATCGCGCACCACGGCGGCGATCGGCGAGAACGCCCTGCCGCTGGCCTGATCGTAGATATAGATGCCCTCTCCCGGCCGGTTCGAGACCGGATCGTTGGACCACGGCGTCAACTGGTAATCGCGGCTGTTGCGGCTCCAGGTGAATGCAGCACCCTCGGCCGACGTATGGAAACCGAACGAGGCGTTGGAGACGACATTGATCCAGGGCTGCGGCGTGGTGCGCCGGCCAGCCAGACGCACCACATAGTGCCGTCCGTCGCCGTCGAAACCGCCAAAGCCGTTCCATTGGCTGAGGCCAGAGCCATCGGCGCTGACATCCGCCACGGACTGCGAGGCAAAGGCATGCGCCGCCGGGATTTCGCGCGGAGCCGGCAATCCGGTGGACGGCAGGCCGTCGCGCGCCTGCAAGGCAGCCGCCTCGGCCCGTTCGATCTGATCGAAGATGGTGCCGTTGCGCGTATGCAGCACCACCCGGGCGACGGCGAGCAGCGTCTTGTAGGTGGTCTCTTCCATCAGGTCGCGGCGCACCGCGAAAATGTGCTGGCGGGGACCGAGTTCCTTGCCGCGCAGACGGCTGTTTTCGCACAGCGTCTCGACCGCGCGCTGCAGGTCCTGGACATAGGACGAAGCCTGCTCGTTGACGACGACGAAGTCGATCATCATGCCGCGGGTGCGCATATATTCCTGGAAGCGCAGCGCCTGGGCGACGATTTCCAGATCGGCGACGTCGCCGATCCTGACCAGGAAGATCGGGAAATCGCCCGAAATGCTGGTCGGCCACAGGCTCGACTGTTTGCCCAGGCCCGAAGCGAGGGATTCGGCCGGCAAGCGCAGGAACGCGTCGGGGTAGATCAGATAGCGCGCCAGTTTCTGCACATTGGCGGCATCGGTCAGGCTGAGGCCCATATGGCGGGTCTGCACCTGGCTGCGCGTCCAGGCAAGCATGGCCTGGCGGGCAAAGCTCTCCTGATGGTCGAGGCGGTTTATCGCTTCTTCCAGCTCGGTGCGGTTGGCCCCTACCACGGTCCAGAAGGTCAGCGATATCTTCTTGTTGGCGGGCACGCGCACCTGGCGGCGCAGCGAGGCGATGGGATCGAGCGTAAAGCCGGAATGGCCGCCGAGCCTGGCGCCCGGATCGAAAGCCGCGGCATCGACGATCGAGCGGCCACGGCCGATGAAGGCGCGCCTGTCGGTCTCGGCCTCGGCATCGCGCGCCGGTCCGGACGGATCGGTGACGAAATGCGCCAGCGTGATATCGGGCTCGCTGGTCTCGCGCTTGCGGCGCGTGGCGAAGATCGCTCCTTTATTGGCGGCGATTTCAGTCTCCACGAACATCTTGGAGAAGGCCGGATGCGCGTTATCGGAGGCCTCCAAACCCAGTACCAGTTCGGCAAAGGACGTCACCTCGATGAAACGATCGGACGTGCTTTCATTGTAGAGCGTGATACGACGGCCTTCGCCATTGCCTTCGGAAACGACGATGCATTCGACCTCGGAGCGCAATGTGCCGACCAGTTTGACGAAGCTCGCCTTGTCATCGGAGAACAGGGTCTGCACCTTCTCCTCTGCCGCGCGCTTTGGCTCCGCCGTTGCCGACCACCAGTCGCCGGTGCTGACGTCACGCAGGAAGATGTAGGAACCGAGACGGTCCTCGACCGGGTCCGGTTGCCAGCGCGTAACGGAAAGATCGCCCCAGCGGCTGTAGCCGGAGCCGGTTGCCGTCACCATCACCGAATAACGGCCGTTCGACATCACATTGGTCGAGCGGAGCGACCGCAGCGGATCGAGCACGATGCGGGTGTCGGGGCTCTCGGTTTCGGTCTCGTCCTTGGCGCGCTCGTCCGCCTCGGTCCTGACGGTCGCGGTCGGGATGTCGCGCGGGGCCCTTTCCTGCAGCAGGAGTTCAGCCGATTCAATGACCGGGTCGCTGTGGAAACGGTCGCGCAGGCGACCCTCGAAGATCGCGTCGGCGACCGCCGCGATCGACATGCCCGAATGGTGCGCATAGTAGTTCAGCACGACCGCGTGGTTGGTCCCTTCAGGCACCCGCTGCGGCGTGAAATCGACCGCATCGTAAAAGCCATGCGGGCCAAGCGCACCGATGTCGCGCAGACGCGCCAGGTTGTGCACGGCTTCGCGCGGGTTGAACTGCGCCGCCAATATGGTGGCGTAGGGGGCTATCACCGTGTTCTGGCCAAGGCCGCGCTTCAGCCCAAGCCCGGGCACGCCGAAATTGGTGTACTGGTAGGTCAGTTCGCGGTCGCGGGCGTTGTAGGCCGCTTCCGAGATGCCCCAGGGCACGTTTTTCTGGCGACCGTACTGGATCTGACGCTTGATGATCAGCTTGCTGGTCTGGTTGAGGATCGAGCCCTGCGCCTCCTTCATCACCAGCGGTGGCATCAGATACTCGAACATCGAGCCCGACCAGGACATCAGCGCGCCCTGGAAGCCGATCTCGACGATCGGACGGCCGAGCCGGAACCAGTGCTCGGTCGGCAGGTCGCCCTTGGCGATGGCGAACAGGCTGGTCAGCCGCGCCTCGGAGGCGAGAAGGTCGTAGCAGCTTTCGTCGAGCTGGTGTTCTTCGACCCGGTAGCCGATCGACAGCAGCTTGCGTTCCGGCCGCATCAGGAAGGCGAATTCCATCTCGAAGGCGAAACGACGGGTGCGCTCGCGCAAGGTCAGAAGTTTGGCGCGCAGCGCTTCGACGGCGTTGTCGTCGCTATGGGCATCATGGACATGCGCCTCGCAAGTGGCTTCCAGCCTCGCCGCCCAGTCGACGATGACGTCGCTCTGGGCCGACGCCGCCTCGGTGTGGATGGCGGTGGCTAGCTTGCGGATCTCGCCCGCCAGCACGGCGAGGTTGATGGTGCGGATCGAGGCCATTTCCGGCTGCGCCTTGATCGTCTCGACGGCGCGCCGCATGCCGTCCAGGCGATCGACGAGACGCTGGCGCAGAGGCCTGAGCTGACGGCGGTCGTCGGGCAATTCATCAAGGCTCTCGCTCAGGATGGTCACCGTGTCGAGAATGCCTTCGAAATCACCCTGCAGGTGAACGGACGGCGCTTCCGCCCATTCGGCACAGGCCGCCGCCACGGCCACCAGGTGGCCGGCGAGATTGCCACTGTCGACAGCCGAAATGTAGAGCGGGTACAGCGGCTTCAGCGTCGTAGTGTCGTACCAGTTGAAGAGATGGCCGCGGTGGCGCGGCATGCTCTCTATGGTCGTCATGGTCGCGTCGATGCGGGTGATGGCATCCGACAGGCTGATCCAGCCGAAATCGCGCGCCGAGACCACCGACAGGAGATAGACGCCGACATTGGTCGGCGACGTGCGCGGCGCCACGACCGGTGCCGGGCTTTCCTGGAAATTGTCCGGCGGCAGATTGTGATGCTCCGCCGTGACGAAGCTCTCGAAATAGTGCCAGGTGCGCCGCGCAATAGTGCGCAGCGTATGGATATCGGCCTGCGATATGCGCAGCCGGTCCTCGGTTTCGGCCGAGCGGCTGATCCAGCTGGCAATCGCCGGCGAGCCGATCCAGAACAGGGCGAAGAAGAAGGCGACGAAGGCGCCAGTGGAATCGGCCAGCACCGGAATGGCGAGGCCGACGAAACCGATGATCACGGCGCCGTACATCATGCCGTAATAGGAGCCGACATCGTTGTCGCCGGCCTTGTGCGCCTGGGAAGCGGTGCGCCATTCCAAAAGATTCTGGCGGCTGACGAACAACCGGTAGAGCGTGCGCACGATGGCGTCGCCCATCATCCAGGCATTGTGCGCCATCAGCACGATCTTCAGCGCCACCATGGCGGTGCCGAACGCGACGTCGCGCGCCAGCGCCGAGAAATGGCCGCGCGGCGTCTGGTCGCCGCTCTTGGGCAGGATGGCGTTGACGACATCGAAGGTCGGCGCCATGAACAGGCTGAGGATCAGCAAGGCCTGCCATTGCGCGGCCTGCGTGAAGGGCAGCAAGGTCCAGCCTGCGATCGCCGCCATCACCCAGAAGATCGGCGTCAGCGAGCGGCGCAGATTGTCGACCATCTTCCAGCGCGACAGGGCCGGAACGCCGGAGCGCGGATCGAGGATAAAGCCCAGAAGCTGCCAGTCGCCGCGTGCCCAGCGATGGTGACGCGAGGCGTCGACCGAGTAGCGGGTCGGATAGTCCTCGACCAGTTCGACGTCGGTGACCAGTGCAGCGCGCGCCAGCGCGCCTTCGAGCAGATCGTGGCTGAGGACGGTGTTTTCCTCGATGCGGCCTTGCAGGGCGGCCTCGAAGGCATCGACATGGTAGAGGCCCTTACCAGTGAAGGACCCGTCGCTGAAGACATCCTGGTAGAGGTCGGAAACGGCGAAGACATAGGGGTCGAGGCCGCGATTGGCCGAGAACACACGCTGGAAGAACGAGGCCTCGTCGCCTGATGTCAGCGAAGCGGTGATGCGCGGCTGCAGGATCGTGTAACCGGCGGTGACGACGCGCCTGGCGGCGTCGAAATGCGGGCGGTTGAGCGGGTGGCAGAGCTTGCCGACGAGGCTCGCCACCGCGTCGCGGGTGGTGCGCGTGTCGGCGTCGAGCGTCATAACATGGACGACTTTTTCCGGCAGCGGCACGTCGAGCGGCAGGAAAGTCGTGTCGCTGTCGCCGCGCAGCAGAAGGTCAAGCTCATGCAGCTTGCCGCGCTTGCGCTCCCAGCCCATCCAGGCCCCTTGAGCGGCGTTGAAGAGGCGGCGACGGTGCAGGATGTAGAAGCGCGGCGCGCCTTCCGAGGGATAGCGGGCGTTGAGACGGGCGATCTCGGCGCGGGCATATTCGAGGATCTCGGTGTCGGCCGCATCGATCTCGATCTTGCTGTCGGGCCAGTCCGACAGCAGCGCGAAATGGATCTCGTCCACCAGATTGGCAAGGTAATGGACTTCGAGGTTGCGGATGTTTTCCTCGACATCGTCGCGCGAGCCGATCAGCGACGGCACAACCACCAGCGTGCGCGCCTCGGGCGGCACACCGTGCCTGTAATCGTAACCGATCAGGCGTGTCGGCTTGAGGAAGAGCGAGACCACCGTGTTGAAGAAGGCCAGCGCGCCCTCGCTCGCCGGCACGGCAAACAGCGCCAGCATCAGGACGATCGAGGTCACCGACAGGCCGAGATTGGCCAACGCATTGCCGGTGAGGACGAGAAGCAGGGCCGTCAGCGCGAAGACCGGCAGGACAATGCCCAACCATCCGGTCTTGGTGAACGTCCGCTTGACCGTCTGGCTGATGGTGGGCCGATAGCCGATCGCTTTTTCCAGCTCCAGACGGCGCGGACCGACGAGGAAGAAGCCGACATCGGTATGCGCGGACGGAGCCGGCGCGGAATCGTCGCCATCGCCGGCCGATACATGTTCGCCGGCGGCGTGTTCGCTAGCGGCCTGGCCGGCCAGTTCGATCGCCTTTTCGGCGACGCGGTATTCCGACAGGTTCGAGCGGCGGGCAAGTTCCTCGATCGCGGTGCGGTATTGGTCGCGCGAGAAGAAATCGAGCGCGGCAAAATCGGTGCGCTCGCGCAGCACGGTGTCGATGCGGCTGACGCCTTCGAACCACACCGTCCAGTCGACGTCGTTGATGAGGCGCAGGCCGCGGATGATGTTGCCGGTCGTCACATTGCCGCTGGACAGGGTGTGATGCTCGGAGATGATGATCTCCTCGGCATCGGAGCCGGTCTTTTCGAGCTCGCCTTCCAGCCATTCCAGGGCCTTGCCGGCATTCTGCGAACCATCGCGCAAGCGATAGAGAAGCTGCGTGGCAAAGGTGGTGTCCTGCGCGTGAGCGCTGAAATTGGCCAGGATCGCCTGGCGGTCGGCACTTTCGTCGGTCGCCAGCACCTTGTCCGCCACATCGTTGGCGATCTGGCGCATCTGGCGGGTGCGATTGACCCTGACGGCCAGCCGGCGGAGATTTTCGATCAGCACGAACCGCAAAAGCGACGGCAGCGCCCAGAGTTCACCGATCTTCAGCGGCTCGACTGACTGAAAACCCTGGACGATGGACTTGAACATGGTCGCCGAGACGGAACTGTCCGAATGCGCCACATAGGTCCAGGCCAGCGCCAGCGCACGCGGCACGGTGCCGCCGTCAGGCAGTTTCAGCGTCGGCAGCTGACGATAGAAGCGGCGCGGCAGATCGCGCTTGACCTGGAAAATGGTCTCTTCGACCAGATAATTGTTGTCGAGCAGCCATTGCGCGGCCGGCGTGATCGTCTCACCCTTGGCCTGCGCCGCATTGGTCGAACGGTAGACTTCGAGGATCTTCTTGGCGCTGTCGCGGATGCGGGCCTGGAAATCAAATGGGATCAGGCCGAAAAGATCGGTGAGATCGCCTTTGGCCAGGCTTTCGCCAAGCAGCCGAAGGCGCTCCTCCGGCAGGAATGTCGACCTTATCGGCTCTTCCGTAATGGCCGGAAAGCTCGCGCTTGTCTTCTCGATCTGGGCAGGATTCGTCTGAATATTCATTGAAAATTCCGTAAGCGGGCACTCAGCGGCGTCACCGCCACGGCAATGGCCCTAAAACCGGTTCAAATGCAATTGGTTGCATCAACCCCTATGCCGAAAGTTTGTTTCCGCACCACGACAGAGCGTCATCTTTCGACCAAACTCAAAGACGAGCGCCCCTCGCTCACGTCGGGTTCGATCGGCGGAGAGGATTCGGGCTTTTTCGTGATGCCGGCAGGAGCTTACGCTATATTTCGCCGGCATTGCTATCATGTTTGGAAACAGGCGGTAACCGTTGGCGCGAAAGCCTCAGGCGGCGGCGGTTATCCGGACCACGAACAGCGTCGTATCCCGCGCCGGCTCGACCTTCATGATGGGAGCATCCGGCCCGATCAGCAACGTGTCGAGCGGCCCGAGGCGAATTGACCCAGCCTCGGGGAAAACAGCTTCGCCCTTGTGACAAAGGATGAGGGTCGAACCGGCCCGCGTCGCGATGTCCACAGGCTGCGAAATCGCGAGCCGCTCGACCGAATGCAACGTGCGGCCGCGGCGCGTCATGACGTTGAGGTCGGTGATCGGGCCGGCGATCAACGAGGCGCTGGTCGGCAGGTCGGCTGGAAAGGAAAACGGCGCGGAAGTCGGCGTCAGCCGCACCGCTGGCTGATCGGCGACATCGAGCACGATGCCCTCGCCTTCCAGCACCGACAGCGTGCGGTCGATGCCGGCAAAGCTGGAGAACGGCCCGCTGCCCTCGACGCGGGCCATCGACACGCGCCAGTCGAACTCGTCAAGGCCGGCGCCGTCAGGCGAGACGGCGATCTCTGTCGTCGTGCCGCCGCCGTTCTTCCACGGCATGACGCGGTAGTCGGCGGCACGAAGAATGCACATGATTTCAGCCTATCAGCCGAGAATGCCGGGCAAATTGAGCTGGTGCTCCTTGGCGCACTCAATGGCGATGTCGTAGCCGGCATCGGCATGACGCATGACGCCGGTCGCCGGATCGTTCCACAGCACGCGCTCCAGGCGCCTGGCGGCGTCCCGCGTGCCGTCGGCGACGATGACCATGCCGGCATGCTGGGAAAAACCCATGCCGACGCCGCCGCCATGATGCAGCGACACCCAGGTGGCGCCCGACGCGGTGTTGAGCAATGCATTGAGCAGAGGCCAGTCGGAGACGGCATCGGAGCCGTCCTTCATCGCTTCCGTCTCGCGGTTCGGCGAGGCGACCGAGCCGGAATCGAGGTGATCGCGGCCGATGACGACCGGCGCCTTGAGTTCGCCCTTGGCGACCATCTCGTTGAAGGCGAGGCCGAGCCGATGGCGGTCGCCGAGACCGACCCAGCAGATGCGCGCCGGCAGGCCTTGGAACGAGATGCGCTCGCGCGCCATGTCCAGCCAGTTGTGCAGATGGGTGTTGCCAGGCGTCAGTTCGCGCACCTTGGCGTCGGTCTTGTAGATATCCTCCGGATCGCCGGAGAGTGCGGCCCAACGGAAGGGACCGATGCCGCGGCAGAACAGCGGCCGGATATAGGCCGGCACGAAGCCGGGGAAGGCAAAGGCATTCTCAAAACCTTCGTCCTTGGCGACCTGGCGGATGTTGTTGCCATAGTCGAGCGTTGGCACACCGGCGTTCCAGAAGGCTACCATCGCCTCGACATGTTCGCGCATGGAAGCGCGAGCCGCCTTCTCGACCGCCTTCGGGTCGCTGACGCGCTTCTCGCGCCACTCGGCCATGGTCCAGCCTTTCGGCAGATAGCCGTTGATCGGGTCGTGGGCCGAGGTCTGGTCGGTGACCATATCGGGGCGGATGCCGCGCCTGAACATTTCGGGCACGATCTCGGCGGCATTGCCGAGCAGGCCGACCGACTTCGCCTCGCCGGCCTTGGTCCAGCGCTCGATCATTTCAATCGCTTCGTCGAGCGTCTCGGCTTTCTCGTCGACGTAGCGGGTGCGCAGGCGGAAATCGATCGAGTCCGGGTTGCATTCGATGGCCAGGCAGCAGGCGCCGGCCATGACAGCGGCCAGCGGCTGGGCGCCGCCCATGCCGCCGAGACCGCCGGTTAGGATCCATTTGCCCTTGAGATTGCCGCCATAGTGCTGGCGGCCCGCCTCGACGAAGGTCTCGTAAGTGCCCTGCACGATGCCTTGCGTGCCGATATAGATCCACGAGCCGGCCGTCATCTGGCCGTACATCATCAGGCCCTTTTTATCGAGTTCGTTGAATTTGTCCCAGGTCGCCCAGTGCGGCACGAGGTTGGAATTGGCGATCAGCACACGCGGCGCATCGGTGTGGGTGCGGAACACGCCGACCGGCTTGCCGGACTGCACCAGCAGCGTCTCGTCCTCGCCAAGCGTCTTCAGCGAGGCGACGATGCTGTCGAAATCGTTCCAGGTGCGTGCCGCCCGACCGATGCCGCCATAAACGACCAGTTCGTTGGGGTTCTCGGCGACATCGGGGTCGAGATTGTTCATCAGCATGCGCAGCGGCGCTTCGGTCGTCCAATATCGGGCGTTGAGCTTGTCGCCGCGGGGGCTGCGCACTTCACGGATGTTGTGGCGAGGATTGTTCATCATTGTCCCTTTCGAATGAGATGCGCGGTGCTGCGGGAGCCGTCGGCGCTAATCCAAGTGATCCGCTCGTTGGCAGGATTGGAGGAATCGATCGTCATGGTGTAGCAGGCCCAAACATCAGAGGGCGGCCACAGCGAGCAGTACTGGTCACCCCGCACGTCCCAGCGGCCTATCTGGTGACTGTCGCCTCTGGCATAGCTTGTTGCGCCGCCGTCATCGAAGTCTTGGGACCAGCCGTCGCCCTGGACCTGCGCGCCCTTCAGATCGGCAAGGATTTCCGGCCCTTTCATCGCCACTTCGGCGGCGAATGCCGAAACGATTGCAGCTAGAACCAGCCCCCCCGCGAGAAGGAATGTCCTGACATGTCCGGTCACTGCGTTCCTCCGAAGAATTGCCGATCAGCCCTGCGCCCAGGCAATCGCGGTTTTCAGAATGTTCTCCAACGTTACGCGGATCGGCGCCGCAAATCCGGCTTCGTAAGGCACCGGCCAATTGTCCGGCGAGCCCTTCTCCTCCGGCTCGCGCATGTAGCCACGGTTGGAGAGCTCCATCTGCAGCGCATGCACGCCGCTTTGTGGCTGGCCGAAATGGCGCGTGATCCAGCCGCCCTTGAAGCGACCATTGACGACCCATGTCTCGCCAGTTCCGACCAGGATTGCGGCGACCCTTTCCTGCAGGATGGGATCGGCGCTCTTGCCGTCGTTGGTGCCGAGGTTGAAGACTGGCAGCGTGCCTTCGAACAGACGCGGCAATACCGAACGGATCGAATGGCAATCGTAGAGGACGATGTTGTCATGCAGGCCACGCAAGCGGTCGATTTCGGCCTGCAAGGCAGCATGGTAAGGCACGAAGAATTTTTCGCGACGCTCGTCGACCTCCGACGGTCCCGGCTCCTCGCCCTCGCGGTAGAGCGGGTCACCGTCGAAGGTCTCGGTCGGGCACAGGCTGGTGGTCGCCTGGCCGGGGTAGAGCGAGGCGCCGGACGGGTCGCGATTGACATCGATGACGGTGCGCGAGATCGCGGTGTGGACGACCGTGGCGCCGAGGCTTCCGGCGAAGTCGTAGAGATTGTCGATCCACCAATCGCAATCGCGGCGGCCGAGCCAGGGCGACACCAGCCGGGGGTCGAGGCCGGCGAGGTCGATGCCAGTGTGCGGGATCGACACCAGCAGCGGTGCTGTGCCTCGGCTGACGGTAAGCCAGGGTGTGGCAGTCATCACGCCGCTCCCGCGATCGACGGCAGCGCCACCGCGCCGGCAGCCCTGACGGTCGCACCACTGCGCACCATGGCGATTGCCTTTTCCATGTCGGGGTGGAAGTGGCGGTCATTGTCGAGATGCGGCACTTCGGCCCGGACCAACTTGCGCACTGCCTCCAGCGCATCGCTCGACGCCAGCGGCTGGTGGAAGTCACAGCCTTGCGCGGCGGCCAGCAATTCGATGCCGATCACCGCCGTGGCATTCTCGACCATGCCGATCAGCCGGCGCGCACCGTGCGCGGCCATCGAGACGTGGTCTTCCTGGTTGGCCGAGGTCGGGATCGAATCGACGCTGGCCGGATAGGCCTTCTGCTTGTTTTCCGAAACGAGTGCGGCCGCCGTCACCTGCGGGATCATGAAGCCGGAGTTGAGGCCCGGCTTGGGCGTCAGGAAGGCCGGCATGCCTGACAGCGCCGGATCGACCAGCATGGCGACGCGGCGTTCCGACAGCGAGCCGATCTCGCAGACGGCCAGTGCGATCATGTCGGCGGCGAAAGCCACCGGCTCGGCGTGGAAATTGCCGCCGGAAAGGGCCGTGTCATCCTCGGCGAAGATCAGCGGATTGTCGGTGACGCCATTGGCCTCGGTGCCGAGCGTATCGGCCGCCTTGCGCAACACGTCGAGCGCGGCGCCCATCACCTGCGGCTGGCAGCGCAGGCAATAGGGATCCTGCACGCGCTCGTCGCCGACACGATGCGATTCACGGATGGCGCTACCGGCCATCAGATTGCGCAGTGCCTCCGCCGTCTCGATCTGGCCACGGTGCTTTCTCAGGAGATGAATGCGCGGGTCGAACGGCGCGTCGGACCCCTTGGCGGCATCGGTCGACAGCGCACCGGCGACCAGCGCCGACTGGTAGAGCACTTCGGCTTCGAACAGAGCGGCGAGCGCATAGGCGGTCGAAAACTGCGTGCCGTTGAGCAGCGCCAGACCTTCCTTGGCGCCCAGCGTCACCGGCTCGAGGCCGTGCGAGACGAAAGCGACCTTGGCCGGGAAACGACCATGCGGGGTAAAGCATTCGCCGACGCCGATCATCACCGCCGTCATGTGCGACAGCGGTGCAAGATCGCCGGACGCGCCGACGGAACCTTGCGCCGGCACCACCGGGATGACGTCGTTGGCGAGCATCGCTTCCAGCAAATCGATGGTTTCGGGTCGCACCCCGGACGCACCCTGCGCCAGGCTGGCAAGTTTCAACGCCATCATAAGCCGGGCAATTGCGACCGGCATCGGCTCGCCGACGCCGGCGGCGTGCGACAGCACGATATTGCGCTGCAAGGTTTCGAGATCGCCAGCCGGGATGCGCACGCTGGCCAGTTTGCCGAAGCCGGTGTTGATGCCGTAGACCGGCTCGCCCTTGGCGACGATCCGGGCGACGGCCTCGGCGCTCGCCTTGATTTTTGGACGGCAGGCCTCATCCAGCTTCGGCACGGCGCCACGGTAGATGGCGCGCCAGTCGGCCAGCGTCGCATTGCCAGGCTTCAGGGTCAGTTCGGTCATTGTCCTCTCCAGATGCGCACATGGAGCGGGTTGAAGCCCATGCGGTAAACGAGTTCGGCAGGGCGCTCGATGTCCCAAATCGCCAGGTCGGCGGATTTGCCGGCCTCCAGCGTGCCGGCGTTGTCGAGAAAGCCAAGTGCACGCGCGGCCTCGCGAGTGACGCCGGCAAGGCATTCATCGACGGTCAAGCCAAAAAGCGTCGCGGCCATATTCATGGTGAGCAACAGCGAGGTGAGCGGCGAGGTGCCGGGATTGCTGTCCGTCGCCACCGCCATCTTCACGCCATGACGGCGGAACAGGTCGACAGGCGGCTTCTTGGTTTCGCGGATGAAGTAATAGGCACCGGGCAGGATGGTCGCCACCGTGCCGGCCTTCGCCATCGCGGCAGCGCCTGCCTCATCGGTGTATTCGAGATGATCCGCCGACAACGCGCCATAGCTGGCGGCAAGTGCTGCGCCGTGCAGATTCGAAAGCTGGTCGGCATGGAGTTTCACGGGCAGTCCGAGCGCTCTGGCCTTGTCGAAGACGCGTGCGATCTGCTCCGGCGAAAAGGCGATGCCTTCGCAAAAACCGTCTACGGCGTCGGCAAGTTTCTCAGCGGCGACGTCGGGCAGGATCGTGGCGGCGACGAGATCGATGAAGGCGTCCTTGTCACCCCTAGCTTCGGGCGGCAGCGCGTGCGCGGCGAGGCAGGTTGTACGGATTGTGACGGGGCGCTCATTGGCCAGCCGGCGGGCGGCACGCAACGACTTCTTCTCATTGTCGAGATCGAGGCCATAGCCCGATTTGACCTCGACCGTCGTGACACCTTCGGCCATCAGCGCATCGAGGCGCGGCAGCGTCTGGGCAACAAGGTCATCCTCGTTTGCCGCGCGCAGCGACTTGACCGAGGACACAATGCCGCCGCCGGCGCGGGCGACTTCCTCATAGGTGGCGCCGGCCAGCCGCATCTCGAATTCATTGGCGCGGTTGCCGGCATAGACAAGATGCGTGTGGCAATCGATCAGGCCCGGCGTGATCCAGCGGCCGTCGCAATCGACCGTGTCCGCGCCCTGCCCCGCCGAAGCCGGCATCGAGGCCTCCGCGCCGGCATAAACAATGAGACCATCGCGCGCGGCGATCGCGCCTTTCTCGACAATGCCGAGGCCCGCCACACCGTCGGCCATGGTCGCCAGGCGCGCATTGCGCCAGACACGAAGGCCGCTCTTCCCGTTTGCTCCACCCATCATCTTTTCCATTTGAAAGGATGACGATTATGTATATACATATTGAAACGCGACGCAAGTGGTCTCGTCGCTTAGGCATGCAGATTTGGAGACGGACGTGACGGCGATCTTTGCGGAACAGGCGCTGCTGCCCGAGGGCTGGCAAGGCAATGTCAGGATCGCGCTCGATGATGGCCGCATCGCCTCAGTCGAGGCGGACACGGCACCGCAGGCCGGCGACGAGCGCCACACAATTGTCGTCCCCGGCATGCCCAACCTGCACAGCCACGCCTTCCAGCGCGGCATGGCCGGCCTGGCTGAGCTTCGCGGCCCCTCCGCCGACAGTTTCTGGAGCTGGCGCGAGGTCATGTATCGCTTCGCGCTGTCGATGACGCCCGATCAGGTCGAGGCGGTCGCCGCGCAGCTCTATGTCGAGATGCTGGAAGCCGGTTTTTCCCGCGTCGGCGAATTCCACTATCTGCACCATGATCGCGATGGAAAACCCTACGCCAATCTCGCCGAGATGGCCGAGCGCATCGCCGCCGCCGCCGGCGAAACGGGCATCGGCCTGACGCTGCTGCCGGTGTTTTATGCGCACTCCTCCTTCGGCGGAGCGGCCCCGAACGAAGGCCAAAGGCGATTCATCAACGATGTGAATCGGTTCTCCCGGCTTGTTGAGAAGTCCAGTGAATCGGTTCGCGCGTTGAATCAGGCTGTCGTCGGCGTCGCGCCTCACAGCCTGCGCGCCGCTACACCGGAGGAATTGACCCAAATTGCTGCTTTGGCGCCGAATGGGCCGATCCACATCCACGTCGCCGAACAAGTGAAGGAGGTCGAGGACTGCCTCACCTGGTCCGGCGCGCGCCCGGTCGAATTTCTGCTGGCCAATGCCGAGGTCGACCAGCGCTGGTGCCTGATCCACGCCACCCATATGACCGATGCCGAAACCATCGGCATGGCCAAAAGCGGCGCCATCGCCGGTCTTTGCCCGATCACCGAGGCCAATCTCGGCGACGGGACGTTTGCCGCGCCGTTATTCACCGAGCATGGCGGCCGCTTCGGTATCGGCTCCGATTCCAACGTGCTGATCGGCCTGCCCGACGAATTGCGCCAACTCGAATATTCGCAGCGCCTCGCCCACCGCGCCCGCAATGTGCTGGCGGTGGCCGGCGGCTCGACCGGGCGGGCGCTGTTCGACGCAGCACTCGACGGCGGCAGCCAGGCGCTCGGCGCCGGTGCCTCGCAGATCGCCGCCGGCGCCGCGGCAGATCTCGTCTCGCTCGACGCCGGCCATCCTTCTCTGGCCGGCAAGGCAGGCGACGCCATCCTCGACGCCTGGATCTTCGCCAATGGCAGCACGATCGATTGCGTCTGGGTGCACGGCAAGAAGCAGGTCAGCGGCGGCAGGCATGCCAGGCGCGAAGCTATCGCAAAGCGTTTTCGCGCCGTGATGAGGGCGCTTTCGGCATGAGCACGGTCGAGACGGCGGATGCGGACAGCGGCGGTTCCCTGCACCAACGCATCCTGTCCGACATCAGCGAAAAGATCCTGTCGGGCGCCTGGGCGCCCGGACATCGCATTCCGTTCGAGCACGAACTGACGACCGAGTACAATTGCTCGCGCATGACGGTGAACAAGGCGCTGTCGCAGTTGGCCAAGGCCGGGCTGATCGAACGCCGCCGCCGCTCGGGCAGCTTCGTCCGCCGGCCGCAGTCGCAGGCAGCAGTGCTGGAACTTCACGACATCAGGATCGAGGTCGAAGCGCTTGGCCTCCTCTATCGCTACGAGCGGCTGGAACAGCTCAAGCGCCGCAGCAATGCGGAGGACAGAGCGCTGCTCGGCCTGTCCGCCGCAGGCTCGGTGCTCTGGATCGAAGGCCTGCATTTTGCCGGCGAACGGCCCTTCGCACTCGAGCAGCGCCTGATCAATCTTTCCGCGGTTCCGGAAGCCGGGAACGAAGAGTTTCTGGAGATCGCCGCCGGCCCCTGGCTGATCGGCCGCGTTCCATGGAGCGAGGCCGAGCATCGCATCCGCGCCATGGCCGCCGATGAGGCTATCGCCGACGCGCTCGACATCGATCCGGGCGCGCCATGCCTTGTGGTCGAGCGCCGCACCTGGAGCGCTGAACACCCGGTTACCCATGTGCGGTTTATCTATCCGGCGGAAAGCCACACGCTGGTGGCAAGATTCACGCCGTCGCAGGGGTGAGGCGTGTCCAGCCGACGGCTGGCGAAAAGCCAACGATTTGGCTTTTCGAACGCCGAACGCCCGGAGCCATAGCGAAGGGCAGTTGCGCAGTCCGGGACAAGACCCGATCTCCCCCTTGTGGGGGAGATTGGCAGTTTCAGCGCCGTGCCTTAAATCGCCGCCGTAACGATAATCTCGACCAGATATTCCGGGCCAGCCAACTTGGCTTCGCCGGTGGCGCGGGCGGGGGTGTGGCCCTGCGGCACCCACTTGTCCCATTCCGAATTCATCTCGGCGAAGGTACCCATGTCCGCCAGCCAGATGATCGCCTGAACGATCTTGGTCTTGTCGGTGCCGGCCTTGGCCAGCAATTCGTCGATGGCCGCCAGAATGTCGCGGGTCTGCGAGGCGACGTTGCCGCCGGGCTCGCCGACCTGGCCGGCCAGATAGACGGTGTTGCCGTGGATGACGATCTGACTCATGCGCGGGCCAACATCGATGCGACGAATGCTCATGGGAGGTTCCTTCCTGTTATGGGTGGCGACTGTTTAGAGTTGCGGTTCGCTTCGGGCAAGGCCGCCGGGGCCAAATCCCCTTGGACCAGTGCGCAAACGACTCACGGCAAGTTGAGCCGCCGGTCGCAATTCCGCCTGATTGGCTTGTTGACTAATGTAATAACATCACATATCCAATCGGCCCTGCCCGCGGCCGGGTTTCGCTGCTCCACGGAACGACATGACCCAGACCTGCCTGACATTCCGTGACCTGACGCTGGGCTACAACAGCCACCCGGCGATCCACCATCTCGACGGCACGATCCGCAAGGGCTCGCTGACCGCCGTTGTCGGCGCCAACGGCTCCGGCAAGTCGACGCTGATGAAGGGCATTGTCGGCGTGCTGAAGCCTATGGCCGGTGAGGTTGCTCGCGCACCCGGCGTGCGCGCCGCCTACCTGCCGCAGCAATCGGAGCTCGATCGCTCCTTTCCCGCCCGCGTCGTCGACCTGGTCTCGCTCGGTCTCTGGCCGAAGCGCGGCATGCTCGGCCGCTACACATCAGAGGATCGCGCGGCGGTCAGCCAGGCGCTGATGGCGGTCGGCCTCGGCGGCTTCGAGAAGCGGCCGATCGACACGCTGTCGGGTGGCCAGCTGCAGCGCACGCTGTTTGCCCGCGTGCTGCTGCAGGACGCCGACCTGATCCTGCTCGACGAGCCATTCAACGCCGTCGATGCCAAGACGGTCGGCGATCTGATCGCCCTGATCAAGCGTTGGCACGGCGAGGAACGGACCATCATGGTCGTCGTCCATGATCTCGATCTGGTGCGGCAGAATTTTCCGGAGACGCTGCTTTTGGCCCGCCAGCCGATCGCCTGGGGCGAAACGCGCGAGACGCTGAAGCCGGAAAACCTTCTGCGCGCCCGTCGCTTCCATGAAGCCTGGGAGGAGAACGCGCCCTGGTGCGAGCCGGACGGGCACGGTCATGATCATGCCCATGGCCACGATCATCATGGCCACGATCACGACCATGACGCCGGGCCGAGGGCTGCCTGATGGACGCGCTCTACGGTCTGTTCATCGCACCGTTCGCCGATTTCGGCTTCATGCAGCGGGCGCTGTTCGGCTCGCTGATGCTGTCGTTGGGCGCCTGCCCGATCGGCGTCTTCCTGATGCTGCGGCGCATGAGCCTGTCGGGCGACGCCATGGCGCATGCCATCCTGCCGGGCGCGGCCGCCGGCTTCCTGTTCTATGGTTTGGAAATCCTGCCGATGACCATTGGCGGGCTGATCGCCGGTATTATCGTGGCGCTCGGCGCCGGTGCTGTCTCGCGTTTCACCATCCAGCGCGAGGACGCCTCGATGGCGGCCTTCTATCTGATTTCGCTGGCCATCGGCGTGCTGATGGTGTCGATCCGCGGCTCAAGCGTCGATCTCATGCATGTGCTGTTCGGCACGGTGCTGGCGCTCAACAATGAGGCGCTGACGCTGATCGGCGGCATCGTCGCGGTGACGCTGGTCAGCCTCGCCATCTTCTGGCGGGCTCTGGTCGCCGAATGCCTCGATCCGCTGTTCCTGCGTTCGGTCAGCCGCATGGGCAGCCCGGTGCACTTCATCTTCCTTGGTCTCGTCGTGCTCAACCTCGTCGGCGGATTTCAGGCGCTCGGCACGCTTCTGTCGGTCGGACTGATGATGCTGCCGGCGGCAGCCGCCCGCTTCTGGACGGTGCGCGTCGAGCCGATGTGCGTGCTGGCCGTGCTGATCGGCTTTGCCTCCTGCATCGCCGGGCTGCTGTTGTCCTATCACGCCTCGCTGCCGTCCGGACCTGCCATCATCCTGTCGGCCGGTGTCGTCTACTTCGCCTCGATCCTGTTCGGCACGCGCGGCATTCTGCGCGCCCGCATCATCCATCACCGTCACAGAACGGCCTGATCCCTCGCCCCTCGAAAGGAGACCCCGCCTATGCTGAGATCCATCCGTGCCGCTCTGGCGATGAGCGTTATAACATTAACTGCCTTTGGCGCATCGTCGGCGTTCGCGGCGCCGCTGAAAGTCGTCGCCAGCTTCACCGTCATTGCCGATTTTGCCAAAAATGTCGGCGGCGATCGTGTCGACATCACCACCATCGTCGGCCCGGATGGCGATGCCCATGTCTATGAGCCGAGCCCGGCCGACGCGGTCGCCATGGCCAAGGCCGATRTCGTGCTGGTCAATGGCCTGCATTTCGAAGGCTTTTTGCAGCGGCTGGTCGATGCCAGCGCCACCAAGGCCTCGATCGTCACCTTGACCAAAGGCGTGACGCCGATCGACTTCAAACCTGAATTCGCCGACGCCGACGCGGCCGAAGGTGCCGGCACCGGTGGCGGCAAGACCGTTACCGATCCGCACGCCTTCCAGTCGATCGCCAACGCCAAGATCTATGTGAAGAACATCGCCGAGGCTTTCTGCGCGGCCGACAGCGACGGCTGCGTCGGCTACCAGACCAATGCCGCCGCCTACACCAAGAAGCTCGATGCGCTGGAAGGCGAAGTGAAGGCCGCGATCCAGTCGATCCCCGAGGCCAAGCGCGTCGTCATCACCTCGCACGACGCCTTCGGCTATTTCGAACACGAATACGGCCTGACCTTCCTCGCCCCGCAGGGCATTTCTACCGATTCCGAACCGTCGGCCGCCGATGTCGCCAAGCTGGTCGAGCAGGTGAAGCAGGACAAGGCGGCGGCGATCTTCGTGGAAAACATCACCAACCCGCGCCTGATCGAACAGATCGCCAGCGAAACCGGCATCAAGGTGGGCGGCACGCTCTACTCGGATGCGCTGTCGCAGCCCGATGGCCCAGGATCGACCTATATCGACATGATGCACAACAACATCCGCCAGATCAAAGGCGCGATCCTCGGCAGCTGAGGAGCGCCGATCCCGGAAAAGGCGGAGGCCTTCCAGCCCGAACTGTGGCGATGCCTGACCGTTGGAATCCTCGCCGGAAACGTCTATCTCTGCAGAACGATTTCCGCTGGCGGATTGCCGGCCACGTCGGGGAGTGGCAAGACTCCCTGCAAATCAGATTGCGAGGATGCTGCGATGGAATACCGCGAAATCAGCGACGACTATTCGGTCTCTGGCCAGATCCAGCCCGAAGACGTCGCCGCCATCAAGGAAGCCGGTTTCAAGAGCGTCATCTGCAACCGGCCGGATGACGAGCAACCCGGCCAGCCTTCGGCCAAAAGCATCGGATCGGCGGTCGAAGCCGCCGGCCTCGCCTTCCGCTATATCCCCGTCATCAGCGGCCAGATCACCGCCGAGAATGTCGAGGACCAGGCCGAGGCGCTGGACGAAATGGAGGGTCCGGTGTTCGCCTATTGCCGCTCCGGCGCGCGCTGCACGAATCTGTACGGGCTGATCCAGCAGTCGAAGGGTTAGATCGGCAGCGCGCCGGTTTCCTTCAGCGTTTCCAGCACGATCGCCGTCTTCACATGCTGCACGGATTCGTGCGGCAGGAGCACGCCGTTGACGAACTCCGACAGCGACTTCAGGTCGGGCGTCACCACCTTCAGGATATAGTCCATCTCGCCGGTCAGCGCGTGCGCCTCCTGCACCTCGGGCAGCCGCGCCACCAGTTCGCCGAAGCGCTGGGCGTTGTCGCGATTGTGGGTGGCCAGGGTCACCGAGATGACGTTGACCAGCGAGAAGCCGAGCTTGTCGCGGTCGAGCACCGCCCGATAACCCTTGATGTAGCCGTCCTCTTCGAGCCGCTGGCGGCGGCGCGAGCATTGCGACGCCGACAGGTTCACCCGCTCCGAGAGATCGTTGTTGGTCAGCCGCGCATCGCCTTGCAAAAGCGCCATTATCTTGCGGTCAAATTGGTCAACGCGCGTCTCATCCATGGTTTTGTCTCTCAACATGCATGCTTCACGCATGACATCATCATTTCAAGCGTTTGAATGCAAGCACCATGCGCCTCCTCCGCGCTATGATGGCGTCAGATGGCCTTTTCGGGCCAAGCCAGCTTTGGAGGAATACCATGGGTCCCTTCCCACACGACGCCCCGCCCGCCAAAATCAGCAAGGACAACCCGGCCGGTACCGATGGTTTCGAGTTCGTCGAATTCGCGCATCCGGAGCCGCAGAAGCTGGCCGAACTGTTCACCCGCATGGGCTATGTGGCGGTCGCCAAGCATCGCAGCAAGGACATCACCGTCTGGCGCCAGGGCGACATCAACTATGTCGTCAATGCCGAGCCGGGCTCGCATGCCATGGAGTTCGCCGACAAGCACGGCCCGTGTGCCGCCTCGATGGCATGGCGCGTGGTCGATGCCAAGCACGCGTTCGACCATGCCGTCTCTAAGGGCGCCACGCCTTACGAAGGCGACGACAAGGCGCTCGACGTGCCGGCCATTGTCGGTATCGGCGGTTCGCTGCTCTATTTCATCGATGCCTACGGCAAGAAGGGCTCGGCCTACGACGCCGAATTCGAATGGCTCGGCGCGCGCGATCCTCGGCCGCAAGGCGTCGGTTTCTATTATCTCGACCACCTCACCCACAATGTCTATCGCGGCCAGATGGACAAATGGTGGGATTTCTACCGCGAACTGTTCGGCTTCAAGCAGATCCATTTCTTCGACATCGACGGCAAGATCACCGGCCTGGTCAGCCGCGCCATCACCTCGCCCTGCGGCAAGATCCGCATTCCGCTCAATGAATCCAAGGACGAGACCAGCCAGATCGCCGAGTATCTGAAGAAGTACAATGGCGAGGGCATCCAGCACATCGCGGTCGGCACCGACGAGATCTATACCGCCACCGACAAGCTCGCCGCCAACGGGCTGAAATTCATGCCCGGTCCGCCGGAAACCTATTACGACATGTCCTATGACCGCGTGAACGGCCATGACGAGCCGATCGAGCGGATGAAGAAGCACGGCATCCTGATCGACGGCGAAGGCGTAGTCGACGGCGGCATGACCAAGATCCTTTTGCAGATCTTCTCGAAAACCGTGATCGGGCCGATATTCTTCGAGTTCATCCAGCGCAAGGGAGACGAAGGCTTTGGCGAAGGCAATTTCCGCGCGCTGTTCGAATCGATCGAGCAGGACCAGATCAAGCGCGGCGTGATCAAGGTGGATGGCAAGGCGGCCTGAAGCAAAACAAGACGCTTACGGCTCGACCGGTTATGACGTTTTTTTAGGTAATAACCGGTCCTAGCCACGAACGTATGCATCTCGGAAGCGAAAGCCAAACTATCGGAGCTCGTTAGGCGCGCGGAGGCGGTGAGGATATTGCGCTCACGCGCCATGGGAAAATTGTTGCAAGGCTCGTGTCACCGGCCACGAATGGCGTTTTGCCCCGCATTGGCGCCTTCAAAGGCAGCGTCAGTATCGCGGAAGATTTTGACGAACTAGGCCCCAGGTGGGCTGAGTATCAGAAATAATGGGTCACAATCCCAGCCACTCGATCTCCGCCTTCCTCAGCTTGATGTCGTAGTCGAGCAAAAACTCGTCCAGCTGCGGTGGCGCGACCGAAGTGCTGGAAAGCATGGCGTGCACCTGGCCGCGATGGTGGATGTCGTGCAGGAAGACATGGGCCAGGATGTCGCCGATGCGTTCGGGAATCATGCCGTCCTCGCGCCGGTCGGTGATGACGCGGCGGTCGAGATCGGCTTCCTTCAACCCATCGCAGAAGGCGATCAGCCGCCGGTCGGCCACGGTTTGCGCGGCAAACAGCGCGTGGGGTTCGTCGAAGGGCACGAACTCATCATGGGCAGCGGCGCCGACGCCGCCCTCTTCGAGAAAATCGAGATAGAGATGATCGACCGCGAGAATGTGGTTGAGCGTCGCCTTGATCGACGGGAAGAAACTGGTGCGCTCGGCCTCGAACTCACCCGGCTTGAGCGCGAGCACGGCGCGATAGAGCCGGGCGTTCGACCAGAGATTGTTGCCGGCCATGCGGCGCAGATGGTCAAGCAGGGTCATGGTTTCATCCTGCGGAGCGGGTCAGATGCAAGCCTGCCGCCATAATCGCGAAGCCGGCAAGAACGATTAGCAGCAACCCGTTCATGCGCCGACGCATGGCTTGCGTTTCCGGATCCCGTGCGACCTTCATATTGGTGATGGTGTGAAGCATCATCGCTTTGCGCGAGTAGCCACTGCGGTTGATCAGGTTCGGCGAGCGCGCCTCGATGCGATAGCTCAACCGGATCGCCAGGATAAAGACGACCAGAATGGCGATCGCGCAGACACCGGCCAGCAGATAGAACGCCTCCCCCGCCATTCTACATTCCCCTATCCCTGGTATTTCTCGACCTTCTGCTCGATGGCGCCGAAGATCGAATGGCCCGTACTGTCCTTCATCTCGATGCGCACCGTGTCGCCAAAGCGCAGGAACGGCGTGCTCGGCTCGCCTGACACAATGGTCTCGATCATGCGCAGTTCGGCGATGCAGGAATAGCCGGCGCCGCCAGCCGAGACCGGCTTGCCCGGGCCGCCGTCGAGCTTGTTGGAGACCGTGCCCGAGCCGATGATGGTGCCTGCCACCAGCGGCCTTGTGCGGGCGGCATGGACGATCAGCGCCGGAAAATCGAAGGTCATGTCGACGCCGGCATTGGCGCGGCCGAACGGCTTGCCGTTGAGGTCGGCAAGCAGCGGCAGGCTGACCTTGCCACCATCCCAGGCATCGCCCAGTTCGTCCGGCGTCACCGCCACCGGCGAAAAGGCCGAGGACGGTTTAGACTGGAAGAAGCCAAACCCCTTGGCCAGTTCCGGCCCGGTGAGCGCGCGCAGCGTCACATCGTTGACCAACATGACCAGCCGGATCGCGGCGCGCGCCTCTTCGAGGCTAGCGCCCATCGGCACGTCGTCGACGATGACGGCGACTTCCGCTTCCATGTCGATGCCGAAAGCTTCGTCGGCCACGCGGATCGGATCGCGCGGTGGAATGAAGGAGTCCGAGCCACCCTGGTAGATCAGCGGATCGGTCCAGAAACTTGCCGGCATCTCGACGCCACGCGCTTTGCGCACCAGTTCAACATGGTTCACATAGGCGGACCCATCAGCCCATTGATAGGCGCGCGGCAGCGGCGAATGCGCATCGTGCTCGTGAAAGCGGGCTGACGGCACCGCATTGTTCTCCAGCGATTCCGCTATTGTGCCGAGATGCGGCGAGACCCTGCGCCAGTCGTCGAGGGCCGCCTGCAGCGTGCGCGCCAGGAATGAGGCATCGGTGTACTGCGTCAGGTCGCGCGAGACGACGACGAGTTTCCCGTCGCGCGTCCCGTCCTTCAATGTGGCAAGCTTCATGCGGTTTCCTCTCCTTGCGCAGCTTTGGCGCCGCTTAATTCCACAACAAGGCCGTCGCGGGCGATCGTCAAGTCGCCGGCCCATGTTTTCCTGACAGCAGCAAGCCAGTCGACCTCGCCGATCTCCGCATCGTCAGCGGGAATGAGGTGGTTGAGCACCAGCCTCTTCACGCCGGCATCGCTGGCGATGCGTCCCGCGTCCTCGGCAAAGCTGTGGCTGGCGAGCAGATGTTCCCTGAGCCGTGCGCCGTTGCCGGTTCTGGCAACCAGCCGCTCGATGCCCTCTTCCAACATGGCTTCATGGACGAGAATGTCGGCATCCTTGGCGAAATCGGCGAGCGGTGGAAAGAAAGCCGTATCAGCGGAGAACACCACGCTTTTGCCGCCCTGCTCGAAGCGCAGGGCAAAACAGTCGGTCACCGGCGGATGATCGACGCGCAACGCCGTCACCTTGAGGCCGTGTTGATCGAGCACATGGCCCTCAGCGAATTCGCTGATCGAAACCAGTTCGCGAATGTCAGGCCGGCCCTCATCAACGATGCGGATTTCGATGTCGAACTCCATCGCCTGGCAGAAGCGCCGCCAGTAATGGCCGGTGCCGGGCGGGCCGAACACATTGACCGGTGTCGCCAGCCCCGCCGTCCAGGCGGTGTGGACCAGCGGCCCGAGTTCCAGCAAATGGTCGGAATGCAGATGGGTGATGAAGATCAGGTCGAGCGCCTTCAGGCTGATCCCGGCATCGACCAGACCGCGCGTCACGCCGAGCCCGCAATCGACGACGATGGTCCGCCCACCGATCTCAAGCAGCGAGGAACTCGGCCACGGTCCGCCTGGCCGCAGCGCCGGGCCGCCCTTCGAGCCCAGCAGCACCAGCCGGTCCGGCATTGGCTTGCCGCTCAAGACCAGTCGCCCTCGGGCGTGCCATTGAAGCGCTTCTTTAGGTCGGCCCAGCAGTCGATGTAATTGTCCTGCCGGGTTTCCAGTTCGGCGCCGTAGCGGGTCAGCATCTGCGGGAAACGGGTCTCGAACATGAAGGCCATGGTGTTGTCGAGCTTGACCGGTTTCAGCTCCGCGCGCGAGGCCTTTTCGAAGCCAGGCGCATCCGGGCCATGGGCCAGCATCAGATTGTGCAGGCTGATGCCGCCGGGAACGAAGCCTTCCTCCTTGGCATCGTACTGACCATGGATCAGCCCCATGAACTCGCTCATGATGTTGCGGTGATACCAGGGCGGACGGAACGTATCTTCCGCCACCAGCCAGCGCGGCGGGAAGATGACGAAGTCGATGTTGGCGGTGCCTTCCTCGCCGCTCGGCGCCGTCAGCACGGTGAAGATCGATGGATCGGGGTGATCGAACAGGATGGCGCCGACCGGCGAAAACGTCGCCAGATCATATTTGTAGGGCGCGTAGTTGCCATGCCAGGCGACGACGTCGAGCGGCGAATGGCCGATCTCGGTGACGTGGAAATTGCCGCACCATTTTACGATCAGCCGGCACGGCGTCTCCTTTTCCTCGAACCAGGCGCAGGGCGTCTTGAAGTCGCGCGGGTTGGCCAGGCAATTGGCGCCGATCGGGCCGCGGTCAGGTAAGGTCAGCTTGGCGCCGTAGTTTTCGCAGACATAGCCGCGCACTTCAGCGTCGACGAGCTCGACCTTGAAGACGAGGCCGCGCGGCAGCACGGCGATCTCGCCGGGCCGCAGTTCAATGACGCCCATCTCGGTGACGAAGCGCAAGGCGCCGACCTGCGGCACGACCAGCAACTCGCCGTCAGCGTTGAAGAAATGATCGTCGACCATCGATGTGTTTGCGACATAGACATGGGCTGCCATGCCGGTCTGCCCGAGCACGTCACCGGCCGTGGTGATGCTACGCATGCCCTGAATGAAATCGGTTGGCTCCTTCGGCATCGGCACCGGGTTCCAGCGATACTGGCCAAGCGCTAGTTCGTGATCGCCGACATTCGGCGCCGTCTTCCACAAGGGATAGCTCGCTGCCTTGAAACGGCCGGTGTGCTTGACGCTCGGCCGGATGCGATAGAGCCAGGAGCGCTCATTGGTGCCGCGCGGTGCGGTGAAGGGCGAGCCGGAAAGCTGCTCGGCATAGAGGCCGTAGGCCGGCCGCTGCGGCGAGTTCCGGCCTTGCGGCAGTGAGCCGGGGAGTGTCTCGGTCTCAAAATCGTTGCCGAAACCCGGCATGTAGGAAAAGGCCATCCGATCCTCCCTGATCCCGGCTCCAAGCTTCAAAATGCCAAGTCTGCCGGTGATATTGACCAAACTGGTTTCATCTGTAACCATCGAAAATGTAACTATCAACGGCCACGGCGCGCGTCATGGAACCCGACATTCTGGAGCTGGAAAGCTTCCTGCCCTACCGCCTCTACCGGCTTGCCGATGCCGTCAGCCGCGAATTCTCCAGGATCTACCGGGATCGCCACGGCCTGACGCGACCGGAATGGCGCACGCTTTCAGGCCTCGGCCAGCGCGGCACGATGACGGCGACCGAGCTCGGCGAGCAATCGGCCATGCACAAGACCAAGGTCTCGCGCGCGGTGGCCGAGCTGGAACGGCGGCGCTGGCTGACGCGCACGCCCGATGAAAGCGACCGGCGCGTCGAGCACCTGGCGCTGACCAAAGCGGGGCTTGCCGCCTATCGCGAGATGGTGCCGCTGGCGAAGGCGTTTGAAAGGCAGTTGCTGGAGAGGTTGAGCCACCAGGAGCGGGCTGCGATTGTCAGCGGAGTAGCCGCGCTGGAGGGCGCCCTGGAAGGAAAGTAGCTGATAGGCTGGCGCGAGACGCCCCCCTCTCCTATCGGCAACTACCAATCCATCACCACCTTGCCCGAGCTGCCGCTCCTCATCGCGTCAAACCCCTCCTGGAAATCGTCGATGCCAATCCGGTGCGTGATTAACCCGGTCACATCGAGCGGGCCCTGCACCAGCGCGATCATCTTGTACCAGGTCTCGAACATCTCGCGGCCATAGATGCCCTTGAGATGCAGCATCTTGAAGATGACCTTGTTCCAGTCGATCTCGAAGCCGGTGGGCGCGATGCCGAGGATGGCGATCTTGCCGCCATTGTTCATGGTGTCGATCATGTCGCGGAAGGCGGGTGCCGCGCCCGACATTTCGAGACCAACATCAAAACCCTCGGTCATGCCTAGCGCCGGCATGACGTCGCGCAGCTTTTCCTTGGAGGCGTCGACGACATGCTGGACGCCGAGCTTTTTCGCCAGCGCCAGCCGCACCGGGTTGATGTCGGTAATCACCACTTTGCGCGCACCGACGCATTGCGCCACCAGCGCACCCATGATGCCGATCGGCCCGGCGCCGGTGACCAGCACGTCCTCGCCGACAAGATCGAAGGACAGAGCGGTGTGGACCGCATTGCCGAGGGGATCGAAGATCGCGGCGATCTCGTCCGGCACGTCGTCCGGGATCGGCACGACATTGTGCTGCGGGATCGCCAGATATTCGCCGAAGGCGCCGGGCCGGTTGACGCCGACGCCGAGTGTGTTGCGGCACAGATGCCCTCGCCCCGCGCGGCAGTTGCGGCAGTGGCCGCAGACGATGTGGCCCTCGCCCGAGACACGCTGGCCGACCTTGTATTCGGTGACCGCGGCGCCGAAATCGGCCACCGTGCCGACAAACTCATGGCCGGTCACCATCGGCACCGGCACGGTCTTCTGCGCCCACTGGTCCCAATTGTAGATGTGCACGTCGGTGCCGCAGATCGCAGTCTTCCTGATCTTGATCAGCACGTCGTTGGGGCCGATCTCCGGCACCGGCACCTCTTCCATCCAGATGCCTGGCTCGGCCTTGGCCTTCACCAGCGCCTTCATCATGTTCGACATTCTTTTGTCCCTTGAATCTCTTGATCCGGAATCGCTTTTCGGCGCCAGCCGCTCAGGCAATCACGCCCAGCTCCCTGCCGACCGCGCCGAAGGCCTCGACCGCCCTGTCGATATCGGCGCTGGAATGCGCCGCCGACATCTGCGTGCGGATGCGCGCCTGGCCCTTCGGCACCACCGGGAAGGAAAAGCCGATGACATAGATGCCGCGCTTCAGCATGCGCGCCGCCATCTCCTGCGCCAGCGTCGCATCGCCCAGCATCACCGGAATGATCGGATGGTCGGCCCCGGCCAGCGTGAAGCCGAGCTTGCCCATCTGCGACCTGAATCGCGCCGCATTGGCATAGAGGCGCTCGCGCAAGGCGTCGCCATTGCGGATCAGCTCGAACACCTTGATCGAGGCGCCGGCGATCGCCGGCATCAGCGTGTTGGAGAACAGATAGGGCCGCGAGCGCTGGCGCAGCCAGTCGACCACTTGCCTCTTGCCCGATGTGTAGCCGCCCGAGGCGCCGCCGAGCGCCTTGCCGAGCGTGCCGGTGATGATGTCGACCCTGCCCTCGACGCCGCAATGCTCGGCCGAGCCACGGCCATGTCTGCCGACGAAGCCGACCGCATGGCTGTCGTCGACCATGACCATGGCATCGTATTTGTCGGCAAGGTCGCAGACGCCCTCCAGGTTGGCGATGATGCCGTCCATCGAAAACACGCCGTCGGTGGCGATCAGCCGGAAGCGGCAATCCCTGGCTTCCTTGAGACGTGCCTCGAGATCGGCCATGTCGTTGTTGGCGTAGCGGAAGCGCTTAGCCTTCGACAGTCTGACGCCATCGATGATCGAGGCGTGGTTCAGCGCATCCGAGATGATCGCGTCTTCCTCGCCAAGCAGCGTCTCGAACAAGCCACCATTGGCGTCGAAGCAGGAGCCATAGAGGATGGTGTCTTCCATGCCAAGGAAGGATGAGATCGTCGCTTCGAGCTCCTTGTGTTCCTCCTGCGTGCCGCAGATGAAGCGCACCGACGCCATGCCGTAGCCATAGCGGTCCAGAGCCTGCGTGGCCGCCTTTCGCAGGTCGATGCTGTCGGCGAGGCCGAGATAGTTGTTGGCGCAGAAGTTCAGCACCTTCTCGCCACCGACTTCGATCTGTGCCGACTGCATCGAGGAAATTACCCGCTCGGACTTGTAGAGGCCGGCCGATTTGAGCCCGGCAAGCTCGCTGTCGATATGGGAGAGAAATGCTGCGGTCATGATCGGGCCTCGTTTGACGTGGCCAGACTGTCGTCCCGCCTGCGCAAAAAATCCATCGCAAAAGCGACCGGATGGGGTGGCCGGGCAGCATCAGATGAAACGCACGGGCACAGCCCAGGCCACCAGTTGGGAACACTTGCGCCAACCAATGTTCAAATGCAGCCCGGCGGCGAAACGAGCCGATAACCATTTCGCGATCTTTCCGCGTCATCCCCTTGCCGTCCGGCCGTCGGTTTCCGGTCCTGTTAACGTTTGCGGTTCAATGGTGCTCATACAGGAATCCGTTGGCGAGAGGGCCGCCCCCGAACATGTCGCAGCAGCCGGTGCAAACCGTTTCAGGCAAGCTCATATTGCTGATCAAGGCCGGCTATTGGCTGGCGCTGCTGATCATTGCCGCCATGGTGGCGGCCTCCTTCGTCCTGCTGCAGCAGACGATGGCCACGCAGCAGCACAACAACAACTTGCTCGACATTGTCGGCACGCAGAAGACCTTGTCGCAGCGTATCGTCTTCCTGGCCAGTGCAACGGGCGCCGCCTCGCGCGACAAGCGGCCGGCATTGGTCAGCGCGCTGAAGCAGGCCACCGCTGAATTCGAGACCAACTACGATCTGTTGCTCGAGCAGACCGGCGCGGATCCGCAATCGCCGGCCAAGCTCGATCCGAAGTCGATCGAGAGCGTGCTTTTCGCCAAACCCTTCCATCTCGATTATTTCTCGGTTGGGCTGATCGCCAATGGCGACCGTCTGATCTCAGCCCTTGAATCGCAACTCAATCTCGACAATGACGGCTACAAAGGCGGCGCCGAACGCGTCAACCTCGATGCCTCGGTCGCCAACGCCACCCTGTCGGGCTATGCCGCGCTTGGACAGCGCATCAGTGCCGATGCCGACGAGCGCTCCGAAAAGCTGCTCGCGCTTCACCGCACGCTGTTCTACGCCACCCTCGGCGTCATCCTGCTGGTGGCGCTGTTTATCTTCAGGCCGATGTCCAACGCGATCCTGCGCAAGACGCGTGAGCTGGTCGATGCGCGCAATTCGATGGCCTTCATCGCGGTTCATGACGGCCTGACCGGCCTGCACAACCGTACCTTCCTGACCGATCATTTCGACACGCTGATCAAGGGCGCACACCGCCGGCGCGAACGGCTGGCGGTGGTCCAGCTCGACCTCGACCGCTTCAAGCAGATCAACGATACGCTCGGCCACGCCGCCGGCGACTATGTCCTGGTCGTCACGGCCCAGCGCATGCGCGATTCCTGCCGGGCATCGGATCTGTGCGCGCGGCTCGGTGGCGACGAATTCGTGATGATCCTCAACGGAGCCGGCAGCACCGAAGACATCAACATGCTCGCGCGACGCATCCTGGCGCACATCAACGAGCCGATCGTCTTCCAGGGCACCACCATCCTTCCGGGCGCCAGCGGCGGCATCGCCGTCTATCCGATCGACGCCGACAACGCGCAGGACCTGCTCGTCCATGCCGATCTGGCGCTATACTCCGCCAAGAAAATGGGCGGCGGCAACTTCTCGTTCTTCTCGGAGGAGTTGCGCCGCGAGCTCGACTACCGCAAGCAGCTCGAACACGACATCAAGGTCGCCATCTCCGAGCGGGCATTCCAGGTCTATTTCCAGCCGCAGGTCTCCTTGACCGACGGCACGATCAGCGGCATCGAGGCCTTGGTGCGATGGAACCATCACGAGCGCGGCATGATCTCGCCGGGCGAGTTCATTCCGGTCGCCGAGAAATGCGGTTTCATGCCGGAGATCGGCCGCATCGTCATCAGCAAGGCGATCAACGAAGCCGCCGAATGGAACCGCGCCGGGATTGCCTTCGGGCGGCTTGCCGTCAATGTCTCCGGCACCGAGTTGCGCGAGCACGATTTCGATGCGTTCCTGTTCGAGACGCTGGAAAAGGCCGGACTGCCGCCGCAGAAACTGTCGCTGGAAATCGTCGAATCCGTCATTCTCGACGATGAGAAGACAGGCATCGCGGCGAAGCTGCGTCACATCAGGGCCGCCGGCGTCCATCTGGAGCTCGATGATTTCGGCACCGGCTATGCGTCGCTCAGTCACGTCAATCCCAATGAGATCGACCGGCTCAAGATCGATCGCCGCTTCGTCCAGAACATCCATGAGAATGGCGACAACTCGAAGATCGTGCGCGCCATCACCGAGCTTGCCCGCGGCCTCGGCATATCCATCGTCGCCGAGGGTGCTGAAACCGAGGCCGAACTCGACTCGCTGATGGCGATCGGCTGCGACCAGGTACAGGGCTATTCCATCGCCTTCCCGATGCCGCAGGACAAGGCGCTGGAATGGCTGACCGCCCGCATGCCGAAGAAGGCCAAACTGCGGGTCTTGCAGGGCAGCCTGGCGTAACGGCCCGCCTTGACAACCAGCCGCCGAAATGGCGGCCTGTCGCAAGTGCAAGCGGATCGCTGGAACTTATGACATTCTTTCGGTTTGTCCTGGCGGCCGTTCTGATGTCCGCGCTGCCGGCCCATGGGGCTGATCGCACCATCTATCTCACCTTCGACGACGGCCCGCTGAACGGCACCAGTAACATCCTCGACGTGCTGCAGGCAGAGCAGGTTCCGGCAACACTGTTCATGGTCGGCATGCATGCCGAGGCCAGTGCGTCCAACAAGGCGCTGGTGCGGCGCGCCAAGGCGATGCCGCTGGTGACGATCGGCAACCACAGCTACAGCCACGCCTATAATCATTACCGGCACTTCTATGGCGATACGGAAGGGGTGGTTGCCGACATGCTCATGGCGAATGCCGTGCTGGGCCTGAAGCCCGCGGTGCATGCACGACTGCCGGGGCGCGATGTATTCCGGTTGCCTTCCATGTCAAAGGACGACAACTCGCTCGGACCCGCGCAAGCCGGCCGCGAGGACCCCGACTACGAGTTCGTCGCCGCTTCCGGCTTCTATCTCTATGGCTGGGATCATGAATGGGTGCACAAGGACAGCGGCGAGCCGGTACAGAGCGTCGATCATCTGGTCAGCGAGATCGATCATCTGTTCGGCTATGGCCACTTCGCCAAGCCGGGCAAGCTGATCCTCTTGATGCATGACGAGATGTTCCAGGACGGTTTTGACGGCAAGACGAAGCTTACCGACCTGATCACCGCGCTGAAGCTGCGCCACTACGCCTTCGGAGCGATCCCGAATTATGACAACTGAGCCAATGGTTCGGTATTCCTAGCTTTCGACATTGTCGCGCAGCGCCGCCAGTACCTGCGCAAACTCCGCCAGGCGCTCGTCGGGCAGTCCTGTGCGAAGCCGCTTGTCGAAGGCAAGCGCGGCCTGCCGCAACGTCTCGAACAGCGCTTCTCCCGCTTGTGTCAATTCGACCAGATGGACCCGGCGGTTGACGGGATCGCGGCGGCGCGTCAGCAGACCCTGTGCTTCCATCGCATTGAGGTGGTGAGTCAGAGTCGCGCCCTGGATGCCGATCATGCCGGCGAGTTCGCGCTGATTGGCGAGTTCGCTGGACTTGACCGACAGCAGCGTGAGCCAGACCGGCAAGGTCCCGCCCGCTTCGACTAAAGCGGCGTCGAAGGCCTGGGCGACAAGCTTGGCGGTGCGGCCGAGATTCATGCCGACTGGCGGGCGTTCAAAGGGCGTCATTGCCGGACACTAGACGGTGTTTTTCCCAGATGGAACTGACTCTCGCTTTATACATTGACATCTAACTGTTAGATATCTAATTGTTAGATGCCCTGCAGATGAGAGGAGAGCCGTCATGCAATACATCTACATCGTCGTCATCGGTCTTCACGTCATGGCAGGCGTGTTCTGGGCCGGCACCACCGTCACGCTTGCCCGCGATCCCGAGATCAAGGCAGAACGCTTCATCCAGCCGCAGCTGGGCGCGGCCGGCATGGTTTTCCTGACCGGGGCGCTGCTGTGGTATTTCTTCCATGGCGCCTATTTCGGCTCGATGGAAATGGTGCTTGCACTCGGCATCCTCGCGGCTTTCGCCGCCGCCGGCGTGCTCGGCGCGATGGTCAAAGCGCCCAGCCGGCGGCTTGCCGGCGCCAATGCGGAAATCGAAACGCAACTGCGCGCCAGAATGGCCATGGGCGAACGCATCGCTGCCTGGCTGCTGGTGGTCACGGTGCTGTGCATGGCGATCGCCCGGATGGTCTGAGCATCGTCCGCGCCACAAAGCTTTGAGATCGCACGTTGCCGGCGGTGAGCCAATGACGTGCGGGCGCGCGGCCGGGCCGGCGTACATGGGCTCTCGTATGCAGGTCCGACCGCGCGCCACCGACGCCAACAATTGCGCCGGCCTGAGCAGGCCGTGCATCAAATCCGCAAGCCGAACCTGATGCCGTCATAGATGGCGGCATGGATGTTGCGCGAAGCGACCGCATCGCCGATGCGCAACAGCACGAAGCCTGCTTCGGGGTTGCGTGCCGGGAAAATGTCGCCGCCGCCGACCAGACTTTCATAGTCGATCGCGCCGCCATTCTTCGAAAGCGGCTTCAGGCTGAGGTAGAGATCGTCGAGCGGCGCCGTGCCGTGCTCGACCACCACCTGGTCGACCCTGCGTTCCCCGCGCCAGCCATCGGCAAAATCCGAAGCGAGTTCGGCGACCAGTTGGTTGCCCTCGCGCCGCACCGAGCGCAGGCGCGTGTTGATGGTGATGGTGACGCCTTTCTCCTGAAAAGCGCGCATATACGGCACATGGTTCATGCCGCCCATTTCGGGGGCAAAGAAACGCTCCGGCGAAACCAGTTCCAGCCTCGCACCGCTGTTGGCGATCAGTTCGGCCGCACCCATGCCCTGATGGCCGCCATTGTCGTCAAAGAGCAGCACGTTCTCGGCGGGCTTGACGCTACCGGCCATGATGTCCCAGCTCGACGTGACGAGATTGTCGCCGGCCGTCAACGGCGGGTTTTGCGGCAGGCCGCCGGTGGCGACGACCACCACATCGGGCGCCAGTGCCAGAACATCATCCTTTTCCGCCCAGGTGTCGTAGCGGATCTCGACGCCGAGCCGGTCGAGTTCGGCCAGCCGCCAGTCGATGATGCCGATCAGCTCCTTGCGGCGCGGATTCTGCGTTGCCAGACGTACCTGCCCACCCGCTTGCGAGGATGCCTCCAGGATCGTGACCTGGTGGCCGCGCTCGGCTGCGACACGCGCCGCCTCCAGTCCCCCGGCCCCGGCACCGACGACGACGACTTTCCGCTTCGGCCCTTCGGTCTTGACGATGATATGCGGAATCTCAGCCTCGCGGCCGGTCGCCGCGTTGTGGACGCAGAGGGCCTCGCCGCCTTCATAGATGCGATCGAGACAGTAGGTGGCGCCGACGCAGGGGCGGATCTCGTGCTCGCGGCCTTCCATCACCTTCCTGATGATGTGCGGATCGGCAATATGCGCACGGGTCATGCCAACCATGTCGAGCTTGCCGGTGGCGATCGCATGGCGCGCGGTGGCGACATCGGAGATGCGCGCCGCATGAAAGGTCGGGAACTTCGTCGCCGCCCTCACCTCTCCGGCAAAATCGAGATGTGGCGAAGACCGCATGCCGGTAACCGGAATGACCTTGGTCAATGCCGTGTCGCTCTCGATCGAACCGCGGATGATGTTGAGGAAATCGACCTTGCCGGAGCCGGCCAGCCGCCTGGCGATCTCGACGCCTTCCTCCTTCGACAGGCCATGCGGAAAGTCCTCGTCGGCGACCATGCGGATGCCGACGACGAATTTCTCGCCAACCGCTCCCCGCACCGCATCCAGCACCATGTTGGTGAAGCGCAGGCGATTTTCGAGCGAGCCGCCATACTCGTCGTCGCGATGATTGGTGGCCGGCGACCAGAAGCCATCCATCAAATGGCCGTAAGCCTCGAACTCGATGCCATCGAGGCCGGCGGCCTGACAGCGCTGCGCGGCCGACGCATAGTCGGTAACGATGCGTTCGATGTCCCACTCCTCGATGGTTTTTGGGAAAGCGCGGTGCGCCGGTTCGCGCACCGGCGAGGCCGAGAGCACCGGCAGCCAGTCGGCCTTGTTCCAGCCGGTGCGGCGACCAAGATGGGTGATCTGGATCATCACCTTGCAGTCATGCTCGTGGCAGGCCTCGGCGAGTTCGGCCAGCCAAGGCACGATGCGGTCATCATAGACATGCAGATTGCCGAAGGCCGCGGGACTGTCGCGTGAAACGATCGCCGAGCCGGCGGTCATGGTCAGCGCCATGCCACCTTTGGCCTTCTCGGCATGGTAGAGCCGGTAGCGTTGTTTCGGCATGCCGTCCTCGGAATAGGCCGGCTCGTGGCTGGTCGACATCACCCGGTTCTTCAGCGTCAAATGCTTGAGCTGGTAGGGCTGGAGAAGCGGATCGTTGCTGGTCATCGTCTTCCTGCGGTTTCAAATTGCGCTGGAGCAGCAGGGAGCTGCCGCATTTCCTATTTAAGCATCGGATTCGTCTGAAAACCGCTGCGCACGTTTCGGTCCGATGCTAATGAGCGGCAAATTCGAAGGAACCCCGCCCATGATCGACACCAAAACCCTTACCCAGCTCGGCGCGCACGTCGAGACGCCACAGAGCCCCGAAGCAGCGGTCCTGGAAACCGTGCCGTTTTCGCGCGGCGACGGCCCGCCGGCGATCGTGCGCTTCACCTGCCCCGAGTTCACCTCGCTGTGCCCGGTGACCGGCCAGCCGGATTTCGCCCATATCGTCATCGACTACGCACCCGATGCGGCTTTGGTGGAATCGAAGTCGTTGAAGCTGTTCATGACCTCGTTTCGCAACCACGGCGCCTTCCATGAGGATTGTACCGTCATGATCGGCCGTCGCATCGTGGCAGCAACCAAGCCGCTGTGGTTGCGCATAGGCGGCTATTGGTATCCGCGCGGCGGCATTCCGATCGACGTTTTCTGGCAGACCGGCGCTCCACCTGAAGGCGCCTGGCTGCCGGACACCGGCGTCGCCCCCTATCGCGGGCGCGGCTGAGCCCCCTCATTCGCACTGATACTGGCTGAGCGCCCATTCGCCGGTCACCGACAGAAGATCAGAAATCTTCCAGTCACCGCCAACCTTCTTGAGCTTCCATTCGAGACGGTGCTGGTGACCTTCGACAACGAACGCCACGACCACCTTGGCTTCGTCGTCGTTGGCGGCCTCGACCGTGCGCAAGCTCCGGTCGATGGCGAGCTTGTCGTAGTCGGCGTTGTCGAGTGCCATGTTGGGGTCGAGGCATTCGCCCTCACCCGAAGCGCGCAGCGCGTCACTCTTGTCGAGCACGGTTTTCGCTGGATCGATGAAGTTCTTGCGTTGGGCTGGATCGAGTTCCAGCCCGGGATGTTCGTAAAAGGGCTTCACCACCGCCGTCGGCGATCCCGGCAGAACGGGCGCCGCCGGCGGCAACTCGACCGGCTTTTCCTGCGGCGCCGGCGTTGCGGCAGGAGGCGTAGCGTTGTTGTCTGGAGGCTGGCCGCCGGCGGACGGCGCGTTCGGCGGTGGTGAGCCGAACAGACCTTGAGCGGCGGCGGCGCAGGACCCAGTCAAAACGCACACGATCACCAGGGCCATAAGACGGGCCATCGCATCACTCCAGGCTTCTAACGGTCATGCGGTCAGGCCGGCGGAATGTCCAGCCTTTGGTCGTCGAAACCTGGTCACAAAGATGCAGAATTTGAGGAAGCCAACAAGCACGTCGAGGCGCACGCCCGCGCGAAGCGTTCAAAAACAATCATTTCAGCGGAACCATCGGCGAATCAGGATCATCGGCAACGCAAACGACCCCAAAGCCTGCCGGCACCAAGAAACTTACAGCCATGTCTGGCTGGCGGGTTTGCGTATATTGTGCCAGTACCCTGGCCGGTTCCGTCAACAAGGAAGACCGTCTCTTGAACTATCTAGACGCCTTGGGGCTAACCCATGAAACGCTTCGGCCGGCCAACTATTGCGAGATCGGCTGCAGACTGGGCTATAGCCTGGCTCTGTCAAGAGTCCCGGCCATCGGCATCGATCCCGACTATGAGATCAAGGTCGCGTTGACCGCCCCCACGCGGTTGTTCAACACCACGAGCGACAGTTTCTTCGCACGCGACGACGTGGCGCAAATTCTGGGGGCACCCATCGATTTGGCGTTCATCGACGGGTTGCATCTTGTCGAATTCGCACTGCGCGATTTCATGAATCTGGAGAGGCATGCCAGCCCAGACAGCGTCATTGTCATTGATGACCTGCTGCCCCAGCACATGGATTACGCATCACGGCAACGCAACACAACTATCTGGACTGGTGATGTCTATCGCCTGATACCTATTCTTCGCCACTACCGGCCCGATCTGGACATCCGAGTTTATGATGTCGACATGAAGGGTTTCGGCCTGGTGACCCGGCTCGATCCGTCGTCGAACGTGCTCACCGCCAACTATGGCGCCATCGAAGCCGACATACTGGCTGGGAAGTGGTCATTTCCAACCGTCGCAGCCATCCGGGACCACATGCAACCACGCGCCACGGATCTGTTGGTTAACGATCTTGGGATCGTCGCGGCCCAGCGCGCGGCCAAGGCTTCGATGCAATCGGACCGGCGCGTGGCGCCGGCATTGTTGCAGTGCAGGCCGCGCCTCTCGGTCATCATCTGTGCCTACGAGATGGCGCGCGAGGCACCCCGCACGATCCTGTCCGCGACCGCTCCCTATCAGAAGGGACTGAGGTCGGATGAATACGAAGTCATCGTTGTCGACAACGGTTCAAGCACGCCGCTCACATACGACAATCTGCCGCCAAATGTGCAAATCGTAAGAGCACCAGACCCCAGGCAATCCCCGGTGTTTGCTCTGAATTGGGCTGCCCGCGAAATCGCCAAAGGGGAGATTTTGTTGTTTGCCATCGATGGCGCCCGCATATTCTCCGAACGGCTGATCGAGGAGACTGTAAAAGCTCATGACCGGATGGAGGATGCCTTTGTGTTCTCTCTGGCCTGGCACATTGGTCCTAAGGTGCAAATGGAGTCGGTGCCGGAAGGATATGGGGCAGAGATCGAAGACGGATTGATCCGTGCGGCGCGCTGGCCTGACGAGGCGGACGGGCTGTTCGGGATTTCGGTACTCGCCGGATCCTCAAGCAATGGTTTCTTCGGCGACATCACGGAAAGCAATTCTTTCTCGATAAGCCGCACGTCGTTCGACCGACATGGTGGCTTCGACGAACGTTTCACGTCCCCAGGCGGCGGCTTGGCAAATCTCGAGATATTTCGTCGCTACGTGACGCGCCCTGACGCGCGCAATGTCTGCCTGCTCAGCGAGGGGACGTTTCACCAGGTCCATGATTCGGTGGCGACCTCGGGCAAAAACAGGTGGGAGGCTTTTGCCGGCGAATACGAGGCAATCTTTGGCGGTCCCTATCTCAGACCTTCATATCATTGCTTTTATCAGGGAAAGCCCCGCGCCGGTATGGTTCCATTTATCCTGCAATCGCTTCAGGGTTGATTGCCGGTCGCCTGCGAACGCGATCGATCGAGGTTCAAGATGTTCCGTGCGGCTAAGCAGCCTGAAGGCTGCCAGCGCGGCGCCATGCAGCACCGAAACAAAGTGGCTAGATCTTTTCACCGTTTCACGGAAACGGCGAACTGCTCTAACTCTTTGTTTTGACGCAGTTCCCAGGGGAAAGCGCTACGCGCCTTTCCCAGGAAAACCGCACACACCTTTCCTGGAACTGTTCTCGCTGACGCACGCCCAAAGTCCGTGGAAAGCTTGGTCTTCAGGTCTTACTGCATTCCACCGGACAGCGAGCACGGCCCGGTGGAATGATCTGTCATGCAACAAGAACGCTTATTGCAGCGGAGCGCCTCCAGGTCCAGGGAATGCCGTCAGCGGCGTGCCATCCGAGACATTTCCGGAAATCATATTGTTCTTGAACGACTGCACCACACCCGATCCGCTAGCGCCGACACCGGTTAAGTTGGCGAACACGGTCGATCCGCCAAGAGTGACGATCGAACTGCCGGCGCCGCTGGCAGCCGCACCATTGGCATTCACGCCCACGCCGGCATTGGATGACACCGTCGTATTTGTTACCGTGGCGCGGACCGGGGAGGCTGCGGCAACCGTCTTCACGGTCACGCCGTTGCCGCCGTTCCCGCTGACCAGGCTAGCCGTCAACGCCATATTTATGGCCAAGGTGTTACCCGTCCCATCGACAGTGATACCGGTGCCGTTGTTTGTGACCTCCGTTCGTGTGAACGCAGCGTTTATCCCAACGGCGCCAGTCGTCTTGATCAGAATGCCATTCGTGGCTGCCTCGGATATCCGGGTATTGCTGATATAGACTTCGGTAGGTCCGTTCGGCGCGACTTCCACGCCCTGGCCGGTGACCCGCTGGATGATCGAATCCTCGATATGCAGTTGGCCCTGACCAAGAAAGCGCACGCCATTTACGCCCGTGCCCACGCCATCGATATCCAGCCCCCTGAGATGCACAACGCTTCCAGCCGGAGCGTTGACAACGACACCATTGGTTCCGGCGGAGAGAACCCCGCCTTCCGTATATACACAGTCGATCGTAATCGACTTGGTGATTGTCACCACACCGAAGCCACCTGGATCGAGGCAGTTGATCTCCCCGCTGACAGCCGTCTTCGAGATCGCGCCGGCAAAGGTCTTGCAAGGCGCCGTGCGGCTGCACGGATTGGCGTCGTCGCCGACGCCGGAAACCCAGGTCCGGGTCGCTTGAGCGGAAGCCGGCGTGGCGATCACCGCCATCGCCAAAGCGAGAAACAGCGATGATAATAGGTAGCCTAGAATTTTCGTGATCATTCCCCCTAAATTGAACAAGAGATTCGTCCACAACCAAGCGGAGGAAGTCTAGCGCTTCGCCTTGTCAAAAGCAACGTGACGTCAAAACCGGATCGCTGATTTGAATTTCTCGTGCGCGTGGCAATCCGCCAAGCTACGCAACCGCCATCATGCCATTGTTACATCGCCTTCACACTACATTCGAAGCGCTTGGCATTCCATGAAATTTAGAAACTTCACGCGTCGGAGATGCCGAGCGCGACATGATTCCGCCGTTTCGACGCCCCCGGCCGGAACGGCCAAGGCTCATGGCATCACTCCGGATCTTGGCCCGCCATGCATTCGAGTTGGCTCAGCGTCCAGCCGCTGGTCTTCGAAGCAATGTCCGATACCTTCCATTTGCCGTCGACCTGCTTCAGCGACCAGCGCATTTCGCGTTGCGAATCGTCTCCGTCCGAAAACAGCTTGAAGCTTGCCACCACTTGTGCCGCGTCGCCATCCACCGTCTCGGACAATTTCAGGGTTTTGGAGACGGTCTTCTGGTCGAAATCCTGCGCATCAAGACCGGGATCGAAGTCGATGCAGGCGACCTGGTCGGGATTCTTCTTGGTCGCCTGGTCGTTGAGATCGAACAGTTTCGTCACCGGCTCGACGAAACGATCCCGGTATTGTGCGTCGGCCTCGAATTTGACCGCCGGAAAATAGAAGAACTTCACGGCGTCGGACGCCGGTCCGGCGAAGGCGGCCGCGGGCAAGGCTGTCGCGAGGGCGGCAAGGAGCACTGTCCGTCTCATGCAGGATCTCCGGCTTTTGATGGCTTGAAGCAATCAACACCACGCATCCTGCATACCGGCTTTTTTGCCGCTCATGAAGCCCCTGCCCGGCTCCTTTCAGCCGTCGAGCCAGACGTTCTGGAGGTCCATCTCGAAGGTCTGGTGGACGCCGTAGTTCTTCACCTTCTTGCTGGTGTGGCTATACAGCTTCTGCCAGAACGGCTGGATGATGACTCCGGAGTCCTGCAGGATCTGCTCGACGTCCTTCATCACCTCCTTGCGCTTGGCGACGTCGATCAGCGAGAGCGCCTGTTTGAGCTTGGCGTCGAAATCGGGATTGGAATAGGCTGACTCATTCCACGCCTCGCCGCTGCGATAACCCAGCGCCAGCACCTGGACGCCAAGCGGACGCATGTACCAGATGGTCATCGAATAAGGATATTTCGTCCAGTCGTTCCAGAAGGTCGACCCCGGCAGCACCGTGCGCTTCACCTTGATGCCGGCATCGCGCAATTGACCGGCGATCGCGTCGCCGGTGTTCTTCTGCCAATCGTCCTCGATGGTGATCAGCTCGTGCTCGAAGTCGGCCTGACCGGCTTCCGCCATCAGTTTCTTGGCGCCGGCGGCGTCACGCTCCTTCTTGGGCAGGGGATAATATTCCGGATGGATCGGGCTGACATGATGGTTCTCGCCGACCGTGCCGCGCCCGGCATAGCCGAGCTGCAAGACGGCATTGTTGTCGACGGCCATCTGCAGCGCGTTGCGCACCCGCTTGTCGTCATAGGGCTTGTGCGTGATGTTGGTGCGGGCAACCAGTGTCGTTGCCGTCGCGACCTCGGATTTCTGCAGGCCCATCTTGTCGAGAATGTCGATGAAGTCGGCCGGGCTCTCGAAATTGAGGTCGATCTCGCCGGAATCAAAAGCGTTCACCGTGGCATTGAAGTCGGTGCCGTAGTCGACGAATTCGACGCCGTCGAGCGGCGTCTCGCCACCCCACCATTTGCCGTTCTCGCGGCGCTTCACCACCGCCTTCTGGCCGACATCGTAAGAGACGAGTTCGAACGGACCCGTCCCGATCGGCTTCTTGACCGGATCGGCGCCGTCGGCATCGAAGTTGCGGTGGACGACGAGCGCGGGATAATCGGTGAAGTTCGGGATCAGCGAAATGTCGGGTTCGCTGAGCTTCAGCTTGACGGTGTGGTCGTCGACCTTGGTGATCGCGCCATCCCGCGCCTTGCCGGTTTTTGAGTCGATCAGCGCGCCGACGCGTGCGGCCATCGAATTGCCGGCGACGCCTTTTTCGCACCAGCGCGCCAGATTGTAGGCGACGTCATCGGCATTGAAGGCATCGCCATTGTTCCAGGTGATGCCCTTGCGCACATGCAGGACATATTCGGTGGCGTCGTCGTTGATATCCCAGCTTTCTAGCAGCACCGGCTCGAAGGTGAATTGCCTGGTGTAGCGCACCAGCGGCTCCAGCCAGCTGCGCGAAATGTTGGCCAGTTCCACCCAGTCGTAGGTGCGCGGGTCCTTTTGCGCCTTGACCGACATCGAGACGCGCAGTGTGCCGCCCTTCTTCGGCTCCTCGGCCAGGGCCTGTCGCGGCGCGGCAAGGCCGATCATGCCATAGGCAAGAGCCGTCGATGCACCGAAGGCGCTCGCCAGCGCCAGGAACTCACGCCGGTCCATGCGGCCGGCGCGTGCCTCTTGCGCCATGGCCTCGATAGCGCTCGGGACGCGGTCGCCATTGCTTGTGAAAAATGTCATTTTCTTCCTCCCTTATGGTTCCCGTCGGGTCTTCGCCCTTTGGTCAACTCACCGTATCCGGCAGCTTCTCCTCGCGCCGCGCTATCAAATCCCTGAGACCTTCGGCAATACCCACGTCGAGCTTCGGTTCCTCGTAATCGGCAAGCATGTTGCGTGCTTTCTCGCGGCCGCGCGTGTCATGGTCCTTCGCCCCTTCGGCATTCCACTGTTCGTAGGAGTTGAAATCCATGATCGAGGGCATGAAGAAGGCGGACTCGAAATGTTCGAGCGTGTGCTGGGTGCCTAGGAAATGGCCCTGCGGTCCGACCTCGCGGATCGCCGCCATGGCCTCCTTGAAATCGTCGAAGGACACCCCCCCGGCATATTTGTACCAGCCGACAAGCTGCTCGCAGTCGGTGGCGAATTTCGAATAGCCGCAGGTCAGCCCGGCCTCCAGCCATCCAGCCGAATGCCAGATGTAGTTGGCGCCGGAAAGGATGGCGGCATGCATGAGCATGTTCGATTCGTATCCCGCCTGCGCGTCGTTCAGCTTCGAGCCGACATGGAAGCCGGACGTGCGCCAGGGCAGCCGGTATTTCCGCGCCAGCGCGCCCATCAGATACATCATCTGGGCGGCTTCCGGCGTGCCGCCCATCGGCGCGCCGGTCTTCATGTCGACCGTGACCATGAACTGGCCGTAGATTTGCGGCGAGCCTGGGCGGATAAGCTGGGTCAGCGCCACGCCGGCAAGCGCCTCGGCGTTGACCTGCGCCACCGCGCCGACGGCGGAAGCCGAGGTCGAAGCGCCGCACAGCGCGAAAGGCGCCAGGATCAGCGGCTGGTTGTGGCTCGCGTAGACCCGCATGGCGTCGATCATGGTGGCGTCCCATACCAGCGGCGAATTGCAGTTGGTGATTGCCACCAGCACAGGGTTGTCGCGGACGAACGCCTCGCCGAAGACGATGCCGGCCATTGCCATCGTGTCCTCGGCGCGCTCCTTCGACGTCACGATACCCATGAACGGCTTGTCGGAATGCTTGAGCGCCGAGTGGATGATGTGCAGATGCCGTTTCGGCACCGCGATTTCCATCGGCTCGCAGATGACCGAACTCGAGGAATGCAGCGCCGGCGCCATATAGGCCATTTTGTGGAAATTGTTGAGGTCGGCGAGCGTGCCGTAGCGCCTGACATTGTCGAGGTCGCGGACGTAGGGTGCGCCATACATCGGCACGAAAATCGAGTTCTTGCCGCCGACGCGCACCGTGCGCTCGGGGTTGCGCGCATTGAGCGTGAACTCCGACGGAACCTTCGAGACGAGTTCCATCAGCAGCGCGCGATCGATGCGGACGCGCGTCTGCCTGACATCGGCACCGGCCGCCTTCCAGAGCTCGATCGCGCCGTCGTCGCGGAATTCGCAGCCCACCTCCTCGAGGATCTTGACCGATTCCTCGTGGATCAGTTCCACCGCCTCGTCAGGCACGATCTCATAGACGGGGATGTTGCGCACCAAGGTCGGAAAGGAAGCGATCGGCGCGCTTCTGAGCGCCTTGCGGCCAAGACGGCCACCGCCGCGGCGGTGGGTCTGTTCGGTCAATTCGACGGCCGGTACGTTCATGGAGCCTCCTTCTTCCCGCCACCACGTTAGCGACCCGAAATATGGCTGTGACGCTGGAAAATCCTGATCTTCTGTATAAGCTGTGCTTATGCGAAGCCTGCGCCACCTTCTGCCCTCCGCCGGCAGCCTGATCGTCTTCGAGGCGGCCGGCCGGCTGTCGAGCTTCACCGCCGCCGGGCGCGAGCTCGGCATGACGCAGGCCGCCGTCTCCTACGCGGTGCGCGGGCTGGAGGAGCAGCTCGGCGCCAAGCTGTTCCAGCGCCGCCATCGGCAGGTCAGCCTGACCGAAGCCGGCGAACGCTTCCACGCCGATGTCTCGCTGGGGCTATCGCATATCCGCAAGTCGGCCGAGGATCTCCGCCTGCAGGCGACCGGTGGCCATGTGACGCTTGCCGCGTCGACCGCCTTCGGCTCGTTCTGGATGATGCCGCGCCTGCAGCAGTTCCGTGACGAATTGCCGGGCATCGATCTGCGCATCCAGACCGCCGACCGCGACCTCGACATCATCGCCGAAGGCATCCCGCTGGCGGTGCGCGGCGGCGAGCCCCGGGACTGGCCGGACTACCATTCGCTGCCGCTTGCCGATGAGGAGATTTTCCCCGTCGCCGGCACCAGCTACCTGGCCAAGTTCGGCATGCCGAAGACCGTGGGGGAATTGGCGACGCACCGTCTCATCCATCTCGAGGAGCCGTATCGCGAGGCGGCGAGCTGGGACGAATGGTTCCAGTCGGCCGGCGGCAGCCTCGGCGACACCGCACGCGGCCTGCGCATCAATGATTATGGCCTGGTCATCCAGGGCGTGATGGAGGGGCAAGGAATCGCGCTCGGCTGGCGGCACCTTGCCGAGCGGCTGCTGGCGACGGGACTTCTGGTGCAGGTGACGGACCACGTGCTCAAGACCGGCAAAGCCTTCTATATCGTCTGGCCGAAGAACCGGGAACTCAGCGACAATGCCCGCAAGGTCAGGGATTGGCTGGCCGCGCAGGCATAAAACCGTTTCACGGTCCCACGCAGTTCGCCCTCGCCCGCACCACACGAATCCGCCTATACTGTCGCCATGCCCATTCGCCAGCTTTCCGAAACGATGATCAACCAGATCGCCGCCGGCGAAGTCATCGAGCGTCCGGCGAGCGTGGTCAAGGAACTGGTCGAGAATGCACTTGATGCTGGCGCCTCGCGCGTCGAAATCGTCACCTCAGGTGGCGGGCTGAACCTGATCCGCGTCACCGATGACGGCTCCGGCATCCCCCAACAGGAGTTGGCGCTGGCGATTGCGCGCCACTGCACCTCCAAGCTCGGCGAGGATATCAACGACATCCGCTCGCTCGGCTTTCGCGGCGAAGCGTTGCCCTCGATCGGCTCGGTGTCGCGGCTGTCGATTCGGTCGCGCACGGCGTTAGGCGACAGCGCCGCCGAAATCGGCATCGAGGGCGGCCGCGTCCTGCCCGTAAGGCCTGCGGCGGCCAATCGCGGGACCACGGTCGAGGTGCGCGACCTGTTCTTCGCCACGCCGGCGCGGCTCAAATTCATGAAGGGCGAGCGGGCTGAAAGCTCGGCGACCAGCGATGTCGTCAAACGCATCGCCATCGCCTTTCCGGCCGTGCGGTTCACGCTCGCCGGCTCTGACCGCTCGACCCTGGAATTGCCGGCGACCCATGACGGTCCGGAAGGCAGCCTGCGCCGCGTTGCCCAGGTGATGGGGGCGGAATTTCCCGACAATTCCATCGCCATCGACGCGATGCGCGAAGGCGTGCATCTGACCGGCCATGTGTCGATCCCGTCCTTCACCCGCGCCAACGCGCTGCAGCAATATGCGTATGTCAATGGCAGGCCGGTGCGCGACAAGCTGATCGCCGGCGCCATCCGCGGCGCCTTCGCCGATGTGCTGCCGCGCGACCGCCACGCGGTGACGGTGCTGTTTCTTTCGCTCGATCCGGCCATCGTCGACGTCAATGTCCACCCGGCCAAGGCCGATGTGCGCTTCCGCGATCCGGGCCTGGTGCGCGGGCTGATCGTCGGCGCCATACGCCAGGCATTGGCCGATGCCGGCATTCGCTCGGCCACGACGGGAGCCGCAGGCATGATGGCGGCATTCCGGCCGGGTGCCGCACCCTACAGTCATGGCGGCCCGGCCAATGGCCATCGCAGCTACGAAGCAGCATTCCATGCATCCGGCTCCACCGGTTTCGATCCCTCACGCTCACCGCAGCGGCCGCTCGACATGCAATTCGAGGGTGCGGGCTTCGAACGCGCCAGCGCAAGGAATGGCGGTTTTGGCGAACCCGACCAGGCGGCTTTCGATACCGGTCCGCTTGCCAGCGCCGATGCGCGCGCCGGGCAGAGCGAGGCGGCGGAGACGCTGCTCGGCACGGTGCTCGGTGCGGCCCGCGCCCAGGTGCATGAGAACTACATCGTTGCCCAGACCAGGGATTCGCTCGTCATCGTCGACCAGCACGCCGCGCATGAGCGGCTGGTGTACGAAGCGCTGAAGAACGCGCTGCATTCGCGCCCCGTGCCCTCGCAGATGCTGCTTCTGCCTGAGATTATCGACCTGCCGGAAGAGGATGCCGAGCGGCTCGCCATGCACTCCGAAACGCTCGCCCGCTTCGGCCTCGGCATCGAGCGTTTCGGCCCGGGCGCCGTTGCCGTGCGCGAGACGCCGTCGATGCTGGGCGAAACCAATGTCCAGCAATTGGTGCGCGACCTCGCCGACGAGATCGCCGACAACGACACGGTCGAGACGCTCAAGGAGAGGCTGGACAAGATCGCCGCCACCATGGCCTGCCACGGCTCGGTTCGTTCCGGCCGGCTGCTCAAGGCCGAGGAGATGAACGCGCTGCTGCGCCAGATGGAGGCGACGCCCGGTTCCGGCACCTGCAACCACGGGCGGCCGACCTATATCGAGCTGAAGCTGGCCGATATCGAGCGGCTGTTCGGGCGGCGGTAAGCCTGTGGGCGGCGAACAGACGGTCCGGTTCCGGTTCGAAGCCGAGGTGATCCACTGGAGGGGCCCTTCGCCATACTTCTTCGCGCCGATACCCGAGCAGCATGGCGACGAGATCAAGAAAGTCGCGAAGTTCGCGACCTATGGCTGGGGGGTGATACCTGTCGAGGCGACTATTGATGGCTTTATGTTCGCCACATCCCTGTTTCCCAAGGGCGGAAGCTACCTTTTGCCCCTGAAGGACGACGTCCGGCGCCAGTGCAATCTAACGGCAGGCGATTCGATTTCCGCTTCCATCGCGATACACCTTCGCGGCCGATAACGCGGCCCGCGGGCGGTCCTCTTGATCGATGGTCTGGCGCGGCTCTCGTCTTGATTCGGGAAAGGCAGCCAACCCTTTGGTCTAACGCTTCAAATTCACTACGATGACGCCGCCGAGTGCCAGCGCGCCGCCGAGGATGCCGAGTAGCGTCGGCACTTCGCCCAGCCAGAAGAAGCCGATCAGGGCAGACATAGGCGAAACCAGATAGAGGAAGTTGGAGGCACGGGCGGCCGGCAGACGCGACAGCGCGGTTGCCCAGGCGGCATAAGCGATCAGGCTGGGCACGATGCCAAGAAAGATGACGGCGCCGAGACCGGCGGTGTTGGCCACGGCTGCCTGCGCGAAACCGCTCGGCAGAAAGGGGGACAGGCAAAGTGCGCCAAGAATCATATTCGAGGCCGAGATGGTCAGCGGGTGATGGCGGGCAAACAGGGGCTTCTGGACGATAGTGTTGACGGCCGAACAGAGCGCGGAGCCAAGCACGAGCAGTGCACCAGCATTGAAATGTAAGCCTTGTCCGTCTGACATTGCTATGACGCCGATGCCGGCGAAGGATATCGCCGTGCCAGCCCAGGCCCACCTTGAAAAGCGCTCGCCGAGCAGCGCCATCGCCATGATGGCGGTGAAGATCGGGCTGACATTGATGATGAAGCCGGCGGCTCCCGCCGAGACGGTCAGCTCGCCGAAATTGAGCATGACAGTGTAGAGCGCGACGAAAATTGCCCCGCCAAAGACGAGGCGCCACACCTCGTCGAGCCTGGGCAGTGCCGGGCGCTTGACGGCAAGGAAGATCGCCGCCGGCACCGCGGCGATGGCAAAGCGCAGGGAGCCCAGTTCCAGCGGCCCGAAGGCGGCAAGGCCGGCGCGGATGGCCGGAAAAGCGGAGGCCCAGCCGACCACCGTCAGCGCCACGGCGATGGCGGCCGTGGTGTCCATCCGCTGTGTCTGATTCAACGTGCCCGTCATCGCGCTCATCTCACCGTCCTCATGCTGTTCCCGTCCTGGAGGCCACAAAACGCCTTTTCCCGTCTGTTGACAAACGACCAAATCGAGGATCACCTGTGACTATGGATCACAGCTCAGACACAATGGTGCCGCTCGAAACCCTGCGTGCCTTCGACGCGGCGGCGCGAACCGGCAGTTTTTCGGCGGCCGCTGAAAAGCTCAACATCACCCATGGAGCCATCAGCCGGCAGATTGCCAAGCTCGAGGACTGGCTGGGCCTGAAAGTGTTCGATCGCGGTGCGCGCGGCGTAACGCTGACGATCGAAGGCAACCGGCTGCATCTGCGCACGTCGGAGGCTTTCGCGCTGATTTCGAGCCATTCCGACCGCTGGGTCGAGCCGCGCGGCACGGCGGTGGTGCGGCTGACCTCGATCCCCTCGGTGAGCGGGCTGTGGCTGATGCCGCGCATGGCGGCACTGGAAAACAATCCCACCAAGCTGCGCATCGTGCTCGATGTCGACATCCGCCAGGCCGACCTTGCCGATGAAGGCATCGATCTGTCGATCCGCTGCGGCCGCGGCGGCATTCCCGGCCGCGTCTCGGTGCAGCTGTTCGAGGAGCATGTCTTTCCTGTCGCGTCACCGGAACTGGCTCGCGAGATCGGTCGCGGCGACCCGGCCCGGTTGCTCAAATTCCCGCTGATCAACGATTCCGACGCCTCCGGCTGGCGCGCCTGGTTCGCCGCGCAAGGCATGGATTATCGCCCACGTCCGCAAGATCGCCGCTTCGAGGACTACAATCTGGTGCTCGACGCTGCCGCCTACGGGCTCGGCATTGCGCTGGCGCGTCCGCCGCTGACCGGGCATCAGTTGCAGTCAGGCCGAATCACCGCGGTCGACGAGCGCACCGCGCTCAATCCAGTGTCCTATTGGCTCGACCGGCCGCTGGGGCGGCCACGCACCGCAGCGGCCGACCTTGCCCGCCGTATCGCGCAGCAGGCCGGATTGGCGCCGGACAAGATCGAGGCGTTCATCGAAGCCGAGCGATAGGTCTGCCGGCCTATCTCCGATTCGTTCAGCGAAGCAGCAGCAGAACGAATCCGAACATCATTGCCAACAAACCGGTTATGATCGAAACAAAGCCGATCCTCACCAGCAGGCCCTCGGGATTGGGTGTCGCGGCGGCGTGAGATTGATTGGCTGGCCTTCGCCGTCCCGACGGCATCCCCATGGCGGCGGCGTTTTGCGGCACCGGAACCTGCTGCGGGATAAACGACAGCAAGGACACCCCGGCGGCCCTGGCGGGTGCGTTGTCATTGGCCGTTACCGAAGGCGGCACGGCGCCGCGCTGCGTTTCGGCTTCGGGCGCTGTTCTCCTCGCCACGGTCGTTGCCAACACCGCCTCGTCGCGTGTGTCGAGCTGGGCCTGATAGGCCTCCACGATGCCGGGAGAAGCAATCTGCTGCGATTTGACGGCCATCGGGGCCGCCGGCATCGCCAACAAAGCGGGCGCCGTGCGTTGGGCGAACAAAGAGGGCGCGGCGGGCTGGACCAGTTCCCTGACCAGCGCCGTCCTGACCGGATCGGCTTTCGCCGACGGCACGGGTTGCGGCGTCATCGCCTCCTTGAGCAAGGAAGCCAGGCGGGCGGAAGAAATATCCATCATGCCCCCGATAAAAGCGCTTTTCGCACCTGTCCTAGCGCCTCAGCATTGTCCGAGGCTTGTCGCAAGCTTGACCTTGGCGGCGATTTGTGGCGATGAAATCTGTATGAACCTCGGCACCACCGCATGATGAACCGTTTCGAAGGCCCGGGCGGCAAGGAAGCCCGCATCCGCTACCTGGATGGCGATTTCCAGGTCACCAGCCCCGGCTCGTTCGTGCGTTGCGCGGTGACCGGGGAAAACATTCCCTTGGATGAGCTGAAATACTGGAGCGTCGCCAGGCAGGAGCCCTACGTCAACGCCACCGCTTCGCTGCGCCGCGAGATCGAGGTGCATCCTGAGCTGGGCAAGCGCAGCTAACCCCTCAGTTTGCGCTGCCGCCAGGCATCGAGCGTTTCCTCGATGATGCGTTCGGGCACATGGTCGAGCTCGAAAACCGTGTCGATTTCCAGCACATCGAGCCTGTCGAGAAAGTCCTGTGAGGCGCCGTGGCGCAACCGGGCGGCGTCCTTGGCCGTGGTGATGAGAACCAAGCCTTCGGCGCGCGCCGTCACCGCCAGTTCGGCGAGTTCGTCCTCGGCGTAGAAATGATGGTCCGGAAAGGGTTTTGAGAGGACCACCTCGCCGCCGGCCTCGCGCACCGTGTCGAAGAATTTGTCGGGATGGCCGATGCCGGCGAAGGCGAGGAACCGTTTGCCGGCAAGCCCGGCCTTGCTGCTGGGCTCGGTATGCGCCTCGAAGATCGGCCGGCCGGCGCGCGCCGCCTGGCGCACCACGGCGTCTGCGGCGGTGCCCTCGCCCATCTTCAACAGCCCGCTGGTGAAGACCAGCTGGTCAACGATCTTTGCCCTCAGCGGACCGCCCGGAATGACGCGGCCATTGCCGATGCCGTAGCGGGCGTCGACCACGATCAGCGCGTAGTCGATATGGATGCGCGCGCTCTGAAAGCCGTCATCCATGATCAGGAAATCGCAGCCGTGCTTCGCCATGAGCAGCCTGGCGCCGGCGGCGCGGTTCGGCGTCACCGCGACCGGCGCGTGTTCGGCCAGAAGCAGCGGCTCGTCGCCGACATGCTTGGCGGCATCGTGATGGGCATCGACGACATGCGGCTCGGCGAAGGAGCCGCCATGGCCGCGCGACAGGAAACCGGGCTTCAGCCCCATGCGCTTGGCCTGTTGGGCGAGCGCGATAGCGACCGGCGTCTTGCCGGTGCCGCCGACGGTGAAATTGCCGACGCATAGGACCGGCGCCTCGATCTTCTCGCGCCTGGCCCGCCGCATGCCGCGCCCGGCGACGAGCGCATAGACGGCCGACAGCGGCGACAGCGCCAGGACTTTCCAGTCCGGCTCTTCCCACCAGAATGGTGGTGCTTCGGAGGCCACGCTAGCGCCCGTTGGCGCCCTTCAGGCGCGACTTGACGACCAGCGGCTGGATGTAGGGTTCGAGCGATTTCAGCGTGCGTGCCAGCGCGCCGCGCATCTCGTCGACGGTCGCCACCCCTGCCGCCATCATCTCGTGGCGCGCCACTTCGTTGGTCAAAAGGAAGTTGACGGCGCCGGCCAGCATGTCGCGATCACGCACCAGCTTGGCGCCGCCGCTGTCGATCAGCCGCTGATAGGCCTCGCGGAAATTCTGCACATTGCGGCCCGCCAGAACCGCTGTGTCGAGCATGGCCGGTTCGAGCGGATTCTGCCCGCCCTCGGAGGTCAGCGAGCGGCCGACGAAGGCGATTTCGGTCAACCGCAGATAGAGCCCCATCTCGCCGATCGTGTCGCCGAGCAGGATATCGGTGTCGGGCCCGATACGGTCGCCCTTGCTGCGCCGCGCGACCTTCAGCCCCATGCCGGAAATCTGCGCGGCAAGGCTTTCCGCGCGATCGGGATGGCGCGGAACGACGATCGTCAGCAGGCCGTGGTGACGCTTGTGCAGCGTCGCATGGACTTCCGCCGCGACCACTTCCTCGCCGTCATGGGTCGAGATTGCCGCCCAGGTCGGGCGGCCGCCGATCTGCCGCTGCAAGGAGGCCAATACCCGTTCGTCGACCGGCGGCGGGTTGGTGTCGACCTTGAGGTTGCCGGAAACGGTGACCGGCCGGGCGCCAAGCGCGCGAAAACGCTCGCCGTCGACATCGGACTGGGCAACGACATGGGCGAGATTCTCGAACAGCGCCTCGGCGATGTTGGCGCGTTTCTTCCACGAAGTGAAAGAGCGGTCGGACAGCCTGCCATTGACCAGCACCTGCGGCACGTGGCGCGCGCCAAGCTCGAGGATGGTCATCGGCCAGATCTCGGATTCAGCGATAATCGCCAGGTCCGGCTGCCAGTGATCGAGAAACCGGCTGACCGCCGGCTTAAGATCCAGCGGCACATATTGGTGGATGATGCGGTCTCCGAGCCGTTCGTCGGCGACCTGGGCCGATGTCACCGTGCCGGTTGTCAGCACGATGTTGACGCCGTAGTCGAGAATGCTTTCGACCAGCGGCACCACGGCGATGGTCTCGCCGACGCTCGCGGCATGGATCCAGATCACGGGCCCTTCGGGGCGCGGGCGGCCGGCGACGCCGTAGCGCTCGCGGCGACGGTGGCGGTCTTCCTTGCCACGCGAGGTGCGCCAGGCGACATAGGGCCCGACCAGCGGATAGGCTGCGGCACCGGCGAAACGGTATGCCGTCAGCATGGCGCGCGCCCAGCGACCGCTCATCGCCGGCCATCCACGAGACGGTAGGCCTCGGCCGTCGCGGCATTGAGAGCGGTGGTGATTTCCTGGCGCTTGCGCTCCATTTCGGCGTCATCGGCGTCGGCCGCGACAAAGATCGGCGCGCCGATGGTCACGGCGGAACGGCCGAAAGGCAGGTTGATGGTCGTCTTGTCCCAGCTCTTTTCCAGCACCTTGCGACGGCTGGTGGCGATGGCGACAGGCAGCAGCGGCCGGCCAGAGAGGCGCGCCAGGAGAACGATACCGAGCCCTGCGTCGCGCGGCGTGCCATGCGGAATGTCTGCGATCATGGCGACGTTCTTGCCGGCGGTGAGCGACTTTTTGAGGGCAATCAAGGCCTTGGCCCCACCCTTGTCGAGATGCCGGGCATTGTCGCGCCCACCGGAACCGCGCACCGCCTCGATGCCGAATTTCTCCAGCATCAGCGCATTGAGCTCGGCATCGGCGCTGCGCGACACCATGGCGACCAGCGGCTTGCGCTTGGGGTAGTAGGCCGGCGTCAAAAGATGCTGGCCGTGCCACAGGGCGATGATGCCTGGCTCGAATTCGGCATAGGCGCCGCCCGAAAAGCGCGCCGAGCCGGCGACCAGGGGACTGGTCAGGCGAACCAGGCGGACGAACTGTGCGAGCAGGCTGGCAATGGCGTTCTTGACGAATCGCGACTGCGCGAGCGGCTCGCGCACCTTGCGCCAGAACGTCTTGGTCGCGCGGCTGCCGCCCCTGCCAGTCGGCGCGGCGTCGCTGGCTGGCCCTTTCGCCAGGTCATGCTCCATCGAAGTCAACCGGCAGCCTTGTTGTCGGGGTCCAGCAGACGGTGCAGATGAACGACGAAATAACGCATATGGGCATTGTCCACGCTGGCTTGCGCCTTGGCCTTCCACGCCGTGTGCGCGGATTGATAATCGGGATAGATACCGACAATGTCGAGCCCGTCGAGATCGCGGAACTCGGTGGTCCCAAGCTTCTTCAGTTCGCCGCCGAACACCAGATGCAAAAGCTGTTTCTTCCCGTCTTCCGCGGTCATGTCGGTCCTTCACATATTGTGAGTTTGTGACAGGTCTAGACCAAAGCCGCCGACTTTGGAACCTGCGAATGTGCTTTCACGCGTCCAGCCCGGCGATGACATCGACGAGCACCGCCAGCAACTCACCGCTGCCGGCCGCGAGCGCGCCGTGGCGGGTCACCTCGCCGGCATAGAGCGGCGCGCGGCCATGCGGGTCGAGCAACTGGCCGCCGGCCTCGCGCAGGATCAGATCGGCGGCGGCGATGTCCCAGTCATGCGCATTCGGCTTGACGAAGGTGGCGTCGAGCGTGCCGTTGGCGATCATCGCCAGGCGATAGGCAAGCGAGGGGCTGTAGGGCGCCCGTACCAGCCGCTTCTGCCAGCCGGCCGGCATCAGGTCGATCAGCTGCTTCAACCCTGAAATCTCGGCCTTGTCGCCAAGCGTACGCACGCCGATGCGCTTGCCGTTGCGGAATGCGCCCTGGCCGGGCAGCGCCCAGTAGGTCTCGTCCATTGCCGGGCATTCGAGCACGCCGGCAAGCGTGCGGCCCTCTTCGACCACGGCAACGCTGACGCACCAAGTGCGCTGTCCCTCGAGGAAGCCGCGCGTGCCGTCGATCGGATCGACGACGAAGGTGCGGCGTGCTGAAAGCCGCGCCGGATCGTCGACTGTCTCTTCCGACAGCCAGCCATAATCCGGCCGCGCCGCCAGCAGCGTGCCGCGCAGATAGGCGTCCGCTGCATGATCGGCTTCGCTGACCGGCGAGGTGCCGCCCTTCATCCAGACCTGTGGGCTGTTGCCGAAGTACTGCATGGCGATCAGGCCCGCCTCGCGGGCGGCATCGCGCAACAGCGGCAGATCCCCAATGGTGCCGGAGGGGGCAGCGGTCAGTTCAGGCTCCGGCAAGGGTCATGCCTTCGATCAGGAGCGTCGGCGCGGCGGTGCCGAAATTGCGGTCGAGGTCATTGGCCGGCACCATGTTGAGGAACATCGTCTTCAGGTTCGAGGCAATGGTGACTTCGGCGACCGGATAGGCCAGTTCACCGTTCTCGATCCAGAAACCGGAAGCGCCACGGCTGTATTCGCCGGTCACCATGTCGACGCCCTGGCCGAACACTTCGGTGACGTAGAAGCCGCTCTTGAGCGACTTGATCAAATCCTCCGGCGAGCGTTCGCCCGGCTCGATGGCGAGATTGGTGGAGGACGGCGAGACGGAAGAGCCGCTGCGTGAGCCGCGGCCGTTGGTGATCAATCCCAGTTCCCGCGCCGCCGAGGTCGACAGGAACCAGTGGTTGAGCACGCCCTTTTCGACCATGAGAAGCTTCTCGCCCTCGACGCCCTCGCCATCGAACGGGCGCGAGGCCTGGCCACGCGGCCTGAGCGGCTCGTCTGTGACGGTGATGGCCGATGCGGCCACCTGCTTGCCCATCATGTCGCGCAGGAACGAGGTCTTGCGCGCAACGGACGCGCCGTTGATGGCGCCGGCAAGATGGCCGGCGATGCCACGCGCCACGCGCGGGTCGAACACCACGTCGACCGGCCCGGTCGTCGCCTTGCGCGCGCCGATGCGGCGCACGGCGCGTTCCCCGGCCTTGCGGCCGATATCTTCCGGCGCGTCGAGATCGGCAAAATGCTGGCGCGAGGAAAATTCATAGTCGCGCTCCATGCCGGTGCCCTCGCCGGCGATGACGCTGGCCGAGCGCGAGAAGCGCGAGCCGACATAGTGGCCGATGAAGCCGTGCGAGGTGGCCAGCACGATACCGCCCAGCCCGGCACTGGCGCCGCTGCCGGCCGAATTGGTCACGCCCTTGACGGCAAGTGCCGCCGCTTCGGCCGCAAGGGCTGCTTCCTTCAACTGGTCGGCCGACACTTCGGTGGCGTCGAACAGGTCGAGATCGCGCATTTGCCTCGCCAGCAGCGCCGGATCGGCCAGACCCTGATTGGGATCCTCGGGCGAGACCTTCGCCATGGCAACGGCGCGCTCGGCCAGTGCGCGCGGGTCGGATGCGGCAGTGGCCGAGACGCTCGCCACTTTCTGGCCGACGAAGACGCGCAGCGAGACATCCTCGGCCTCCGACGATTCGGTGGCCTCGACCTTGCCGAGCCGTACCGACACGCCGGTGGAGCGGCCGCGCACGGCAACCGCATCGGCGGCATCGGCGCCGGCCTTCTTGGCGGCCTCGACCAGCGACGCGACGCGGTCGGTCAGTTTTTTAGCGTCTGATGTATCGGCCATGCCTGTGATCCTGCTTGTCGCGGCCAGCTTGCGGCCGCGCCCCCCATCTATTGTTCCGGTCCGGCTTGTGCAATGGCACAGGCTTCAATCAAAATGCATCGCCACATGGTTCCCGTCGCGAACCCTGTGACGCAAAATCAGCCCGCAGCCCGCACGGAGCATCCTTCATGACGCCTTTCCATCTCGCCTTCCCGGTCCGTGATCTCGATGAAACCCGCACTTTCTATGGCGAAGTGCTGGGCTGCGCGATCGGCCGCTCGTCGGCGACCTGGGTGGACTTCGATCTTTACGGCCATCAGATGTCGGCGCATCTGCGGCCGCAGGCCGCGCAAGCCGCCAGCGACGGCAAGGTCGACGGCATTCTGGTGCCGATCCCGCATTTCGGCGCCGTGCTGCTGATGGACGACTGGCGGCGCCTGGCGACCGGGCTGGAAGCGCGCGACGACATAGACTGGCTGGAACGGCCAATGGTCCGCTTCAAGGGCGAGCCCGGCGAACAGGCGACCCTGTTCATCCGCGACCCCTCCGGCAACGCCCTGGAATTCAAGGGTTTTCGCTCGCTGGAGCAGGTTTTCGCGCACTGAGGTTGGGCACTACGCTGCCTGTGGCTCAAGAGCCGGCGACCGGCGTCCAGATCACGTCCTCTACTTTCTGGGCGCCGGTGGCCAGCATCGCCAGGCGGTCGAAGCCGAGGGCGATGCCGCTGGCCTGCGGCATGATGGCAAGGGCGGCGAGAAAATCCTCGTCCAGCGGATAACGCTCGCCATAGATGCGCTCTTTCTCGTCCATTTCGAGGATGAAGCGACGTCGCTGCTCCTCGGCATCGGTCAGTTCGCCGAAGCCGTTGGCGAGTTCGACGCCGCAGCAATAGAGCTCGAAGCGCTCGGCGACGCGCGGGTCGCGCGGGCTCGGCCGGGCAAGCGCCGCCTCGGCGACCGGGTATTCGCACAGGATGGTGGCGCGGCCGAGGCCGAGATTAGGCTCGATCTTTTCCACCATCACGCGGCTGAACAGGTCGGCCCAGCTGTCGTCGGGCGCCGTGCGCAGGCCGGCCTTGGTCAAGGCGGCGTACAGCGCGTCCCGGTCGGTGCCGACATCGGCGGCGACAGTGGCCAGGAGATCGATGCCGGCGTGGCGAGAAAAGGCGTCCGCCACCGTCAGCCGTTCCGGCTCGGCGAACGGATCGCAGTCGCGGCCCCGGAAGGAAAGGCGCGCCGCCCCTGCCCGCGTCGCGGCCAGCGCCAGCAGATCGGCGCAATCGCGCATCAGGCTCTCATAGGTCTCGCCCACCCGGTACCATTCGAGCATGGTGAATTCGGGATGATGCAAGGGGCCGCGCTCGCGGTTGCGGTAGACCGGACCGAGGCTGAAAATGCGCTGTTCACCTGCGGCGAGCAGCTTCTTGCAGGCGAATTCCGGCGAGGTGTGGAGATAAAGCGGCGCACGCGCGCCGTCCGGCCCGACCGCTTCCGTGGCGAAAGCCGCCAGATGCGCCTCATTGCCGGGCGAGACCTGCAGCGCCGCCGTTTCCACCTCGATGAAATCGTTGCGGGCAAACCAGTCGCGCAGAGCGGCCGTGAGGCCGTTGCGCAGCATCAGGCGCGGGCGCCGGTCGGCGTGAACGTCAGGCGTCCACCAGGGCGAAGCGGCGGTCATGGGCGATTTGAAGGCGTGCAGGCGCGCGCCATGTCAGTTTGCAGTGAGGGCTGGCGGTTCGCGCCAAGATGCGCTACCAGCGCCGCACAAGCCGGCAAACGCCCGTCAACTCTCGCAGGATTTAAAACCGTGGTGAAAGTCATCGCCAGTTCGCTCCGCAAAGGCAATGTCGTCGACAAGGACGGCAAGCTTTATGTGATCCTCTTTGCCGAAAACATCCACCCAGGCAAGGGCACGCCCGTGACACAGCTCGACATGCGCCGCATCGGCGACGGGGTGAAGGTTTCGGAGCGCTACCGCACCACCGAGCAGGTGGAGCGCGCCTATGTCGAGGAGCGCGAGCACACCTTCCTCTACGCCGACGGCGAAGGCTTCCACTTCATGAACCCGGAAACCTACGACCAGGTGGCGGTGAGCGAAGCCGTGGTCGGCGACGCAGCACCCTATCTGCAGGAAGGCATGCCTGTGCAGGTCTCGCAGTTCAACGGCATCGCGATTTCCCTGGTCCTGCCGCAGCGCGCCACCTTCGAAGTGGTCGAAACCGAGCCGACGACCAAGGGCCAGACGGCATCGTCCTCCTACAAGCCCGCCGTGCTTTCGAATGGCGTGCGCACCGCAGTGCCGCCGCATATCGCGCCGGGTACCCGCGTGGTGGTGATGACGGCGGATGGGTCCTATGTGGAGCGAGCGAAGGACTGAGGGTTACTCGGCATCACGAAACCTCGGCAGCGCCTGTTTCGGCCTGTTGACCGACCACACATCATCGATTGGCGCCGAGCATCAAGGTCGGCTGAGGTCGGCGCTTGCCTCTGACGTCGGCTAAAACAACACAGCACAGCGATATTTTTCACGAAGCTTGTAGCAAAAGGTCCATGTGGTTCGTCCTTTGAGTGAGAGGAGAACGCCATGAGAAAACTCATCGTCACCGAATTCATCAGCGTCGACGGCATTGCCGAGGTCGAGAAATTGCCTGGCGTGACCTGGAATGACGAGATGAACAGGTTCAAGGAGGATGAACTTGCCGACAGCGGCGCCATGCTTCTGGGGCGCACGACCTATGAGATCTTTGCCGGCTCATGGCCTGGGGAAACCGGGGATTTTGCCGACCGGTTCAACGCGCTGCCGAAATATGTCGCCTCAACCAGCCTGAAGGCGCTCGACTGGAAGCCGGCCGAGCTCCTCAGGGGTGCGTTACCGGAAGCGGTGAGGACGCTGAAGCAAGGCAGCGGCGGCAACATCTATGTGCATGGCAGCCTCAGCGTCGCGCAGGAATTGCTGCGCCACGGGCTGGTCGACCGCGTCAGGCTGCTCAGCTATCCCGGCGCCGTCGGCCAGGGCAAGCCGCTGTTCCCGCCGGGCGAACAAGTGCCGCTCGAGCTGATCTTGGCCACGCCGTTCAGCAACGGCGTTGTTGCGTTGGAGTATGCGCCGGCGAAGTCTTAGCCGGCCTCACCACTCACCCGGCCTTCTTCCCTCGCCTCCGCTTGATGGCGGCGCCATTGCGCGCCTCCACCACCCGCTCCACCTCGCGCTTCAGCTGATCCTTGATGTCAGCCGTCTCGTTCATCAGCGCATCGATCTTCAGGAAATCCAGCACGCGGTATTTCGACACCGCCGGGCGGACCAGAATGTCGGGGCGGCACTGTTTCAGCTTGTTGGCGATAATCGACTGCATCATCAGCTGCGTGGCGCCGAACATCAGGTCGACGGAGGTGGGGTGCTTGCGGTCGGCCTCTTCCGGCGCACCGACCACGTCGACGCCGATGATGATGTCGGCGTCGTTCTCGATGAGATCGAAGGGCACGGGGTTGTAGATGCCGCCGTCGATCAGCAGCCTGCCGTCGCGCGTCACCGGGCGGAACACGGCGGGAATGGCGGCAGAGGCTGCAAGCGCGGAATGCAGGTCGCCTTCGTCGAACACGGCGAGCTTGTGGCCGAAATAGTCGGTCGCGGTCACCTTCAGCGGGATTTTCAGTTCGGCGAAAGTTTCGGGAATGGCCTCGGGCAGGAATGCCTTGAGGATACGCTCGACATTGAACTGGCTGACCCGGATGCCATTCTGCATGGCCTCCGCGATGGTGCCTGGCCGCGCGCGCCACATGCGGCTCGCCACTTCGGCGCGGCGGCCGAGTATCGAGCGGGCATAGTCGTGGATCTCTTTGCCGGTCATGCCCGCGGCCATGCCGGCGCCCATGATGGCGCCGATCGACGAGCCGGCGATCGCCACCGGCTTGATGCCGAGCTCGTCCAGCGCCTCGATGACATGGATATGCGCCAGGCCGCGCGCGCCGCCGCCGCCGAAGGCTATGCCGAATGTCGGGCTCATCCCTTGCCGGCTCCGGCCAGCGGCGGCCCGACCACCATGATGGTCGGGTCGGCCGTCAGCAGCTTTTTCGCCGCCGCCTTGACCTGGTCGAGGGTCACCGCGTTGATGTAGCCGGCGCGACGCTGCATGTAGTCGATGCCGAGATCGTCGAGCTGCAATTCGACCAGCGTCGCGGCGATGGAACTCGAAGAGTCCAGATTGGTGATGGCATAGGCGCCGATGAGATATTTCTTGGTCGCCGCCAGTTCAGCTTCGGTCGGGCCTTCCTCAGCCAACTGCCTGGCGACGTCGCGCACGATGCCGAGCGTCTCGGACGCGCGGTCCGAACGCGTGCCGGTGGTGACGATCAGCGCGTTGGCATGGTCCTGGTTGACCAGCGAGGAATTGACGCTGTAGGCCAGCCCGCGCTTTTCGCGCACCTCCTCGAACAGGCGCGAGGTGAAGGTGCCGCCGCCCAGGATCTCGTTCATCAGCACGGCGGGGAAGAAATCGGCCGACTTGCGCTTCACGCCCGGCCAGGCGAGCTGCAGCGAGGTCTGCGGCAGGTCGTAATTGACCTCGACGCGCTGCGCCAGCTTCGGCTCGACATCGGAGACCGGGGCGAGCGCCTGGTCCTTCGGCAGATCGCCGAACACCATGTCCAGCTTCTTCTTCAGCGTCTCGGCATCGATGGCGCCGACCACGGCGACATGCAGGCCGCCGCGCGCGAACACCGCCTTGTGCAGGGCCTTCAGATCGTCCTTGGTGATGGCGGCGATGCTCTGCCTTGTGCCTTGGTCGGAGCGCGAATAGGGATGGTCGCCATAGACGGCGCGCGCCCATTTGTTCTGCGCCACCGTGTCGGGATCATTCTCGTTGGCGATGATGCCGGACAGGATCTGGGCGCGGATGCGGTCGATCGGCGCCTGGTCGAAGCGCGGCTCGTTGACCGCCAGCCGCAACAGGTCGAAGGCCTCGTCGCGCTGCTCGGCCAGCATGCGCATGGAGCCATAGACGCCGTCGCGGGTCTCCTCGAAGCTCATCTCGGCGCCGGCATCGTCGAGCCTGACCTGGAAGGCTTCCGAATCGAGGGATCCGGCGCCCTCGTCGAACAGGCCGGTCATCAGATTGGCCAAGCCCTCCTTGCCCACCGGATCCTGCGTCGAGCCGCCGCCGAAGACGAAACGGACGGCGACGATCGGTACGGAATAGTCCTCAACCAGCCATGCGGTGATGCCTTTTGGGGAGGTGACCTGCTGGATATCCATCGCGCGCGCGGCAAGCGCGGGCAGGATCAGGAAAAGGATGGAAAGGAAGAGGGTTGCGAGGGCGGTGGCCACGCGCGGTCTTCCCTTCTCCCCTTGTGGGAGAAGGTGGCCTCGCGAAGCGAGGTCAGATGAGGGGTGTTCCAGCTTGGCAAGGACGGCGATCCGGCACGCACCCCTCCTCCGTCTCGGCGCTGCGCGCCGATCCACCTTCTCCCACAAGGGGAGAAGGGAAGGCGCCGTCACCGCCTCGCGCATATGTGTCGAGTTCATCATCAATTCCCCGCCTGTTGCTGCGGCAAGAGATAGCCTGATGTCGAGCGGGCCAGCACCAGATAGCGCGCGGCGACGGCCTTGACCTCGTCCGCAGTGACCTTGCGGATGCGGTCCGGCCATTGCTGAACATCCTGCACGTTGCCGCCGGTGGCCAGCGTCGAGCCATAGATTTCGGCCATGGAGTCCTGCTTGTCGCGGGCAAAGACCATCGACCTGATATAGCGGTCCTTGGCCTTTTCCAGCTCATCCGGCGTGACGCCGCCGCTGGCGATGCGCGCCACCTCCGCATCGACCGCGGCCTCGACGTCGGCCAGCTTGGCGTCGCCGCGCGGCGCGCCATAGACGGTGAAATTGGTGTCGTCGAGCATGGTGCCCTGGAAATACGCGCCGGCATTGGAAGCGATGCCTTGCTTGACCACCAGCGCCTGGTAGAGCCGGCTGCGGTTGCCGCCGCCGAGGATCTCGGCCAAGAGGTCGAGCGCCTCGGCCTCGCCCGGCTTGGCGGTGTGGTAGGACGGCACCACCCATTGCGTCGAGAAACTCGGCACGCTGACGCGGGCGTCGGTGAGCGTGACCGTGCGCTTGGTGTTCTGCTCCGGCTCGACCGGGCGGATGCGCGGCGGCAGGTCCGGCCCGCGCGCCACCTTGCCATAGGTCTTTTCGGCCAACGCCTTGACCGTCTCCGGCTCGACATCGCCGGCCACGATCAGGACGGCGTTGTTGGGCCGGTAGTATTTGTCATAGAAAGCGACGGCGTCGGTGCGGTTGAGCTGCTCCATCTCCTGCATCCAGCCGATGACCGGAATGCGATAGGGCTGGTTCTGCCACAGCGTGGCATCGACTTCCTCGTCGAGCACCGCCTGCGGATTGTTGTCGATGCGCGAGCGGCGCTCTTCCAGGATGACGTCGCGCTCGGTCTTGATGACGTCGTCGGTGAGGATGAGGTTGCGCATGCGGTCGGCCTCGAAACCCATCATCTGCTCAAGCGCCGAGGGCGCCACCGTCTCGTGGAAAGCGGTGTAGTCGTAGGAGGTGAAGGCGTTGTTGGAGCCGCCAATGTCGGAGACGGCGCGGTCGAACTCGCCGGAGGCGTGATTTGTCGTCGCCTTGAACATCAGATGCTCGAAGAAATGGGCGATGCCGGATTTGCCGGGCGGCTCGTCGGCGCTGCCGATCTTGTACCAGACCATATGGGTGACGATCGGCGCGCGATGGTCGGGAATGACGACCACCTCCATGCCGTTATCGAGCAGGAAATCCGTCACCTTGAATTCGGCCGGCGTCTTGTCGGGCGACGCGCTGCTGTCGGCCAGCACGGGGCCGGTGAGCGTGAAGGCCAGCGAGGTTGCCAGCAGTGTCGTCCGCAGCCATTCAGCCCTGGATGTCATCAATGGCTCCGGTTTTCTCTTCAAGACGATAGGCAAGGTGCTGGCGACAAGCAAAGTGATTTGTTGTTGCCGGCAAAGGCGGCGGCAAAGAGGCCACCGCTCGATGCAGGCGTGTCACGCAGCCTCGATGAAGCGGATGATGGTCTCGCCATAGTTGCGCTCGTCCAGCACCGAAAAGCCGGGACCCGGCTCGAAGGGAGCCGCCGCCGTCTCCTCGACCACGCAGAGCGCGCCGGGGCGCAGCCAGCCGCCGGCTCTGGCAGACTGCAGCGCGCGCTCGCCCAGCCCCTTGCCGTAGGGCGGGTCGGCGAAGACCAGGCCGAACGGCGCCAGCGTGCCCGCCTCGCCAAGGCCGGTGGCGTCGCGGCGAAAGATCTTGGTGCGTCCGGTCAGGCCGAAGGCCTCGACATTGTCGCGGATCAGGCCGCGGCCTTCGGCCGATTCCTCGATGAAGACGCCATAGGATGCGCCGCGCGACAGCGCTTCCAGACCAAGCGCCCCGGTGCCGGCGAACAGGTCCAGGACGCGCGCGCCGTCCAGCTGTTCGGCAAAGCGATGCGCCAGCACGTTGAAGACGGCCTCGCGGGTGCGGTCGGTCGTCGGACGGATGGCGCTGCTGCGGGGCGTCGCCAGCGGACGCCCACGAAACTCACCGCCGACGATCCTCATCTTGTGCGGGGACCCTTGGGACCGCCACGCGGCCGTTCACCGCCAGCCGGACGCTCGCCACGCGGCTTGACGAACGGCTTTGCGCCGCCTGGTTTGCCAGCGGGCTTGCCATAGGACGGCTTGAACGAGGCCTTGCGCGCCTTGGCCTCCGCCGCCTTGGCGGCGTCGGCTTCCGCCCTGCCCTTGCCGATCGGCCGGGCCCCTGGCGCCATCCAGACATTGGCCTTGCGCTGGCCGGGCGGCTCTATCGGCCGCTGCTCGCGCTCGGATTTCTTGCCGCCAAAACCGCCACGAGGCTTGTCGCCGAAGCCACCGCGCGGTTTGTCGCCGAAACTGCCACGTGGCTTGTCGCCAAAGCCGCCGCGTTCGGGCCGGGACCCGCGTTCGCCAAAGCTCTTTTCCGGCCTCTCGCCTCTGTCGGGACTGGTCGACAGCTTGCCGAGCGCCTCGTCGCGGCTGCCTTCGCGGCGCTTGCGGTTCTTGATCAACCCGCCCTCGCCGATCGGCCGGCGCTCGCCGTCGCGCGTGAATTTCGGCCGCTCGGGTTCCGGCTCGCGAACTTCAGTGCGCCGCACCGGCTTGTTGGAGAACGGTTTTGCTATCTCTGCGTCGAAATTGGCGCCGGACTCCTCCACCAGGCGCTCGCCAAGCTGGTCGCGCAGCACGCGGCCCTTGATCTCCAGCACATGGCCCTCGGGAAGATCCTCGAGCTGGAACGGCCCATAGGAAATGCGGATCAGCCGAGTCACGTCGAGACCGAGCGCGCCGAGGATGTTCTTCACTTCGCGGTTCTTGCCTTCGCGCAGGCCGATCGTCAGCCAGGCATTGGAGCCCTGCTCGCGGTCGAGGCTGGCTTCGATGGCACCGTAGAAGACGCCATCGACGGCAATGCCTTCGCGCAGACCGGCAAGCGCGCTTTCCTCGACCTTGCCGTGGACGCGCACGCGGTAGCGGCGCAGCCAGCCTGTGGCCGGCAGTTCGAGCACGCGCGACAGGCCGCCATCATTGGTCAGCAGCAGCAGGCCTTCGGTGTTGATGTCGAGGCGGCCAATGGTCATCAGCCGCGGCAATTCGGCCGGCAGCACGTCGAAAACGGTCTTGCGGCCTTCGGGGTCACGGTTGGTGGTGACGACGCCGGCCGGCTTGTGGAACAGGAACAGGCGCGTGCGTTCGATCGGCGGGATCTCCATGCCGTCGAGATGGATGATATCGCCAGGCATCACATTGAAGGCCGGCGAAGTCAGAGCGCGGCCGTTGACCTTGACGCGGCCGGCGGCGATCAATTCCTCGGCGTCGCGGCGCGAAGCAAGCCCAGCGCGCGCCAGCCGCTTGGCGATGCGCTCGCTGGCCTCTTCCGTGGCCTCCGCGGGACGCGGGCGCGGCTTGAAGCCGGCCGATGCCCCTTGGGGCCGATCGCTGAAATCACGCTTGGGGCGGTCACCGCCAAAGTCACGCTTTGGGCGGTCGGCAAAGTCACGCTTCGGGCGATCGCCGAAATCACGCTTGGGACGGTCGAAACGCTTTTCGCCGCCCTCCGCCGATGCGGCAACCGGACGATCGCCGCGCGGCGCATATGGCTTGCGCGGCCCTTCGCGCTTCTCGTAGGGCTTGCGCTCGCCTTCAGCCGCCATGGGACGGTCGCCGCGCGGCGCATAGGGTTTGCGCGGGCCTTCGCGCTTCTCATACGGCTTGCGCTCGCCTTCAGCCGCCATGGGCCGATCGCCGCGCGGCGCATAGGGTTTGCGCGATCCTTCGCGCTTTTCATAGGGCTTGCGTTCGCCTTCGGCCGCCGTCGGACGGTCGCCGCGCGGCGCATAGGGTTTGCGCGGTCCTTCGCGCTTCTCGTAGGGCTTGCGCTCGCCCTCAGCCGCCGTCGATCGATCGCCACGCGGTGCGTAAGGCTTACGTGGGCCTTTGCTGAATGGCTTGTCGCCGCCCTTGAAGTCGCGCTTCGGCCGTTCGCCCTCGACGGCCATCGGCCGATCGCCGCGCGGCGCATAGGGTTTCTTGGCGCCGAAGGATGGCTTCCTGTCGCCTCGCGGAGCCGCAGGTTTCTTGCCCGGGCCTTTTTGGCGCGGAGATTTCTTGTCGTTGTCGTCCATGTGGCCTTTGTCCGTTTGCGCTGCTACAGCGTGGCGCATCCTTTCGGGCGCGCAACGAACGCTGTAGCACTTTGATTTGGCGCATGATCTTTTCCGAAAATCGAGTCCGATTTTCGGGTTGATGCGCTCCATAACAGGATCGCGGGAGTTTGTCAGGGAAAAGTGGGAACCGGTTTTCCCGGGAAGACAAACGAAAACCAAAAGCCAGGAGTGGCGAGGAGATAATCGGAATGGAAACCGCGTGAAGCGGCCGGATTTCATGGCGCTGGCGCTTGAGGAGGCCGAAGCGGCAGCCTTGCGCGGCGAAGTGCCGGTCGGCGCCGTCGTCGCCAACGGCAGCACCGTCGTTGCAAAAGCCGGCAACCGCACCCGCGAGCTTGCCGACCCGACTGCGCATGCCGAGATGCTGGTCATCCGCGAAGCCTGCGGCAAACTCTCAAGCGAGCGGCTCACCGGCCACGATCTCTATGTGACGCTGGAACCTTGTGCCATGTGCGCCGGCGCCATCGCCTTCGCCAGGCTACGCCGTCTCTACTTCGGCGCCGCCGACGAAAAGGGCGGTGCGGTGGTCAATGGCGTGCGCTTCTTCGCCTCGCCGACCTGCCACCACACGCCCGACATCTATCCGGGTATGGGCGAGACCGAGGCTGCCCTGCTGCTGAAGGATTTTTTCAAGGAACGTCGCGACTGAACCGCGCCGTTCCGCCCGAAAGGGCAGCGTGGCCGTTCTCAGGCTCTTTGTCTTGACGCAACTCCGTAGTGAAAGCGCTACGCGCTTTTCCCGGGAAAACCGCTTCACACTTTTCCTGGAATTACTCTTACAGGGACGGCAACCAGTCGAACCAGCCGGACTTCTTGCCTTCCGCCTCTTTCTTCAGGCGGCGTTCCTTCTTGTATTCGTCCTCGCCGAGTTCGTTCTGCGGCGCGGTGCCGGCCGCGACACGATAGGCCAATGGCGGCTCGCTCAGATATCTGCGGGTATTGGGGTCGCCCTGCTTGCTCGCGGCAAGACGACGCTGGATCTCGGCGGCGCGGCCCTTGTCGGAATCAGCGGGTGTCCAGGCCGGCGGGTGGCTGGAGCCTGAATCCGCCATCGCCTTCTTGACCGAGGCCGGATCGGTCTGCACATCGTCGACGATCTCAGCCTGATAGTTCGGATCATTCTGGTGGGCGGTGGCGTCGGCGCGCAGGCGCGCGCGGCGTTGCTCGGGCGATTCGGGCCATTCGGCGCTTGCCGTCTCGATGCTTTCCTGAGGCGCAGGCAGCGCTTCCTTCTGTCCGGGAGCGGGTTTCACCAAGGTGGGGCGTGGCTTGTAGTCGATCGGATCCTTGCGCTTCGGCGCGAAGGAAACGGCGCCGGTGAGATCGCCGGCCAGCTGTTCGGCAGCGGTCTTGTCGGTGCCATAGGTCGGAGAACCCATGCAGCCGGATAGAGCGAGGCCCGATGCGACAAGCGGCGCCAGCAGCGCAAGGCGCGCCTTATATCTCTCGGTCATGCCAAAAAGTCCCACTCTAGACAGCCTCTCGATCGCCACCAGTCTTGTGACCGGTCCCCATCGTCCAAGCACTTGCGACGGAAATCCGGCGACAATTTGTCTTCCGGAGTTTCGCGTGTTTACCTCAACCGCTCGTTAAGGGCAACGCACGGGCGGATTTGCACCGCCCGGCGTGGCATTTGTGCACTATTGATCGCGCGGCAAAGTTTCGGGCGACATGCACCTAGAGCCGGCCGAGCGCCTTCAGCTCATGCAGCACGGTGGCATCACGCGCGGAGACATCGGGAAAGGCAGGATCCTGCCCGACATCGGCCGTGTAGCGCCAGGAACGCGCGCATTTGACCAGGCCGCGGTCCTCGGCTTTCTCGACCACCACGGCGACGCCCTTGACATCGTCGAGGGTGAAGGCGCCTTCCGGCGCCTGGCCATGGGCAATGACGAGATCGCTGGTGATCGCCATCTCGGCCATGTCGACGTCCGATATCGCCGCTTCGAGCGCTGCGTCGTTGATGGTGACGACCGGCACCGCTTCCAGTGAGGAGCCGATCACCTTCTGGGCACGCGCGATCTCGAGCGCGCCGGTGACGACGCGGCGCACCTGCCGCACCTTGCGCCACTTTTCCGCCAGCGCCTCATTCTTCCAATCCGCCGGAATTTCCGGGAACTGGTCGAGATGCACCGAAACGGCATCGGGATGACGGTCGAGCCAAGCCTCTTCCATGGTGAAGGGCAGCATCGGCGCCAGCCATTTCACCAGGCAGTCGAAAAGATTGCGCACTACCTGCACCGAGGCCTTGCGCTTCACGCTTGACGGTCCGTCGCAGTAGAGCGCGTCCTTGCGGATGTCGAAATAGAAGGCCGACAGCTCGACCACCATGAAATCGATGAGCGCGCGGGTGATGCGCTTGAACTCGAAGGCGTCGTAGCCCTGGCGCACCACCTCGTCGAGTTCGGCCAGCCGATGCAGCATCAGCCGCTCAAGCTCCGGCATCGCTTCCAGCGGCACGGTCTCGCCATCGTCATGGGCGAGCGTGCCCAGCATCCAGCGAATGGTGTTGCGCAGCTTGCGGTAGGCGTCGATATTGGTCTGCAGCACGTTCTTGCCGAGCCGCTGGTCTTCCCAATAATCCGTCGTCACCACCCATAGGCGCAATATGTCGGCGCCCGACTGCTTGATGACGTCCTGCGGCACCACCGTGTTGCCGAGCGATTTCGACATCTTGCGTCCGTCCTCGTCCATGGTGAAGCCATGGGTGACGACGGTGTCATAAGGCGCCCTGCCCCTGGTGCCGCAGCTTTCGAGCAGCGAAGAGTGGAACCAGCCGCGATGCTGGTCGGACCCTTCGAGATAGACGTCGGCCGGCCATTTCAGGTCAGGGCGATCCTCCAGCGTGAAAACATGCGTCGAGCCCGAATCGAACCAGACGTCGAGGATGTCCATCACCTGCTTCCATTTGGACGCATCGTGATTACCGAGGAAGCGTTCCTTGGCGCCGGCGGCGAACCAGGCGTCGGCGCCCTCTTCCTCGAAAGCGTCCATGATGCGCTGGTTGACCGCCGCGTCCTTCAGAACGTTGCCGTCCTCATCGGCAAAGACGGCGATCGGCACGCCCCAGGCGCGCTGGCGCGACAGCACCCAGTCGGGGCGCTCCTCGATCATGGCGCGGATGCGGTTCTGGCCCGCAGCCGGCACGAAGCGCGTGTCGTCGATGGCCTTCAAGGCGCGGCTGCGCAGTGTCGTGCCGTCGCCGAGGTCCTTGTCCATGTAGACGAACCATTGCGGCGTGTTGCGGAAAATCACCGGCTTCTTCGACCGCCAGGAATGCGGGTAGCTGTGCTTCAGGCGGCCGCGCGCGAAGAGCGCGTTGCGCTTGATCAGCTCGTCGATCACGGCCTGGTTGGCGTTGCCCTTCTTGCCATTGTCGTCGATGACACGCGCGGCCCCGCCCTCGCGATCCGGGCCGAAGCCTGGCGCGTCCCTGGTGAAGAAGCCGGCATCGTCGACAGTAAAGGGGATCACGGTGTCGATGCCACGCGTGCGCAGCTGGGGTGCGGCGTCCATCCAGGCGTCAAAATCCTCGCGCCCATGGCCAGGCGCGGTGTGGACGAAGCCGGTGCCGGCATCGTCGGTCACATGATCGCCCGCAACCATCGGCACCGGGAACTCGTAACCGCCGCCGAGACCCTTGAACGGGTGTGAAAGCACAAGATTTCCAAGCTGTTCGGCGCTGACATCGTGAAGGCGCTTCAAGGTGACCTTGGCCTTGGCCTGGCTTTCCTCGGCCAGCGCGTCGGCGAAGATCAGCTTCTCACCCGGCTGCGGGCCAAAGGCATTCTCGGCCGCCGTCACCTCATAGAGCCCGTAGGCGACGCGCGGCGAATAGCTGACGGCGCGGTTGCCCGGGATGGTCCAGGGCGTCGTGGTCCAGATGACGACATGGGCGTCCAGCAGATCCAGCGACCGTCCGCTCAGGTCTGGATTGAGCTCCGCCGGCTGCCCGTCCACGACATTGGCGACGACAAGATTGGCCACCGGAAACTTCGCCCAGATCGTGTCTGACTCATAGTCCTGATACTCGATCTCGGCTTCGGCCAATGCGGTGCGCTCGACAACGCTCCACATCACCGGCTTCGAGCCGCGATAGAGCTGGCCCGACAGGGCGAATTTCAACAGTTCGCCGGCGATGCGCGCCTCGGCATGGAAAGCCATCGTCGTATAGGGATTCTTGAAGTCGCCGATGACGCCAAGCCGCTGGAACTCGCCACCCTGCACCGTGATCCAGTGCGCGGCGAACTCACGGCATTCCTTGCGGAATTCGTTGACCGGCACCTCGTCCTTGTTCTTGCCCTTGGCGCGGTACTGCTCCTCTATCTTCCACTCGATCGGCAGGCCGTGGCAGTCCCAGCCAGGCACGTAGTTCGAATCATAGCCGCGCATCTGGAAAGAGCGGGTGATGACGTCCTTTAGGATCTTGTTCAGCGCATGGCCGATGTGGATATTGCCGTTGGCGTAGGGCGGGCCGTCATGCAGCACATATTTCGTGCGGCCGGCGGCACTCTCACGCAGCTTGGCGTAGAGGTCCATGTCCTGCCAGCGCTTGACCAGCACCGGCTCCTTCTCAGGCAGGCCGGCGCGCATCGGGAAATCCGTCTGCGGCAAATAAAGCGTCTTGGAATAGTCGATCGTTTCAACAGTGTCGGTCATTGATCTGCCATCTGCGTAGCCCGTCGGCACAAAGCCGGGCGTTGAAGTCTTTGATTGACGCACATCGTTCCCAAAACCGGACCCACTTTTGGGCGATATGCGTCGATGTTCTGAAAAAGCGCGAGGGCGCGCGCGAAACTCCCGGCGGTTCCGGCGGCGCTCAGGCCACCTGGAACACCGGGCCAGTAATTCGTATCGCGATCGCGAAAAGGCGCGAAAAGCTCATCATGGCGTGGCTTTTAGCGGAGATGGACGCAGGAATAAAGCGTCTCGTTCGATTCGCCTACATCTTGAAGTCGAAGCGATAGGTGGTCGACACACCGACCATGAACTGGTTGCGGTCGCCGCGCTCCCTGACCAGGCTGGAATCGGCTGCCGGCCCCTCCAGGCGCGAATATTCGCCGAACAGGCTGGCTGTCATCGGATCGGTTACCTTCCAGGTCACCGCGCCGCCCAGGCCGACGGATTTCAGGCCGCCACCGGGATTATACTGGCTCAGGCCCGAGGCCACGGCTTCCTGCGCGTTGACGCCATAATAGGCGTCGAAATAGTTTGCCGAAGCAAAGGACACGCGCGGGCCGCCCGAAATCCTGACCGTTGGCGTCACATCGTAGAAGGCGTCGGCGGCGATATCGGCGACAAAGCCGTTATGGGCACGGATGCCATGACGCAATTCGGCGCGCGCGCGCATCCAGTCCGTCGGATAGAATTCGAAGAAGCCGCCGACTTCGCCACCCCAGCGCACCGGATCGAGTCCCTCGAGTTCGTCGTCGCTGCTGCGCGAAAACAGGAACTTGCCGGTCAGGCCGGCGCGGACTCCGCCATCATCGACCAGCGCCAGCGAAATATTGTCATTGCGCGAGGTGAAGCGAGCCTGGGGACCGGCCTTGCCCAGGGAGATGATGGGCTGGGCGCTGAGCATGTATTTCTTGCCGCCCTCGAAATTCGGCGCGACCATGCCCGTGGCGCCAACCGTCAGGTACCAGTCGCCGGACAGCCAGCCGAAGGGGCCGTCGCCGGCCTCGGCGGCGGAAGCGCCCAGCAAGGAGGCCGTCAGAAGCAGCGGAATCGCTCGGACAATACGCATCGATACCCCATACGCGAAACACGCCGGAACAAACACCCGGCATCGCTCAAGCCATGGCGCCAGTTCGGTAAAATTTGACTTAACATCCGTAACAGTTGCGTCGGCCAACCGTGTGTCCGGCCGCGCCGGATCAGACGCGGCGCGGCGCGGTCGGCAGGTCCAGCAGCCCTCTCACGGCCTTGCTGCCCTTGCCGGCAATGCGGGCCGATCCGTCGTCACCCACCTCCACCGTTGCACCGTTGGCAAAGCTTAGCGACCAGCCGTCGCCCTCGGCGTTACGGCGGCGGTCGGTAAGCTCGATGCCGGCAGCGGTGACAAGGGCGACGATCCCGTCAGCGTTCATCGTTTTCCTACCGACACGGGCGTTCACTTGAGGTCGAGCCCGGCGGTAAGATCGCCGAGCGGTGGTTCGCCATGCGCGGCGACGGCCCTGTCGCGAACCACGATGCCGTGCAGCACCGGCAGTTCGAAGCGCTCGGTGATGAAGCGCAGGATCGAAGTCGTGTCATAGGGCGTCTGATCGACATAGCCGTGCTTGGCGAAGGGCGAAACGATGATGGCGGGGACGCGTGTGCCCGGCCCCCAGCGGTCGCCCTTGGGCGGAGGGACGTGATCCCAGATGCCGCCATTCTCGTCATAGGTGACGACGACCAGCATATGCGGCCATTGCGGGCTTTTCTCCAGATGGGCGACGACGTCGGCGATATGGCGATCTCCGGCCTCGATGTCTGCATAGCCGGAATGCTCGTTGAGATTGCCCTGCGGCTTGTAGAAGGAGACCTGTGGCAGGGCGCCGTCGTCGATCGCCTGGATGAAGCTAACGCCGCCCAGCCCACCGTCGCGCAAATGTTCGCGCCTGGCTTCGGTACCCGGCGCGTAATTGGCATAATAGTTGAACGGTTGGTGGTGGTACTGGAAATTCGGAACCGGCGACTTGTTGCCATGGTCGAGCGTGTACTGCCAGGCGCCCGAATACCATGCCCAGGTGATGTGCTTTAGGCTAAGCATGTCGCCGATGGTCGGCTCCGTCTGGGGCGGCAGCGTGGTGGGCTTGGCCGGATCCGCAAGGAGCGGATCGCCGCCAGGCGCCGGATCGGTGCCGCTCGGCTGGTAAGGCGGCTGCATCGTGTTCACCGCATGGAAGTCCGGCGTCAGATTGCCATCGGAGACAAATTTCGGAATGCCGTCGCGCGCCGATTTCGGCGAATTGTCGGCGATCTTCAGCGCTGTGCCGCTATCATCCGTCACCGAAATCGACGGTTTGGCCGGGCTTTTGTCGGCATCGGCGTAGTAAGGCGCGCAAGCGCAGATCAGCCATTGGTGGTTGAAAAACGAGCCGCCGAACCCACCCATGAAGAAATGATCGGCCAGCACGTATTTCTGCGCAACCGCCCACATGTCGGTCTTGGAGGCGTCCCAGTTGCTCATCGGCATGGCGCCTGAATCGGCCCAGGCAACGAACATGTCGTTCTTGCCGCCGTTGATCTGCATCTGGTTCTGGTAGTAGCGATGCCAGAGATCGTGCGTTGTGACGCTGAGCGGAACGTTGAAACCCTTTGCGTCGTTCACGGTGAACGGCGCATTTGGAAGGTGCTCGGTCATCGCCTGCGTCACCGGCGGCGTGACGCCCTTGGCGGTCAGCCCGTCCCACACCGGCGGCAGTTCGGACAGCACCGAGCCGTCACGGTCGCGCTGCTGCAGGCTTTCCTGGCTGGCTTTGTCGATGCCTTCGGCACCGGGAAAACGGCCATAGAGATTGTCGAAGGCGCGGTTCTCGGCGAAGATGACGACCACCGTTTCTATCTTCGTGATGCCATCCGGCGGATCGCCGGGCTGCGCTGCGAATGCGGAAGCCGCATTGGCAGCGAACAGGGCGAAAGTTGAGGAAAACAGGGCGAGCCCATGGGATCGCTTCATTGTCATACCTCCCTGATGCAAAGCGGGATGACACCAGCTTCGCCGCGCCTTTGCAATAGCCACCGCGCTGGACGGGTAGTGCCATTGGGATTACCTTCCTTCAACCGCAGGATGCGCGGCCAGATGTGGAGGGAGATGGATCATGACCTTGCACGGCGATACACTGAAGAACGCGGTCGGCCAGACGCGGGAAAAGTGGGGGTGGTTTGTTGGTCTGGGCGTGGTGCTGCTGATCCTCGGCGGCATTGCTTTCGGCAATCTGTTCATCGCCACAGTTGCTTCCGTCTATGTCGTCGGCTGGCTGATGCTGGTGGCCGGCATCATCGAGATCATGCATGCTTTCGGGGTCAAGACCTGGGGCCGCTTCTTCTACTGGCTGCTCAGCGGGCTGCTTTATGCGGTCGCCGGATTTTTCGCTTTCGACAATCCGCTGCTGGCCTCGGCGGTGCTGACCTTCCTGCTGGCCGTTGCGCTCGTCGCTTCCGGCGCGCTGCGGGCCTGGGTCGGCTACAGCCACCGTCCGGAACAGGGCTGGGGCTGGATCGTCGCGGCAGGCCTCATCAGCGTGCTTGCCGGCCTGATCATCGCCATGGGGTGGCCGGTCAACAGCCTGTGGGTGCTCGGACTGTTCCTGGCGATCGACCTGATCTTCCAGGGCTGGACCTTCATCGCGGTCGGCCTGGCGTTGAAAAAGTAAGTCAGAAGGCAATCGCCGCGTCGAGCTGCGAAAGCGGCTTGACGCCGGCAAGCAGCGCCCGGGCCTCGGCTTCATCGCGCTTCATCTGCACCACCAATCCATCGAGGCCGTCGAATTTGATCTCGCTGCGCAGGAAGCCGAAGAACGAGACCTCGCAGGTCTCGCCGTAGAGATCGCCGGAAAAATCGAAGACAAAGGTTTCCAGAAGCGGTGCGCCATTGTCGTCAACGGTCGGGCGGCGGCCGAAGCTGGCGACGCCGTCATGCAGCGTGCCGTCGGCGCGGCGGAAGCGGACGGCATAAATCCCTTCCTTCAGAGTCGCTTCCGGTGAAAGCCTCATGTTGGCGGTGGGAAAGCCCAGCGTGCGGCCGAGCTGCTGCCCGCCGATCACTTCGGCCTCGACCGTGAACCGATAACCCAGCAGACCGGCGGCCTCGACTACCTCGCCATCGCAGAGCAGGGCCCGGATCCGGCTCGACGAAACTACCTCGGCGCCCTCGTCGCGAAAAGCGTCGACGAGCGTGACGCCAAAGCCATGGCGCTCGCCGGCTGCCATCAGATAGGCCGGTCCGCCCTGGCGGTCCTTGCCGAAATGGAAATCGAAGCCGGTCACGGCGTGGGTGATGCCGAGCGTCCTCTCCAGTACGTCGGTGACGAAGGCTTCCGCCGACAGCGCCGCGAAGTCGCGCGTGAACGGCTGCTCGACGAGCGCGGCAAAACCCAGCAAGGACAAGAGCCGCGCCTTCATCGGCGGCGGCGTCAGCACGAACAGCGGCATGTCGGGTCTGAAGACCTTTCGCGGGTGCGGTTCGAAGCTCAGCACCAGGGCCGGCACTTCGCGCCGCACAGCCTCGGCCAGCGCCCGTTCGAGCACCGCCTGATGACCACGGTGGACGCCATCGAAATTGCCGATCGCGACAACGCCGTCACGCAGATCGGCAGGCAGCGGCGCGGTCGCGGTGAGATGCTGGAAGCCTACCATTGCCACCTACTGCAGTCTGACCATGACGGCCACGGGACGATAGCCGTGCCGCTCCAGAAAGAGCCCGAGCTTGGCCGGATCCGGCCGGGATGCATCGCCATAGTCGCGGGCATGGATGCCGCCGGAAACATAGAGAACGTTGAAACCATTGTCGGCCGCCCCCTTCACATCGGTCATCACCCCATCGCCGATGGCCAATACCCGAGAGCGCTCGACCGGCCGGCCAAGCACCTCCGCCACCTCCTTCATCGCAAGATCGTAGATCGGCGCGTAGGGCTTTCCGGCGATCAGCGTGCGGCCGCCAAGCTGGGCATAGTCGCGCGCCAGCGCGCCGGCGCACCAGATGATGCGTTCGCCACGCTCGACCATGATATCGGGATTGGCGCAGATGAATGGCAGGTTCCTGGCACGCAACCGGCGCAGAAGGTCGGCATAATCCTCAGGCTTCTCGACCTCGTCATCGAACAGGCCGGTGCACACGACACCGGCGGCCTCGAATTCCTCGACGAGGTCGACATCGAGGCCGTCATAGAGCGTCAGATCGCGGTCGGCGCCGATATGGAAGATCTTGCGTGGGCCTTCCGCGATCAGGTCGCGGGTCACGTCGCCCGAGGTCACCACACGGTCGTACGCTGACGGCGGAACGCCGATCGCACTCATCTGAGCCACGACATCGGCGCTGCGGCGGGGCGAATTGGTGATGAGAACAACGGGAATGCCGGCTGCCCTTGCCCTGGCCAGCGCCACCGCAGCCGCCGGGAAATGCCATTCGCCATTGTGCACCACGCCCCAGACATCGCAAAGAATTGCCGAATAGGCTTTTGAGACGTCTTCAAGCGAGCCGACGATGTCAGGCGAATCCGCCATGCCGTTTCCTTCGATATGAGCGTTGCGAGTGCGGCGGCCGACGGTTCGCCGCAGCGGGTTCGAATTATCCGAACCGATCCGTGCTGTCATCAGCTTTCACCCGGAGATCGACGCGAAGGGCGAACTGTGCGCCCGATCGGGCTATCCGTTGGCACCCAAAGCCACCACTGGACAGCATATGGTTAACGCGCGTTGAAAGGGCGGCTCGACCTTGGACATATTACGGCAACGTGAAATTTAACGATTTATGACACGATCCCCACCGATTATCGATTTGGCGGGGGTATTTTGGAACAATGATCCGGAGATTCGGAAGCGATCGGCGTGGCAATTACGCGCTCATGACCGTCGTCGCCATGGTACCGCTCATGGGTGGCCTGGCAATCGGCGTCGACTATACGGAAATGACGCGGCAGCGACAAAACGCCTTGAACGCCCTGGACGCGGCCGGCGTCGCCACTGCCCAGCAGATCGTTGCCGGCGCCAGCGACACCGATGCCAAGGCCTACGCCAAGAATTTCTTCGAAGCCAATCTCGCGCATATCGATCCAGCCAACACCACGCTCGCCGTGACGCTGCCTAATAACAACGCAGGCGGCGGCACCTTGAAGCTCTGCAGCACCTTGACCTACAAGCCCTACTTCCTGCCGACTGCAAAAGTGCTGGTGGGTGGCAGCGCCGCCAACAGCGACATCAGCTTCGGCGCATGCTCCGAAGTCCGACTGAAGAATACGCTGGAAGTGTCGCTGGTGCTCGACAATTCCGGCTCGATGACGGAACTCGGCAAAGGATCAAACAAGGTACGCTTCGACCTTCTCAAGGATGCCGCGAAGCAGCTGGTCGACCAGTTGGCTGGCCAGGCGCAGATGATGAAGCAGGTCACCAACCCGGTCCAGTTCAGCCTCGTTCCCTTCGCCGCATCGGTCAATGTCGGCCCGGGCAACGCTTCGGCATCCTGGATGGACACCACCGGGATTTCGCCGATCCATCACGAGAATTTCGACTGGGCGAGCATGAGTTCGACCTATTCGTCCACCAAGTATGCCCAGAACATCGCCGGCGTCTGGTACGCCAAAGGCAGCGGTTGGGACGCAACCCAGAAGGACCTGCCCCTGACCCGCTTCTCCATCTACAACCAGATGAAGCGCACCGCCACTGCCACCTATGTCGCGCAGTTCAAATGCACCGCCACCTACTCCAATGGCTCATGCAAGACTTGGCAAAGCGGCTACAACTATACCTATGGAAACGTCGCTTCCTGGGGCGGCTGCGTCGAATCTCGACCGTATCCTTACAATGTCAACGACACCGAGGCGGCGACCGGGACGCCGGCGACACTGTTCGTGCCCATGTTCGCGCCCGATGAAACCGATCTCACCGACAGCAACAACCCACCTCGCCCCGGCAACAACAATTGGCTTGCCGACGGGTCGACGGGCACGAGCGCGGTACGTCAGCGCTACATGCCGAAATATTTTACCGACCCGGGCACCACGGTTACTCCAGCCTACGGCATGGATGCCGGCCCCAACACGAGTTGCAGCACGACCGCGATTACGCCTCTGACCGACGTTTCCACGACAACCGGAGCGAACACAGTCAAGGCGGCCATCGACGCCATGGCCGCCGACGGCGCCACCAATGTTCCGGAAGGCATGGCCTGGGGCTGGCGGACCCTTTCCAGCACTGCCCCGTTCACCGAAGGCAGACCCGAGACAGAAAGAGGCAACGACAAGGTTCTGATCGTCCTGACCGATGGTGCGAACACCTATTACACACCAACGTCGGTGACGGCTCAGAGCTACTCTGGAACCAACTGGAACTATGGCGGCAACGATCTGGCGGGCAGCAAGGCCATCTATTCGGCGCTCGGCTACATCGTACCCTTCAGCAACGCCTACACCTATGGTCGGATGTTCCTTGGCACCAGCAACAGCGTCAGCAAGACCGACTATTCCAACGCCAACTACACCAAGGCGATGAACGAGTACTTCACCACGCTGTGCAGCAACGCCAAGGCCGCCAACATCATGGTCATGACCATTGCGCTCGACCTCGATGCCACCAAGACGGCGGAAAAAACACAGATGGATGCGCTGAAAGCCTGTTCGTCGGATTCCCGCTTCAGCAAGGATCCGACCGATCCGAGCAAGCCGATGAAACTGTTCTGGAATTCGACCGGAGCGACACTCTCCGACGATTTCAAGGCGATCGGCAATGAACTGTCCAACCTGCGCATCGTCAGCTGATCGCCAAACTGCGAACGCCCTGCCCCGACAGGGCGTTTGCCTTAGACCGGATCGGGGCCGCAGGCTTGCATTGGTTAGCGGTTGGTGAAGCGTCGACCAAGCAATAGAGCGGTTTCCCAAACCCGACCTTCAGCGTTTTGTGGAAGGCTGGCGTCAATCGAGAATCCGCCGGCGGGGGCCGCTGCAATTCATGCATGAACTTTGGCGTCAGTTCGGCCGCGACCGGCGCGGCAACTATGCTCTTATGACTGTCGTGGCGATGGTACCGCTGATGGGCGGCCTGGCGATCGCGGTCGACTTCACGGAAATGAACCGCGAAAAGCAGATGGTGACGAATGCGCTCGACGCCGCCAACTTCGCCACGGCGCGCCGGCTGACGGAAGGCGCGACCGACGACCAGTTGAAAGCCTATGCGCTCGACTTCTTCAACGCCAACCTGAACGATGTCGATCCGGCCAGCGCGACGCTCAACGTCACCTTGCCCAGCAACACCAGCGGCGGCGGCCTGCTCACGATGACGGCGCAGCTTGCCTACAAGCCATATTTCTATCCTGCCTTCGCCCAGCTCGTCGGCAAATCGGCAACCGATGCGAATCAAAGGATCAACTTCAACGTCACTTCCCAGGTGCGGCTGAAGAACACGCTGGAAGTTGCTCTGGTGCTCGACAATTCCGGATCGATGACCACGCTCGGCACGGGCTCAGGCCAGAAGCGCATCGATCTTCTCAAGACCGCGTCCAAGCAGCTGGTCGACACGCTGGCCCAGCAGGCGGTCATGATCAAGCAGGTCGACAAGCCGGTGCAGTTTGGCCTCGTGCCCTTTGCCGCTTCGGTCAATGTCGGCCCCGCCAATGGCAACGCTTCGTGGATGGACACGGAGGGCCTGTCGCCGGTGTCGAACGAGAATTTCGACTGGTCGACACTGAACGCGGCCAACAAATACGCCCAGCAGACCAACGGCATCTGGTACAAACGCGGCACTGGCTGGGGCAGCGAGGAAGGGCAGATGCTGACCCGATTTTCACTCTACCGGGACATGAAGGTCGTCACCAACCACGAGCGTGTCGTCAACAGCAAGCGGGTGGTTTGCGACGAATACAATTCGAACAACACCTGCAAACGCAGCCACGACGAATATGACTACATCGATTCCTACGGTCCGTTCGCCAGCTGGCAAGGCTGCGTGGAGGCCCGGCCCTATCCCCACAATGTCAACGACGCATCGCCGTCCGGCGGCTCGGCCAACACAGGCATAGGCGTCGGCGATCCGGCAACGATGTTCGTGCCGATGTTCGCTCCGGACGAACCCGGCAATCACTGGAAGCTCACGCAGGATCCCGACGAGGCCGCCCCGGTGACCTACGGCGCGGTGAATAGCTGGTGGAATGACGATCCTACGAGCAGCACCGGCCAATCGCGGCTGCGCAACATGGCCAAATATTTCCAGCCGCGACCGATCGATGCGCCGGCGCTGCCCGCCGGCAACGGCCCGAACTACAGTTGCACCACCAATCCGATCACACCACTGACCGATGTGAGCGTCGCCGATGGGGCCACCGCGATCAAGGCGGCGATCGACCTGATGCAGCCGAATGGCGGCACCAATGTTCCCGAGGGCATGGCGTGGGGCTGGCGGGTGGTCTCAAGCGGCGAACCGTTCACGCAAGGGCGCCGGGAAACGGAAAAAGGCAATGACAAGGTGGTGATCGTGCTGACCGACGGCGCCAACACCTACTACACGCCGTCCTCGCTTGGCTATTCGGACCCCGCCAACTCGAAATCGACCTACGCGTCCTACGGCTATCTCAACCCCGGCTACAACGGCACCTCGATCGGCCGCATGTTCATGGGCACATCGGGCGCCATCGGTCAGTTCGACTATTCAAACGGCAACTACACCAATGCGCTCAACGAACAGATGGCAACGCTTTGCAACAACGCCAAGGCGGCCAACATCATGGTGATGACGGTGGCGCTCGACCTATCGACAAGCCAGGCCAGCGACAAGCTGGCGATCAATGCGCTGAAATCCTGCTCATCGGACTCGCGCTTCCGCAAGGACCCGAGGGATCCGAGCAAACCGGCGAAGCTGTTCTGGAATGCGACCGGCGCCAGCCTGTCGAACGACTTCAAGGAAATCGGCAACGAACTGTCGAACCTGCGGGTGGTCGGCTAAGGCACGCCGCGTCGAAACGGCGCTTTGGGTCCTCCTTATGCATGTCGTTGTCCCGAAACCGGAGGCGCTTTGGAGCGACATGCCGTAACCGCTCCTCTGGCGCAACGCCTGGTGCCGGCAAGCCCTTGCGGGCGCCTGCCGTGACAGGCAGATATTGGCGGCTCGCGGGATCGCATCGCGGGCGTGCTTGGGGACGAACAATGCCCGATACCGCCAACCATATCGCCTTCGCGCTGGTCTGCCTCGGCATGGTGCTGACGCCAGGCCCGAACATGATCTACCTGATCTCGCGCTCGCTGTCGCAAGGGCCGAAGGCGGGACTGATCTCGCTTGGTGGGGTCGCGGTCGGCTTCCTGTTCTATGTGCTGTCGGCGGCGTTCGGCATCACGGCGCTGCTGCTCGCCGTGCCCTATGCCTACGACGCGCTGCGCTTTGCCGGCGTGCTCTATCTGCTGTGGCTTGCCTGGCAAGCGGTGAAGCCGGGCGGACGTTCGCCGTTCCAGGTGCGAGACCTGCCGAAGGACAGGCCGCGCAAGCTGTTCGCCATGGGGCTGATGACCAATCTGCTCAACCCCAAGGTGGCCGTTCTCTATCTGTCGCTGCTGCCGCAATTCATCAGCATCGGCAAAGGCCATGTGCTGTCGCAGCTGTTGGTTCTAGGTGCGACGCAGATCTCGATCAGCCTGACCGTCAATGCCATCATCGCGGTGACGGCCGGTTCGATCGCCACCTTCCTTGCCGGACGGCCATTGTGGCTGGTTATCCAGCGCTGGATGATGGGGGGCGTGCTGACGGCGCTGGCGCTGAAGATGGCGACCGACGCGCAGCGCTGAGTCCCTCCAGCCGGGCATGATCTTTCCCAAAACCGGTTCCGACTTTTGGAGATCATGCTCTAGTCTAGCTACATCGGCCGGCGGATCGGCCGGATCTGTGCCGGCTCGATCACCTTGCGGTAGAGGTGCCAGGTGGCATGGCCCAGGATCGGCATGACCACGGCCAGCCCGGCAAACAGCGGGATCGAGCCGATCACCAGAAGCACGGCAACCAGCAGGCCCCACAGCGCCATCTGCAACGGGTTTGCCATCACCGCCCGGGCCGAGGTTTCGATTGCCGAGACGGCACCGACATCACGGTCGAGCAGCAACGGAAAGGCGATCACCGTTGTGGCCAGCACCACCACGGCAAAGACAAAACCGGCCGCGTTACCAAGCAGGATCAGGGTCCAGCCCTTGCCCGTCGTCAGCACGTCGCGGACAAAGGCGCCGATCGAGGCCGGCGGCTGGTCTCCGAACAGGCTGGTGTAGATCGATTGCGCGGTGAACAGCCACAACAGGAACAGTGCAAACAGCATGATGCCGATGACCGCGATCGACGGCAATGCCGGGGAACGGCGCACGTCCAGTGCATGGCGCCAATTCGTGTTCATGCCGAGTTCGCGCCGGCGGCTGATTTCGTAGAGCCCGATCGCGGCAAAAGGCCCGACCAGGGCAAAGCCCGACATCAAGGGATAGACGAGCTGAATGGCGTTGGAACCCGAGCTCCACTGGGTAAAGATCAGACCGACGATCGGGTAGATCAAACACAGGAACACGTAGTGGGACGGTTTTGCCCAGAAATCCTCGGCGCCGAGCCTGAGCGCATCCCAGAGATCCGCCGTGGTGATGCGGCGCACCGCGGGCTGCACATGCATCCCGTAGGCGTCCGCCATGACATGAAAGCCGGCCATAACCATCCTCCCGTGTGTCGGGGGCGGTCACCGCCGTGATGGCCGCCCGCAGCTGCCACTAGTAGATGTGGCAGCATAGCCGATTTGCCAGGGGTTGTCGCCGAATCGATGGCCTTGGTCAGGTCCTCACGGGATTGTCATCGCCTGCCGGCATAAGCCGGCCGCGCGGAATCTACTGCCGCGCGTTGAAGACCGCCTCGATATGGGCCGTCCGGATCGACGACGAAGGGGGCATAATAATTTGGACCTATGGCGATCAATTGCCGCTGCGCACCCTGAAGACATTGACCTCTACGAAGTTAGTATCTGCGGATAGCCAGCGTACAAGACGACATCAGCCTCACTGTCAGGCGCCGAACGCAACGGCGGCAGCCGACGCAGCCCAGCGTTCGCGCGGGATCCGCTGAAGTCTATTCGGTCTTCGGCGGTACTTCCTTTTTCACGACCGTCTGAGCGTCCGTAGCCTTGGACATGTCAGCCTTCTCGACGCTCGCTGTCGTCGTCTGTGTGTCGACTGACGCCGATACCTTCGAGTGATGATAGGCGCAGTCTGCCGAAGCGGCGGACACGGAGAGGCCCAGTGCGGCAGCGATAGCGAGGAACGTTTTCATCGTCTTTCTCCTCTTTCATTGCTGACGCAGCGTAACCCGCTTGGCCCTGTCCGCAAAATCACATTTGGCCATTCGTCCATTCCGCGGCCGTTGTTCTGTCGGCCATATTGTCAGCCAATGCTTTGGCGTTTCTACGGGTCACGGCGTTCCCGTGGGTGACGTCGGCTGTAGTCGGGCCCCAGGCCCGGGGCGTCACTATCACGAGCCGCCTCGCCTCATTTTTAGAACCTATGCATTTTAGCGATTGCTTACATTTCTCTTAGATATCCCGGGCGTATCACCTGGGCATTGCAAACCTTGGCGGCGGACGATGTTCACATTGAGAGGCTTCTGGTCTTCGAAGCGCGGCAACTTTGCCATGGCGACCGCCATAGCGATGCTGCCGATAATGGTTGTGGTGGCCGGCGCGATCGATCTGACGGGCACGAGTGACGACGCCGCGCAATTGCAGAACTCGCTGGACGCGGCTGGACTTGCCGTCGGCACGAAGTACCTGCCCAGTATGGCCGCGAGTGATGTAGAGGCACTTGGGTTGACATTCTTTTCTGCCAATTTGAGCCTCGCCGACCAGCAGGAATATGCAGACAGCGTCTCGGCTTTTTCGGCAACCGCCAGCGGCGACCCGAGCGCCTATTACATCTCGCTTTCGTCCAGCATCAACCGTCCGAGCTTCATCAATGGCGCGGCCCCATGGCCAGCTCACCGCTCGGCCACGGTCAAGATGAATCCCGGTGCGCAGGCCTGCGTTCTGGCGCTCGATCCACATGCGTCGGCCGCAATAAGCCTGCAGGGCTCGACCGATGTCTCCATGAGCAGTTGCGTCATCGCGGCAAACTCGGATGCGTCCGATGCTGTCAGCAGGGGCGGTTCCGCGCAGATTTCGGCGGGCTGCGTCTCAACTGTCGGCGGCACTTACGGGCTTTCGCCGCCAAGCGCCAATCTCACCTGCGGAGCCCCACTCGAACATCAATATGCATCTTTCGATCCTCTGGGGGACGTCGTTCCTCCCCCTTACACATTGTGCCTGCCGATCCCGAACGGCAGAACCTATACGCTGTCGCCTGGAACCTATTGCGACAAGACGTTGTCGGGAAACATCACGCTCAATCCGGGCGTCTACATCTTCCGTGGCGTCACCCTAAAACCCGGCGGCAACGGCAGCCTGACCGGTCAGGGCGTGACCTTATTCCTCGTGGAGGGCTCACAGATCACTATAAATGCCAATGAACAGGTGAATCTATCACCACCCACCAGCGGTCCCTACGCCGGCATCACCATTTTCGAGAACCGCGGCAACACCTCGGCCCTGACGCTGAATGGCGGTGCAAATTCCGCGATCAGCGGGTTCGTCTATGCGCCGGACGCGGCGATATCCTTTGCCGGCAACTCAGATATGAGCGGTCAGGGCGACTGTCTGAGGCTTGTTGGCTCGACCGTGCAGATGACCGGAAACTCATCCATCAAAACCGACTGCACGGCCGTGTTTGGAAATCGCGAGATGTATGCCAGCCGCCTCATCACGCTTGTGAAATGAGCGGCTAACCCGCATTTCCATCTCAGATTTTACCGCCCTGCCCGGCAAAAGCCATGATCGCCACTATGTCAGTTGGGCATGACAATCGCGAAAACTGCAAACTCGCCAATCCCGCCTCCGAACAGGCGCACGTTGCTCAAGGTCGCCGGCCTTGCAGCCATTGCCGCGCTTTCCGCCTGCAGCACCGTCTCTGTACCGACGGGCGAAGGCGCAGGCGTCTCTTCCTCCGCCACGGCTACTCTGTCGGGCTTGCGCGCCTCAGCCGGGCTCGGCCCGCTGGCGCCGGACGCCCAGCTCGAACAGGCGGCGCTGCAACAGGCCGGCTATATGGCAGCGCGCGAGCGCATGAGCCACACCACGGGCTGGGGCAAGGATTTCGCATCGCGCATGAAGGACAATGGCGTGCGGGGCGCCGCGGCCGAGAACATCGCCGAAGGCCGCTTCGACCAGCAAAAACTGTTCGACATCTGGATGCATTCGCAGGGCCACCGGCGCAACATACTCGATCAGGATTTCAGCCGCTTCGGCCTCGCCTATGTCCGCGACGGGCGTGATCCCAACCTGCGCTATTGGTCGCTGGTACTCGGCAGGTAGCGTCTTGCTGGGGCCGTTTCGGCTATTCGCCAGCACCAACCGGCACGCCAATCCCAATCCATATTGACGGCAGGCGGACCGCCCGCCGCCGCCTGCTCAGTCCATATGCGCCGCAGGTGCGCCGCCGCCGGCCGGACCAGCCTTTGGCTTGCGCAGCAGGAAGACGAACGGAATGGCGGCCAGCGTCATCACCATCAGTATTTTGAAGTCGTTGACGTAGGAGATCATCATCGCCTGGAGATTGACCATGCGATCGACCTCCGACAGCGCCATCGGATCGCCGCCCGCGGCCGCCGGCGAGACGGCCCAGAGATTGGGATTGAACGGGTTGATGAAGGCCGAAAGCTCGGCGTGATTGATTTGCGTGTTGCGCACCAAGAGCACCGTCACGACCGAGACGCCTATCGATGAGCCGAGATTGCGCACCAGGCTGAAGAGCGCGGTTGCGTCGGTGCGGTAGCGTGCGTCAAGCGTGGCGAAGGCGACCGTCGACAGCGGCACGAACACCATTCCCATGCCCAGGCCCTGGATCACGCCGGAGCTGATGATCAGCCAGTTATCCATCTGCGGGGTGAAGCTCGCCATGGTGTAGAGCGACTGCGCGGTCAGCAGAAAACCGATGACGACGAGAATCCTGGCGTCGATCTTTCCCATGATCCGCCCGACGACGAGCATCGAGATCATCGTGCCGATACCACGCGGACCGATGACGATGCCGATGGTGATGGTCGGATAGCCGAAGATGGTCGAAAGCATCGGTGGCAGCAGCGACATCGAGGCCAGGATGAGCACACCCATGACGAAGATGAACGCCAGCCCGGTCACGAAATTCTGGTCGAGAAAAATCTTCGGATCAATGAAAGGATGGTCCGCGGTCATCGTGTGAATGATGAACACCCAGAAGCCGGTGATGGCCAAGCCGAGTTCGATCCATATCTCGACCGAGGAAAACCAGTCGACCTCGCCGCCGCGATCCAGCATCAGCTGCAGCGCGCCGACGCCGAGCGATATCATGGCAAAGCCGAAGAAGTCGAAGCTGCGCACCCGCCGGGCAACGGCCGGCAGATAGGCCGCCATGCCGAGGAAGGCGACGATGCCGACCGGCAGATTTATGAAGAACACCCAGCGCCAGTTGAAATTCTCGGTCAGCCAGCCGCCCAGCGTCGGCCCCAGGATCGGTCCCAGCATGATGCCGGCGCCCCAGATGGCCATGGCCTGGCCGTGGCGCTCCTTGGGATTGATGTCGAGCAGGAATGTCTGCGACAGCGGCACGATGGCGGCGCCGAACACGCCTTGCAGCAGCCGGAACAGCACAATAGTTTCAAGGCTCCATGCCAGGCCGCACAGCATGGAGAAGATGGTGAAGCCGACCACCGCCGTCAGGAACAATTCCTTGCGGCCGAAGCGGTCGGCGAGCCAGCCGGTGACCGGCGTCATGATGGCGGCGGCGACGATATAGGAGGTCAGCACCCAGTTGATGTTGTCCGGGGAAGCGCCGAGGTCGCCCGTCATGGTCGGCAGGGCGACATTGGCGATGGTGGTGTCGAGCGCCTGCATGATCGTCGCCAGCATGAGCGCAACCGTGATCAGGCCGCGATGCGGCACTTCTCGAAATGGTTCTGGCGTGCTCATGATGCGGAACTTCCAGCCGGTAACAAAAACGTGTACACAGGGGTTTCCGGGCGGCAAAGCCTTCCGTTGAGAGACCTTCTTCGCGGTGGGACGCGGTTATCGATGTGGGGGTTACATCGACCGAAAGTCTCTGATGAGCGGATGCCTGCCGCCCGGAAACATGAGGACCGAAGGGTCCGTGTCGAAGATTTCAGATTTCAGCCAGGCCGCGACGCGGCTTGAACCAAACGCTGATCCTTCTCACTCCTCCCCCCAGACCAATCCTTGGCTGTCCGCCGCCACCTGCCAGGCGCCGCGGACTTACTGCACGACCTCGCCAGCCGTGGCGTGGCCGAATATGGCGGGAAAGCCGCGGGCAACGCCGGTATCGACGGTGACCGAGGCGCTCATGCCGGTCCGCAGCGCCATCTTGGCGTCGGGATCGGTCAGTTCCAGTCGCACCGGGATGCGTTGCGTGACCTTGACCCAGTTGCCGGTGGCGTTCTGGGCGGGCAGCAGCGAGAATTCTGCGCCCGTTCCCGCACCGATCGCCTTGACCGTCGCCTCGAAGGTCTTGCCCGGATAGGTATCGACGACGATCTCAGCCTTCTGGCCCGGCTTCATGTTGGTGAGCTGGGTTTCCTTGAAATTGGCATCGATCCAGGTGTCGTCGGTCTCGACCAGCGAAAACAGCGGCGTGCCGGAGCCGACGAACTGGCCGACCTTGAAGGACGAGGCCTGGGAGATGACGCCATCCGCGGGCGCCTTCACCGTGGTCCGCGCCAGGTCGTAGGCGGCCTTGTCGCGCGCGGCGAGCGCGGCCATTACGGTCGGAAGCTTGTCGGTTTCGATATCGGGATTGCCGCCGAGCGCGGCCTTGGCGCTGATGATGCCCTGCTGGGCGACGGCGACCTGCTGCTTTGCCTTGTCGAGGTCGTTGCGGGCCTCGTCCAGAGACGATTTGGCGTTGATGCCCTTCTGCGCGAGATCGGCGGCGCGGTCGTACTGCGACTGGGCGTAGTCGACCTCGCTGCTGGCGGACTTCTCCTGCGCCATCGACTGGCTGTAGGCGGCGCGCAGTTGCTCGACATTGAGGCGCGCGGCGGCAACCGCGGCGTCGGCCTGGGCAAGCGCGATCCGGTAAGGCTCGGGATCGATGGTGAACAGAAGGTCGCCCTGCTTGACCATCTGATGGTCTGTTATGGCAACCTGGACGATGCGGCCGGCCGTGTCGGAGGCGATCGACACCTTGGCCTGCTGCAGATTGGCGTTCTCCGTCTCCTGATAGCGGCCGCCGGTCACCCAGACATAGCCGCCACCGATAACCAGCGCCGCCGGCAAGACAAGCATCAGGAAGAAGCGGCCCATGCGGCGCTTCTTCTTCGGCGCCGGGACCGGCTGCACGGGAGGAGCGACCGCGACAGGAGCGGCGGCCGGCTGGGCCGGCGCTTCCATCTCCACCTTGGCGGCGTTTTCGTCGACTTTGGCTACCGCGTTCATGCTGCTGCGCCTTTCGTAGGCTCGACTTTTTCCGAGGTATCGCCGTCGGCGAGATTCTGCGCCATCGCATCGAGCGCCCTGATCAGCACGCGACGGTCCTCCGGCGAAACGCCGACGAGCGATTCCTCATAGACTTCGCCGGCCAGGCTCTTGACCTCCGCATAGGCGGCGCTCGCCTTGGCCGTCGGGAAGATCATGCGCACGCGGCGGTCGGCAGCGTCGGCGCGGCGTTCGATCCAGCCGCCCTCCTCCATCCGGTCGACGAGGCGCGAGACACTGATCGGCTCGATTTCGAGCAATTCCGCGAGCCGGGCCTGGGTGACGCCCTCCTCCTTGGCGACACGCACCATCAGGCGCCATTGCGCCGACGACAGGCCGAGCCCGCTGGCGCGCGTCTCGAAACGCTTGCGCATCAGGCGCTGCACGTCGTGGATCAAAAATCCCAATCTGTCGATGCCATCAGAAACCATGAGCGATATATATAATAAGCGTGCTCACTATTCAAGCACCGTGTCGTTCAGAAGCCGGCAAATGTGCATGCCCACACCGACCGTCGACGATTGGTCGACGCCTCAGCAACCGATGCGCGGCAGCCGGGCAGTGAGAGTCGCCGTTTTGGGCGCTGCAGCCGCTGGTCGCGTATGACATATTCATGTACAGCGCAGGTCAGGATCGGGGGATCGACGCCATGCCGACGCTTTACGCGCTCAAGCCGGCTTTCCAGGGAAGACTGCGGCCGCTGGTCAGCCAGCTGGCGGCGAACGGCGTCACCGCAAACAGCATCACCATCCTGGCGGCCCTGATGTCGATCGTGGCTGGAGCGGCCATCGCGATCCTGCACGAATGGCGCTGGCTGCTGCTACTCATTCCCGTGGTGCTGTTCGTGCGCATGGCGCTCAATGCGGTGGATGGCATGCTGGCACGCGAACATGGCCAGGCTTCGACGCTCGGCATGTATCTGAACGAGATTTGCGATGTCGTTTCGGACCTGGCACTCACCCTGCCTTTCGCGGTCTTTCCGCTGTTCAGCGCATGGGGCGTCATCGCCTTCGCCATCGCCGCGGTGCTGGCCGAGTTCGCCGGCGTGCTCGGCATCGCCGCCGGGATCGGGCGCAACTATGCCGGTCCGTTCGGCAAGAGCGACAGGGCGCTGGCACTGAGCGTGGTGGCGGTCCTGTGCGCTGCCGGGCTGTGGCCGGTATCCATCGCGCCTTTTGTGTTTCCGGCCATGGCAACGCTTTCGCTGCTGACCGCCATAAACCGGATACGCGCCGGTCTTATTGGCAGCGCCAGCTGAGCACCGGGCTCGCGATGCCGCCAGAGGGGAAGACGATGATGCACGGACCAATTGCAGCGGTTGCGGAAAGCCCTGCGCGGCAGGCACAAGAGCGTGTCTTCCACAGCCATGACGGAACGGAAATCTTTTACCGGTTCTGGCCGGCGGCCTCCGCCGATGCCAAGGGCGCTGTGGTGCTCTTCCATCGCGGCCATGAGCATGGCGGCCGCATGGCCCATCTCGTCGACGAACTGCAGATGCCGGATCATGCCTTCTATGCCTGGGATGCCCGCGGCAATGGCCGTTCGTCCGGTGAACGCGGCTATGCTCCGTCCTTCTCGGCGCTGGTGCGCGACATCGACTGCTTCATGCGCGAGATGGCCGCCAGGGACGGCTTCGCAACGCAGGACATCGCGCTGATCGCGCAGTCCTTCGGCGCCGTGCTTGCCGCCGCCTGGGTGCACGACTATGCGCCGAAACTGCGCGCCATGGTGCTGGCCTCGCCGGCCTTTTCGGTCAAGCTCTACGTGCCCTTCGCCAAGGAGGGCATCGCGCTCTGGCAGAAGCTCAAGGGCCGTTTTTTCGTCAACTCCTACGTCAAGGCGAAATTCCTGACCCACGATCCCGTGCGCATCGCCACTTTCGAGAGCGACCCGCTGATCACGCGGCCGATCGCCTCCAACATCCTGGTCGAACTCTACCAGCACGCCGCTCGCATCGTTTCGGACGCCCGCGCCATGACCGTGCCGACGCAACTTCTGCTTTCGGGAAGCGACTGGGTGGTGCGCCACGCCCCGCAGCACGAATTCTTCGTCAATCTCGGCAGCCGGACCAAGGAACGCCACGTGTTGCCGGGCTTCTTCCACGACACGCTGGGCGAGCGCGACCGGGCACAGGCCCTCGACCTGATCCGGCCGTTCCTGACCAGGCAGTTCACGACGCCGGACGCGCCCGTTGACCTCAAGCAGGCGGATATTGCCGGATACACGCGCGACGAGGCCGACCGGCTTGCCTCGCCACTGGATCTGTTGTCGCCCAGGGGCCTTTATTGGGCATTCAGCCGCGCCTCCATCCGCATGGGCGCCTGGGTTTCGTCGGGCATGAAGGCCGGTGTCACCACCGGCTTCGATTCCGGCTCGACGCTGGACTATGTCTATGAAAACGAGGCACGAGGGCTGACGCCGCTTGGCCGCTTCGTGGACCGCGTCTTCCTGGAGGCCATAGGCTGGCGCGGCATCCGCCAGCGCAAGCTGCATCTGGAAGAACTGATCGGCACCGCGCTATCGACACTCAAGGCCGCCGGCCGCGCCGCCCACATTCTCGACATCGCCGCCGGCCACGGCCGCTATGTTCTCGATGCGATCGTCAAGAGCCCCGATCAGCCGGCAAGCGTGCGCCTGCAGGATTATTCCGACCTCAATGTCGGGCTTGGCCGCAAGCTGATCGCCGAGCGGCAATTGCCGGCCAGCGTCTCGTTCCGGCGCGCCGACGCTTTCGATGCCGAGATGCTCGCCGCTATCGATCCGGCGCCGGACCTCGCCATCGTTTCCGGCCTCTACGAACTGTTCTCGGACAATGCGATGATCGCCCGCTCGCTTGGCGGACTGGCCCGCGCCATGCAGCCGGGCAGTCTGCTCATCTACACCAACCAGCCCTGGCATCCGCAGCTCGAGATGATCGCGCGCAGCCTGACGTCCCATCGCGGCGGCCAAGCATGGGTCATGCGCCGGCGCACGCAAGGTGAGATGGACCAGCTCGTCGAAGCCGCCGGCTTCGAGAAGCTCGATCAACGCATCGACCAATGGGGCATCTTCACCGTCTCGGTCGCACGGCGCCTGTAGGACCCGCCGAGGCATGCCGACTGACCCTGAAGCTTCGCAATCCGCAGCCATCGTCGCCGCCGAACCCTATGGCCGTGTGATCGTCAGGGCCGCATTGTGGCTGGCGTTCCTGGCGCCGTTCTTCTACCTGACCTATGGCTTGGCCAACTGGCTGGCGTCGCGGCGCGACGACGTCGGCAGCATCGTGTTCTCCTGGGAACACAGCATCCCGTTCGTCGCCTGGACCATCGTGCCCTACTGGTCGATCAACCTGTTCTACGGCCTGTCGCTGCTCCTTAACGACAACCGGCAAGGGGTCGACCGCCTGGCCGGCCGCTATCTCACAGCGCAACTCGTCGCCGTCACCTGCTTCATCCTGTTCCCGCTGACCGCGACGTTCGTGCGGCCGGAAACGACCGGCCTGCCGGGCTTCATGTTTGCCGTGCTTGGCGGCTTCGACAAACCGTTCAACCAGGCGCCCTCGCTGCACATCGCCCTGCTGGTGATCATCTGGGACCATTGGCGCCACCGCCTCGGTCGCCTTCTCCTGCCGCTCTGGCACGGCTGGTGCTTCCTGATCGGCGCCTCGGTGCTGACGACCTGGCAGCATCATTTCATCGACATCCCGACCGGCGCGCTGCTCGGTTTTTTCGCGCTCTGGCTGTTTCCGCGCAACGGCGAATTGCCGTTTTCAGGTGCCCTGCCGACCAGCAATGCGAAAGCCCGCCGGCTGGCACTGTTCTATGCACTGGGCGCCGTCCTTGCGCTGGCCGCCGCCGCGTTCGGCGCGTTCTTTTCAGCCGTAGCGCTCTTCCTGCTTTGGCCAGCCTTGGCGCTGGCCATCGTCGCGCTTGCCTATGCCGGGGCCGGTTCGAAAGTGTTCCAGAAATCCGCGGATGGCAGCATCACGCTTGCATGCCGCCTCCTGCTCCTGCCGTACCGTCTTGGCGCCAGGACAAACATATGGGCCTGGACGCGAAATCTTGCTCCGCAGGTGGCGGTTGCCGACAGCGTCTTTCTCGGGCGTTTTCCCACCGCAAGCGAGGCCAACGGCTTCGGCACGGTCATCGACCTCGCCGCCGAACTTGAAAGGCCGGCGGGAGCGACTTGCCGCTGGATCGCCTTTCCGATGGTCGACCTGTTGCCGCCGCCGTTGATGGTGCAGCAACAGGCAGCCGGCGCGCTGGAGAAAGCGCGCCGCGACGGCACGGTGCTTGTCTGCTGCGCGCTCGGTTTCCAGCGCAGCGCCGGCGTCGTCGCCGAATGGCTGGTGGTGACCGGCAGAGCCAGGACGCCGGCCCGGGCTCGCGAGATGCTGAGCGCCGCCGGCCGGCCTGTTCATCTTGTCGAGGCAACGGAGCGGGCGGCATCATGACCGGCAATGCCTATCAGCAAAGCACCGATCGCTTCGCCGGCATGCTGATGCGGCAGGCCGCGTGGCCGGCCGCAATCGTTCTGGCCGCAAACATGCTGGCGCCCTTGGCCGCCCGGGCGCGCGGCGCCTTCGAGACCTTGCCCGCCGCCGTGGCGCTGTCGCTCGCTGCCGTCAGCGCGGTTGCCGTGCTGGCGCTGTCGGCGCTGCTGGCATTCGACGCGCTGCTGTTCCGGCTGATGGCCAGCCATGACGACATGTCTTCCGCCGGCGCCGCGGTGGACGACATGCTGGCGCGCATGCGCCTGAAGCTGCTGCCACCTTCCCCACGTTCGCTCGACGAACGCATGGCCGGCACGCGCCGGCTGCTGACCAGGCAACGCATAGCCCTTGGCCTGTTCGTCGCGATGCTTCTGGCGGCCGGATTTTGGGCGCCGCGATGAACAAGCTCTCGCTCACGACCTTCACCCTGCTGCAGACTGTGACCTCCGTCGGCCTCTCGGCGCTGGCCTGGGCGGTAACCGGCGTGCGTCCGATCTGGAATGGCAGTCTGCCGTCGGACAAGCAACGCATCTATTTCGCCAATCACACGAGCCATGGCGACTTCATCCTTTTGTCGGCGTGCCTCAACGAAAAAGAGCGCGCGATCACCCATGCCGTGGCTGCCGGCGAATATTGGGGAAAATCGCGGCTGCGCCGCTTCATCGCAGAAGACATGCTGTCATCCGTGCTCATCAACCGGCAATGGACGAAGCCTGAGGAAAACCCGATCGAGATCATGCTGTCGGTTCTCGACCAGGGACACTCGCTGATCCTGTTTCCCGAAGGCACCCGCAACATGACGGATGAGCCGCTGCTGCCTTTCCGCTCCGGGCTCTACAATTTGTCGATGGCACGGCCTCAGGTCGAGCTGATCCCGTGCTGGATCGAGAACATGTCGCGCGTATTGCCCAAGGGCCAGTTCCTGCCGGTCCCGCTTTTGTGCCGCGTCGTCTTCGGCGCACCGGTGGCGGTGGCCCCCGGCGAAGAGCGGCGCGCCTTTCTCGACCGAGCCCACGCCACGCTTCTAGCGCTCAACCCGCGTCCCGAACGAGACGATTGATGCGCCACGACATCTCGATCCTGATCATCGGCCTGCTGGCGGTGCTGACGACCGCCAGCATCGTGGCCGCTATACTTTCGGCACGGGCGCCGAAACCACTCAGTTCGACTCTGGTCAATCTCACCCAACGCATCAATGCCTGGTGGGTGATGGTCGCGCTGATGACGGTCGCCTTTTTCTTCGGCCGGTACGGCCTGACCATCCTGTTCGCGCTGATTTCCTTCGCCTCGCTGCGCGAATTCGTGACGCTGACGCACACGAGCCGGAGCGACCATTGGGTGCTGCTCGGCATGTTCGGCATCATCATCCCGTTTCAGTACTGGCTGGTCTGGACCGCCTGGTACGGGCTCTTCGTCATCTTCATTCCGGTCTACTGCTTCCTGCTGATGCCGGCCATCACTGCGTTGCATGGCGACACCGAACGCTTTCTCGAGCGGATCGCCGCGCAGCAATGGGCGGTGATGATCTCCGTCTATTGCGTCAGCCATGTTCCAGCACTGCTGACGCTCGACGTGCCGGGCTTCGAAGGCCGCAATTTGCTGCTGATCGCCTTCCTGATCATCGTCGTGCAAGGCAGCGACGTGCTGCAATACATCTTCGGCAAGCTGTTCGGAAAACACCGGTTTTCGCCGACCGTATCGCCGTCGAAAACCTGGGAGGGCCTGATCGGCGGAGTGGTATCGGCGAGCCTGCTCGGCGCTCTGCTGTCGTTCGTGACGCCATTCACGCCCCTGCAGGCGGCGTGTGTCGCCTTCGTCGTCTGTTCGATGGGGTTTCTGGGTGGGCTGGTCGCCTCGGCCATCAAGCGCGACCAGGGTGTCAAGGATTGGGGCCATCTCATCGAAGGCCATGGCGGCATGATGGACCGTACCGACAGCCTGGTCTTCGCTGCCCCGATCTTCTTTCACATCGTGCGCTACTTCTGGACAGTCTGAGACGGCAAGCTCTGAGCCGTCAGAGCCGGTTTCGCACGACCAGCGTGACGACGAAGAAGGCGCCGAGCGAACTGGTGATGATGCCGATCGGCAGTTCCTGCGGCGGCAGCAGGGTTCGCGCCAGAAGATCGCTTGCCAGCAACAGCACCGCCCCGAACAGCGCACAGCTGGCGATCAGCCGCAGATGCAAGGGACCGGCCAGCGGCCGCGACAAATGCGGGATCATAAGCCCGACAAAGCCGATGACGCCGGCGACCGAGACGAGAATTGCCGTCGAAAAGGCGGCAACGAGAAACGTCGTCCTACGCATCCGCGCCACCGGCACGCCAAGGCTTTCGGCGGCGCTTTCACCCGCTAGGAAGGCGTCCAGCCTGCGGTGGTTCCACAGCCCATAGGCAGCAATCGTGCCGGCGCCCAATGCGCCCAGCCAGACATTGTCCCAGCGCGCCAGCCCGAGCCCGCCCATCGTCCAGAACAGCACCGAATGGGCGGCGCGCTGGTCGCCGGCAAAAACCAGATAGTTGGTCAAGGCCGTGAACAGGAAGGAAACGGCAAGGCCGGCGAGGATCAGCCGTTCCGGCCCCTGACCCCGCACCCGCGCGACCAGCAGCAGGACGATGCAGGCGGCCAGTATGCCGCCGGTGAAGGCCGCGACCGGCAAGGTCCAGATGCCAAAACTGTCACCAAAGACGGTTATGACGGAAACAGCACCGGCCGCCGCCCCCGACGACAGGCCGAACAGGAAGGGATCGGCAAGATCGTTGCGGGTCACCGTCTGCAGCAAGGCGCCTGTTATGCCGAGGCCGCCGCCGACACAGACCGCCAGGATCGTGCGCGGCAGCCTGAGATCGACGACGATCTTGCCGACCGGGCCAGACACCTGGTGCTCGTTCAATCCGACGGCATGGCCAAGCGAGGCGATGACGTCGGTCAGCGGGATCAGTGTCGAACCATAGGCGATCGACAGCAGCACGAGGGCGACGACCGCTACCGTGCCCGCCACTATCGCCAGCGCGAACGCCTTGTGCCCTGAAAGCGCTCCGGATTTATGCCCAGGGGCAAGAAGCATCAGAACGCTTCCGGATGCATCGCCTTGGCGATCTTGCCGATCGCCTCGATGTTTGCCGGGCCGGGCGTCAGTTCGGCATAGCGGAGCGCCACGAAGCGCTCGTTCTTGACCGCGTCCGTCTCCTTCATCGCCGGGTGCGCCTTGAGGAAGTCGAGCAGTTTCTTGTAGCCGCCGCCATCCTGGTAATCGAGCAGGATGAGGAATTGCGGATTGCGCGACGCCACGGTTTCCCAATCCGTGTTGCCCCAGCTGGTGTCCATGTCGGCCATGATGTTGTCGCCGCCCGCCGCCGTGATCATGGCGCTCGGAATGGCGAATTTTCCGGCGGTGAACGGCTTGTCCTCACCTGAATCATAAAGGAACACCCGCGTCCCCTTTGCGCCGCCGACCTTGGCAGTGATATCAGCGAGCTGCGCCTTCCAGCCGGCAACAAGTTTTTTGGCTTCGGTCTCCTTGCCGAAGATCTTGCCCAGCTTTTCGACATCGCCATAGAGCAGATCCATCGAGGCAGCCGGACGGTTCTTGTCGAGATGGACGCAGCTTTCGGTCAGCACCAGCGTCTTGATGCCGTGCGGGGCGAGCGTGTCTGGCGTCACGTCGCCGCCCGGCTTCATGCCATAGTACCAGCCGGCGAAGAAGAAATCGGGCTCGACGGCGACGAGGTTTTCCAGCGTCGGGTATTTGGGCGCCAGTTCGGGAATAGAACCCTGCTCGGCCTTGAATTCGGGGCCGACCTTGTACCATCCGGTGATGCCGGTCAGGCCGACGATCGACGGCTGCAGCTTCAGCGCGAAGGCCATCTCGGCCATGTTGAGATCATGGATGACGGCGCGTTTGGGCGGCGCGTCGAAGGTCAGCGGCTTGCCGCAGCTGTCGACGGTGACCGGGAAGGCGAAGGCTGACGAAGCCAGCAGCGAGATGACGAGCGACAGGGCGAGACGTTTCACGGATTTTGCTCCTTGGTTGAACAATGTCGGATCAGGGATGGGGTCGATCAGGATGGCGGCGCGGAGCGGTTCGGAACATCGAAGACTGTCAGTTCGCGGTCTTCGGTCGGATGGCGCAGGCGAAACACGTCGACGCCGAAAATCTCGCGGATCAGCTTTTGGGTCAGCGCCTCGCGCGGCGCGGCCAGCGCATGCAGCCGCGCTTCGTTCATCACCGCAACCCTGGTGGCGAAGGGCGCCACCAAAGCCAGATCGTGCAGCACCGCGATCACCGTCATGCCGAAGCCGGCCACGAGCTCGAGCAGCTCGCCGCGGGCGCGCGGATCGAGATGGTTGGTCGGCTCGTCGAGGAACAGCACTTTCGGTTGCTGCGCGATGGCGCGCGCCAGCTGGGCGCGCTGGCGTTCACCGCCCGACAGCGAGCCTATGCTGCGGCCAAGCAGCGGCAACAGGCCGGTCCGGCGCAACGCGTCGACGACGATGTCGCGCTCCTCGCTCCTGCGCCTTAGTCCGGCATGCGGGACGCGGCCGAGCTCGACATAGTCGATCACCGCCAGCCGCGGGTCCGGCTGGTCGGTCTGGCCGACAACGGCGACGTGCAGGGCCCGCTCGGCGGTCGAGATCCTGTCCAGGCGGCGCCCGCCAAGCTTCACCTCGCCGGAACTTGGCCTGAGCATGCCCGACAGCATGCGCAGCAGCGTGGTCTTGCCGGCGCCATTGGGGCCGATGATGGCAAGGCGATCGCCTGTGGCCACCGACAGGCTGACGGCGTGGACCAGGTCGCGGCCATTCGCCGTCGCGCAGAGTTCGCGGGCTTCGAGAAGCGGCGTTGTCATCGGCTGTTGCCCTCAACCTTGGCCGGTCCGGGAATACGAGCCAGCGTCTTGCCCGGCAGCCGCGGCGGACGCTGTCCGGAATTGCACCAGCCGTCGGCAAGCGAGGCGTAAAGCCTGGCAAATCGCACGAGATCGCCGGCGTCGGCCTCGGCGTCGATGCAGCCGAAGAGATAGGAAGCCTTGCCTGGCGCCTGGAAGGCCACGGTCAGCGGCCGCGCACAGCCCGCCATGCATTCGACGCCTTCGATCGTGAAGCCATGCGCCACAGCGGGTTCCTGGCAGGCCGCGAGCCGGGAGCGCAGATCGGCACACAGGCTTTCGCCCGACCTGATGCCGGTCGGGATGTCACGGCAAAGCGTGCACACGATGATGCGATGATCGATGGCGCCGTCCAACTTTCCGTCACTTTCCAAAACTAGCGACGGAAGGATGCTGGCGAGCCGGACGACAAGACCGACGTCCACGTCTCCTCCCGGCACACCCCGTCCGGTCAACTCGGTGATGGCAGGTCTCCTGGCTCGCGGGTCTCAGCGCAATCCTGCCTTCCCAGCCTTGCCGGCCAGTGGCACGTCGGATCTTGCTCACCGCTTACAGTTGCGGGGGCAGCCACGGTCTCGACCTCTGCGGGTCTCACCGTGTTCCCTTTTCACCCCTTGCCTTTCGGCGCGGGGACCATCACGCACCCACCGTAGATTTCCATCGATCGCATCGCAATGGGTTTTTTGCGATGTCGCTGCGCTGCGTAGAATATGTAATAACATTACTTTGAAGCGATATTTCTCGACGATGTCAACCCCTGTCCTCGCGCAATAAGTCTTCGGCGGTACCTCGGTTTTCAGCCGCGAGTGGTCACCAGGCAGGAGGCATGACACCTGGCCGCGGTCGCCGAGGGAAACCGGCGCTACAGCTTTCTAAAAAAGCCTGACAGAATATTTGGACCCGCTTCGCCTGGCCGCAGTCTGATCCCGTCTTCAAAGCAATTCAGCGTCACGCATTCGAAGCCGTAATGCGCGAGGAGCGCCACCAGCGAGTCACGGTCGAAATGGTGCAGGTGCTCGTTGGGCAGACGCATGCGCCACGTCCGGAACCACGCATCGCCATCGGCGCCGAGTTCACGCCAGCGGCAATAAGGGACGGCGATGGCCAGGTGGCGGGTCTGAAGGCGGGCGAGGAAACCCAGATCCGGAATGTGCTCGAGCACGTCGAACATGGCGACGAGATCCCACGAGCCGGCGAGCGCCTCGTCCCAATCGACAAAGCGGACGCCCTCGGGCAGCGGAAATTTGGTGATGTCGCAGCCGGCACAGTCGGCAACCCCGGTAATCTTGGCGGCCTCAATGAAGGTGCCGGTGCCATAGCCAATCTCCAACACGGACCGCGGTATCTCACCGGTGATCCCCAGCACCCAGCCAAGCCGCTGATAGCCGAGCTTGATGGTCCGGTCGCTCAGATCCTCGTAATAGGAAATGTATTGCTTGTCGTATGTGATCGGCGTGGCGTCGATCTGGTGGATCACGCCGAAGCGGTCGAGGTTGTAGTTGTCTAGCATTCGCGGCGCCCCCGGGATTTCGAATGCTTATATGGCGGAGTTGAACGCAAGGTAAGCAGTTGGGGCGGGATGCCAAATTCTGGCAGGAGCGCGACCAGAACTAAATGTCACATTTGGGTCGACTGCCAACCGCCACTGCCAGGCTATGCAACGCGAAAAGCTGACACGCGACCTCCCGATACCAAAGTAAAAGCGTACGCGACCTCACCCTTCAAAACGGATGCATGACCCAACGACGCAGGTTATGTTACCCCGTCGGCAGACGTCATCGAAGGGGAGGACATGACATGCAGGCAATGCCGATAGCGCATCAAGCCGCGCAACCCGCGGTCGGCCCCATATCCTCCTTGACCGGCTATCCGGCCGCCATCCTGTGCTGGCTGCTTTCGGCTGGTGTCTATATCGCGGCCAAATGGGTGGCGCCTGAAATGCCGCCCTGGGGCCTCTGCTTTTGGCGGCTGACGCTTGCCTGCGCCATCCTACTGCCGATTGTGCACCGTCATCACGACGCCATGATTGGGCTTTTGCGAACTCGCGCCTTGGAGGTCGTCGCCGTAGGGGCGATCGGCCTCACCCTATGCCAGGGTATGATCTACCATGGCCTCAACGACACCAACGCCACCACGGCCGGCATCATCATGGCGCTTTCGCCTGTCATGACGATGGTGCTCGCGCGTTTCGTGCTTGGCGAACCGCTCGGATTGTGGAAGTCGCTTGGCGCGCTGGTTGCGCTCGCCGGAATGATTTTCATCGTTGCCCACGGGAACCTGACGGCGCTGCTGCAACTCGAGTTCAACGCCGGCGAGTTGTGGATCGTCGGCAGCGCGTTCTGCTGGGGCCTGTACACCGTGCTTTTGCGCCGTGCCAAATTCGGCATCGAACTCCTGCCGATGGTCGTGCTGCTGCTCGGCGCCGGTGCGCTGGTCGCGTTGCCTTTCCATTTGTGGGAATTGTTCAACGACGCACGCTCCGCCATGGACGTCCACAGCATTCTCGCGCTCGCCTATCTGGCAGGACCCGGCGGCGCCTTGATGTACTATCTCTACAACAAAAGCGTGGAAACACTCGGCGCGAGTCGGGCGAGCATGCTGCTCTACCTGCAGACGGTGTTCGTCGCCATGCTTGCCTATCTGCTGCTCGGCGAGGAATTGCACGATTACGATCTGGTCGGTGCGGCCTTCATTGTCGCCGGCATCATACTCGCCACCGTGGTCAAACCCAGGCCAGCTCAACCACGCGTGGCGTAGAAATCTATAGCCGCGCGAATGACCGAAGTGCGCCATGAAGTTGCCATTCTTCGGCAGGCCCTCCCAAAACGAACAAGGCCCCTTCCGGGGCCTTGCGCATCAAGTTCAATGCCGGGCTCTCCGGCCCTCACTTCCCCATCAGTTGCTTGGCGTTCTCCGCCGTGATCGCGGTCGTTTCCACCGTCACCGTTGGTTCCACCGAAGTCGCGCAGTCGAGCAGGATCTTCTTCGACATCTCGATCGCTTCCTTGGCGCCCGTCGGATAGGTGAAGGTCGCCGCCCAGTCGCCTTTTGCGACGGCCTCGATGCCGCCGGCCGGTCCGGGCAGGCCGTCGGTGCCGATGATCTTGACGTCCTTGCCAGCTCCCTTGGCGGCAAGCAGCGCGCCGGCCGCCATCATGTCGTTGGAGGCATAGAGCACCTTGATGTCGGGATGCGCCTGCAGCATGGCGGCAAAGGCGGTCTGGGCTTTGTCCGGCACCCAGTCGGCGGCCTGCTCGGCGACGACCTGGATCTTGGCATTCTCCTTGACGCCGTCCTTGAAGCCGTTCAGCCGCTCAACCGCCGGCGTCGAGCTCGGCAAGCCTTCCAGCACCGCCGCCTCGCCGCCATCCGGCAGCAAGGTCTTGGCGGTGTATTTGCCGGCCTCGAGCGCGATCTTGTAATTGTCGCCGCCGATGAAGGCGGTGTAGTCCTTGCCGGGATCGCCGACCGTCTTGCGGTCGAGCTCGATGACCGGGATGCCGGCATCCATGGCGCGTTTCACCGCCGGCGTCAGCGGTGCCGCCTCGAAGGGCGAGATCAGCAGCAGATCGACCTTCTGGGTGATGAAATTGTCGACCTGCGAGGTCTGCGTGTTGACGTTGCCGGCGCCGTCGGCGATCTGCAGCGTGAAGCCCGGCACGGCCTTGGCCGCCGCGGTCAGCTCGTCATTGACGTGCTGACGATAGGGCTCGGCATTGTTGGCCTGCGAAAAGCCGATGATGAACTGGCCGTCCTTGGCGCAGGCCTTGACCATCGGGTCTGCAGCCTGGGCGGATCCCGCAATGCACAGGCCCGCGCCTGCCAGAAGCACGGCGTGAAGCGTGCGCCTCGTTCCTTGTCTTGTGGTCTTCATACTCACTCTCCTCCTCGTCGGGCCGGGGGCCAGACCTTGGTTGACTTCGACTTTGTTGCCGCCTTCCTCCTAACGACCCAAACCCTCGCGGCGGCGAACGAGGGATTGAAGCACTGCCGCCAGCACGATGATCGCGGCGGTCGCGAGTAACTGCATTGCCGGCGTGATGTTGTTGAGCTGCAGGATGTTGGCGAGCGCGCCCAGCATGATGGTGCCGGCCACGGTGCCGACCATCGAGCCGGCGCCGCCAAACAGGCTTGTGCCGCCGATGACCACGGCGGCGATGGCTGTCAGTTCGTAGCCCATGCCGTCATTGGCGCTGCCGAAATTGAACTGGCCGGCGTGCACGATGCCGGCCAGAGCCGAAGCAAAACCGGTGATGGCATAGACCGAGATCTTCACCATCGAAACGGGCACGCCGGAAATGCGCGCCGCGCGCTCGTTGCCGCCAACGGCAAAGACATAGCGGCCGAAGCGCGTCGTGTTGAGCACGATCGTTGCGATCGCGGCAAAGACGATGAAGACGATGGTGGCGACCGGCACGGTGTTGTTGAACAGCCGCTCTCCGAGGATCGCAAACACAGGCGGTGCCAGGCCCGGCCCGTCGCCATAGGAAATGTTGATGTACTGGTTGCCCGAGACGACCAGCGCCAGGCCGCGCGCCGCCTGCAAGCCAGCAAGCGTGACGATGAACGGCTCCAGCCGAAAGCGGGTGGAGATAGTGCCCTGGATGGCGCCGAAGACGATGCCCATGACGAGCACGGCGAGGATGGTGGGAATGAGCCCGAATCCACCCGAGATCATCATCGACGCGGTGACGACGCTGGACAGGCCGAGCACCGCGCCAACCGACAGGTCGATGCCGGCGGTGATGATGACGAAGGTCATGCCAATGGCGATGATGCCGGTTTCCGACACGGCGCGCACGATGTTGGCGATGTTGTCGGGATCGAGGAACAGGATCTGGCCGTGCCGGCGCGGCGAGAAGATGATGCCGCCGATCGCCACCACCACCAGGCCGATCAGGCTCTGGAAGCGCACCACAAGGGCGAGCGGATCGCGATGCTTGGGCGCTGCCGCCGGCACAGCGGGGCTCGCTGTCACCGAAATCTTCTGTTCAGACATCAGGCCTCCCTGCCATTTGCCGCGTCAAGCACCGTGTGCTCGTCGACGCCGCCGATGAATTCCGCCACGTTGCGCCCTTGGCGCAGCACCACGATCCGGTCGCACAGGCCGATGAGCTCCGGCATCTCGCTGGACGCGACCAATATTCCGAGCCCCTGCGCCGCCAACTGCCTCAGCCGCGCGTAGATCTCGCCCTTGGCACCGACATCGACGCCGCGGGTCGGTTCGTCGAGCAGCAGCAGCCGGGGATTGCCGAGAATCTCCTTGGCCAGCACCACCTTCTGCTGGTTGCCGCCGGACAGCGCGCCGACGGCGATGTCGGGATTCTTCGGCCTGATATCGAACTGGCCGAAGGACTGCTTCACCGCATCCGCCTGGCGGCGCTGCGACATCAGGCCGAAGGGCGAGATGCGGCGGATCACCGACATGACCAGGTTGAGGCCCACCGCCATTCTGAGCATCAGCCCGCTGCCGCGCCGATCGTCGGTGACGAAGGCGATGCCGGCCGCGCGGGCCGCCCTGATCGAATCCAGCCTTACAGGCCGGCCATTTATAGCAACCTCGCCTTCCCAACGGCCGGACAGGCCGGTGCCATAGAGCGCGCTGAGCAGTTCGGTGCGCCCTGCCCCCATGATGCCGGCCAACCCGACGATCTCGCCCGCCTTGACGTCGAGCGAGACGCCGCTCGGCGGCTGCCAGCCGGCGCTTTCATGGGCGAGCCTGAAGCTGGCATCACGCAAGCTGAGCAGTGTCTTGCCGGCCTTCGTCGACCGTTCGGGATAAAGCTCATCCAGCGGCCGGCCGACCAGAAGCCGGACCAGTTCGGCCTGCGGCGCGTGCGGCTCGGTGACGCCCGCGACGCGACCGTCGCGCATGACCGTCACCCGGTCGGCGATCTGCGGTACCTCCTCGAGGCGATGCGAGATGTAGACGATGCCGACGCCGCTGGCGGCGAGCTTGCGCATGATGTCGAACAGCCTGTCGACCTCACCTACCGTGAGTGCGGCCGTCGGCTCGTCCATGATCAGCACGCGCGAGGCGTAGGACAGCGCCTTGACGATGGCCACGACCTGGCGCTGGCCGATCGACAGGTTCGCCACCATGCTGGCCGGATCGATGGCCAATTCGATGGCTTCGAGACGCTTGCGCGCCTCGCTGCGCATTGCCGGCACGTCGAGGAAACCACCGGGCCGCATCAACTCGCGGCCAAGGAAAAGGTTGGCGGCGACGTCGAGTGTCGGCACCAGGTCGAGTTCCTGGAAGATGGTGGCGATGCCGGCCGCCTGCGCCTCGCGCGGGTTGTTGAAGGCTACCTGCTTGCCGTCGATGTGGATGGTGCCCTCGTCCGGCGTGTAGACGCCCGACAACAGGTTCATCAGCGTCGATTTACCGGCGCCGTTTTCGCCAAGCAACGCATGGATCTCGCCCGCCTTGAGGTCGAAGTCGACGCCGCGCAGCGCCTGGACGCCGCCGAAGCGCTTGACCGCACCGGTGACGGAAAGCAGCGGCGCGCTCATGCCGACCTCATGGGGCTGACCTCATGGGGGGCCGGCCTCGCGCAGGACTCCCGCACCTGCAGCGCCGCCCGCAGCCGCACCGCCTGCGGCTCCAGGTCGGTCGATGCAATGCGAGCGCACAGCAGGGCGGCCGCCTGCCGTCCGATCTCGGTGCAAGGTTGCGCGACCAGTGTCAGCCGCGGCTCGAAGCAATCGGCCCATTCGAAGTCGTCGAAGCCGGCGAGCGACAGGTCGCCGGGGATAGAGAGCCCCCTCTCGCGGATGGCGCGAACTGCCCCGATGGTCGTCATGTTGTTGCCCGTGACCAATGCGGTGGGCGGCGATGGCAGAGACAGGATCGCATGGGTCGCTGCGGTCGCGCTCGCCGTGTCGACATTCTCCGGCGAGACATAGTGCGGCAGGCATTCAAGTCCATTGGCGACCAGCGAGGCGCGAAAGGCCTCGACGCGTTCGCGGGTCGTCGCCAGACCCGGCTGGCCGGCGATGTAGCCGATGCGCTTGTGGCCGAAGGCGGCGACATGATCGATCAGCGCGCGCATCGATGACTGGTTCTCGACACCGATCTGGTCGAAACGCTCGTCGGCGAAACGATCGATGAGCACGCAGGGCAGCTTCTTCTCGGCCAGGTAATCGATGGCGCGCTGCGGCGCGCCCGACGGCGCCAGGATTACGCCGTCGACGCGACGCTGGTGGAAGGCGCGCACCACCGAAAGCTCGCGGTCGGGGTCCTCCTGCGTGTCGGAGAGGAAGACCATGAGGCCGAGGCGCGCGCATTCGGCCTCCACCGCACAGATGATATCGGTGAAATAAGGGTTGGAAATCGCCGAGATCGCCAGGCCGACGCTGTTGGTCGAGGCGACTTTCAGCGACCGTGCCAGCTCGTTGGGCTGGTAGCCCATCGCGGCGATTGCGTCGTTGATGAGCCGGGCCTTCTCCGGCGAGACGAAGCGGGTGCGGTTGATGACATGCGAGACGGTCGAAACCGATACGCCGGCGCGGCGCGCGACCTCAGCCATTGTCGGCATGGCGACTCAAATGGAGTGCTGGCAAGCGCTCCTCCCTGATGATGCGTTCCAGTCCGCTCTCATTGGCTTTGGCGGATTTCGATGGACCATAATGTCATCGAAACGTTTGCGCAATCGATTCGATGGCTTTGTTCGACCAAATTCGCGCGCTGCGCAATTTCGATCAAATTGTCACGCAAGAAAGCGGCAAGATGGTCCGGCCAAATGCGAGAAGCCATGAACCCGACCGAGAAAGCGCTGTGGTTTGTCGAGAGCCATCTGCCGGAGGCGATCTCGCTCGACGATGTCGCGGCAAGCAGCGGCGTGTCGCGCTTTCATGTGACGCGCGCCTTCGGCGCCGCCACCGGCCGCTCTGTCATGGGTTATGCGCGCGCACGGCGCTTGACCGAGGCGGCGCGCAGGCTGGCCGACGGGGCGCCCGACATCCTCTCGGTGGCGCTCGATGCCGGCTACAACTCGCATGAGGCCTTCACCCGGGCCTTCCGCGACCAGTTCGGCACGACGCCGGAGCTGGTGCGCGCGCAAGGCTCGACCAAGACCCTCGACCTCGTGGAGCCGATCCTGATGGACCAGTCCTTTCTTGCCAAGCTCGAGCCACCGCGCTTCGAGACCAGCCGGCCGTTCCTGATCGCGGGGCTGGGCGAACGCTACAGCTGCGAGACCAGCGCCGCCATTCCCATGCAATGGCAGCGCTTCGGCCCCTATATCGGCAACATTCCGGGCGAGACCGGTGACGTCGCCTATGGCGTCTGCGTCAACGGCGACGATGCCGGCAATTTCGACTACATCGCCGGTGTCGAGGTCACAGACTTTTCCGACCTTCCCAGGGAATTCAGCCGCGTGCGCATACCGGCGCAGAAATATGCGGTGTTTTCGCATCGCGAGCACATTTCGACCATCCGCCGCACCGTCAACACGATCTGGAACAAATGGCTGCCGGCCTCCGGGCACGAAATAGCGGACGCGCCGGAATTCGAACGCTATGGGCCGGAGTTCGATCCGCGCAGCGGCAATGGCGGGCTGGAGATCTGGATACCGGTCAAGTCCTAGAGCGTTTCACCGTTTCACGGAAACGGCGAACCGCTCTAACTCTTGTTTTGGAGCAATTCCGGACGGAAAACCGCTTCACACTTTTCCTGGAATTGCTCTGGTATCGAGCAGATCTTACCTTGGCATGGGCCAAGGTACGATCCGCCGCTTCGCCTACTCCACGGTGAGAGCGACCTCGTAGCCGTTGCTACGCAGATGCTCGAAGACCCGCTGCATGGCCGCCTGATCCCGCGCCTGGGCGTAGTTGACGACCCGCGTGCCGTCGAGACTTCGGTGTAGGCTGGCGGACATCCAGCCGGGAATGCCGCGGCAACCCATTGCCGCCTCCCGCAGCAAGTCGATCAGCGCCTGCTGTCCGCCTTCAGGCACGGTGAAGACATTGATCTGGGTGATGACGCCGGTGTCGACGCGAATGATGGGCATTTTGCTTCTCCTTCGTTGGCGCTTGGCAAACGAAGGAACGCCGATCAGCGAAGACCCCGAACGCCAAGCCGGGCGTAAAGCACGCCGTGGGCTTGCCGTGGGTTCCCATATTGGATGGGAACGGAGCTTCCAGCTTGTGGAAGGGAGCGGGCTTACCATGTGCCGCTCAAGGGTCCTTTTCGACCCGCGTTTCATATCATCGACGCAAGGCGCCAACAACCGCGCGTCGTGCCGGACGGCGTTCGCTAGAGGTCGAGATCCCAGGTCTGACCGACCAGATCCTTGCCGAAGGAATGGTGGCGCTCTTCATCGATCAGTTTGAAGCCGGCGGCCTGGTAGATGCGGCGCGCCGAGCCCAGTATATCGTTGGTCCAAAGCGTCAGCGTCTTGTAACCCTTGGCCCGCGCGAAGGCGATGCACTCATCGACCAGACGCGCGCCGATGCCAAGGCCGCGTGCCGAAGGCTCGACATAAAGCAATCTGAGCTTCGCCACCTCGGGCGACTTGCGCACGACGAAGACCGAACCGACGACCTCGCCATCGCGCTCGGCGATCCAGCTGCGCTCCCATTTCGGGTCGAAGGATTTGACGAACGCCGCGAGGATTTCGGCGACCAGCGCCTCGTAGGTTTCATCCCAGCCATAATCCTGCGCGTAGAGCAGGCCTTGCCGGCGGGTGATCCAGCCGATGTCACCGATCTGCAGCGGCCGCAGCAGATAGGGGATTTTCGGCTCGGCGCTTTCGTCCAGCAGCGCCTGGACCGTCCGCATCGACTTCACCAGCCGGTCCTGCTCCGAAGCGGGCAGCCGATCGAGCAAGGCGGCCACCTGGTCATGCGAACCCTTGTTCAGCGGCGCGAAGGCATTCCTGCCCGCCGGCGTCAGCGCAATCGAGGATTGCCTGGCATCCGAAACCAGCGTCGACCTGGAGATGAGGTCATCGCGTTCGAACTTCTTCAGCAAACGGCTGACATAGCCGGCGTCGAGACCGAGATCGCGCCCCAGGTCGGTCGCGGTCAAACCGTCGCGATGCGCCAGCTCGTAAAGCACACGCGCCTCGGTCAGCGAGAAGGCGCTTTGCAGCAGCCCTTCGTCGAGCAGGCCGATCTGGCGGGTGTAGAAGCGGTTGAAAGCCCGCACCGCATCGATCAGGTGCTTGTTGGGCGCTTCGTTGTTGGGCTGATGGTGAATCGTCATGGTCATCTCCTGCCTTCACAGGATCAATCGTTTACTTGACGGAGTCAACTATATGATGTGATCACATCATCGGCAAGACCGGCCAGCGATCGACGATCCTGCCCTGGGAAAGCACCGCGATCGGCCCGAATTGCTGCAGCACGGCCTCGCTCTGCGTCGGCCGCAGGAACGCATAATCGCCGGGCATCACAGTGGTGTCAGCCGGCAGACCCATGAATTGCTGGTTGGACGACAGGCCGAGCAGGCCATTCGTCCTCATGCCGTCGGGAAAGACCGGCTCAGCCATCCACTTGCCGCCATAGAGGTAGCAGCCCTTGCGCGGGAACCGGCCGAGTGCCTGCAGCAGGCGGGTAACGGCCGGCGGGCCCGGCAGCATCGGCTCGACAATTTTCAGGATCGGCGTCGCGATGAAGGCGGCCGGCTGGAAGCCGTCGAGGCCGGCTGTGTCGAAATCGCCGGGCAGCACGAAGGCCGACCCCATCGACACTTCATTGGCCATGACGCCATGATGAAGCAGCGCGGTCTTGCTGCCGCCAATGTTCAGGATGCGGCGCTGGTCCGGACCGAGGCGCGCGACGAAAGCGGAGGCCCGCTCCGAAGCGTGCGCCAACGCCTTGGCCGGCCCGCCGAACAGGCCGGGAATGTGCGGCGCATGCGCCTCATAGGCCATGACGCCTTCGCAGCGCAGCTTTTTGTGGACCGACACCTGCTTCAGCGCCCGCGACAAGGCCCCCGGTTCGGCGAAGCCGCCGCGATGCAGTCCGACATCGATCTCGAAGGCAATGCGGAGCTCGATATCGAGTTCGATCGCGAGAGCGCCATATTCCGCCAGTCGTTCATCACTGTCGATCAGCCAGCAGACACGTGACCAGTCGGCGCCACCCTTCACCAGTGCCGCCCTTGCCGTCCCGACTGGCATCGGTTTGCCGTACAGGAGACCCGCGTCCGGAAACGCCTTCAGCACCGCCTCACTGATCGGCGGATGGAAAGTCATGAAGCGGTCGGTTCCAAGCGCCTTGCGGATATGCGCAAGCAGCGGCAGGCAAGCGAGCGACTTGTCGACCAGCCGCACGGCAAGGCCGGGCGCCAGTCTCTCTCCCACCAGCGCAATGTTGCCGTCCAGCCGGTCGCGGTCGAGCAGCAGGCAGGGTTGGAAGATGCCGGCTTGCTTCAGCGCCTGCGAAAGCGTCGCGAAATAGGCGCTCATGGCTCGATGCCGAACAGGCCGGCCATGTAAGGCGAGACGAAGCGGTTTTGCGGATCGATGTCGCGGCGCACCGCCATGGCGTCGTCCCAGCGCGGATAGAGCTTCTTGAAGTCCGCCGCCTTCAGGCTGTGCATCTTGCCCCAATGCGGCCTGCCGCCATATCTGCGGAAGATCGGCTCGGCCGCCTGCATGAAGGGCAGCGGATCGCTCGCGGCGTCATGGTGGATGGCGATCGAGCAGGTCGGCCTGTTGTAGAAGGGCGATAGCCAGAACGGATCAGCCGCGACGCTGCGCACCTCCATCGGGAAATAGACTTCGGGGAAGCGTTTTTCGGTCAGCTCGATGATTTCGGCCAGCGCCTTCGGCCCCTCCTCGAACGGAAGGTGATATTCCATCTCGTTGAACTTGGTCTGGCGGTCACTGGCATAGACGTTGAGCCAGTCCTGCACATAATCCTCGGACGGCACTTTCGCGACCGCGCCAAGGATCAGCCGGCGGCGCAGTGACGGCAGCCAGGCAAGCCCGGTGCGCAGCCGGCGCAGCGTGCGCAAGGAGCCTTCGTCATCGTCGGTCGGGCGCGCGGTGGTCGCCTCGGTGCTGAAGTCGCTGGCGATAAACTGCGCGTAGCCAGAGAACGGAATGTAGTAGAATTCGGCCGAGCGATGCGCGGTCATCATCTTTTCGAAGTCGCGCAGCATGTCGCCGATCGGCAGCACCCATTTGCGGCGCCGCAGCCGGTAGGTCGCGATGTTGTTCAGCGTCACTTCGCTCAAGACACCGAACGCACCGAGCGCGACGCCTATGGCGTGGATCATATCCTGATCCCCTGCCCTGGTGACGTCGCGAACCTTGCCAAGCCCGTCGACGATCTGCACCGTCTCCAATTGCGTATGATAGGCGCCGAGCGTCGGCCCCGAGCCATGGGTAGCGGTCCCCAGCGCGCCGCCGATCGCCTGGCGGTCGATGTCGCCCATATTGGGCAGGCCCTGGCCGATGCCCTGCAGTATGTGCATGAGCGGACCAAGCCGCGTCCCTGCCTTCACGCGTGCCCGATGCCTTTGCGCGTCATGCGAGACCAGCCCCTCCAGCCTCTCCAGGGACAGGATGGTGCCTTGCGACTTGACCAGCGGCGTGAAGGAATGTCCCGCGCCAACGACGCGGATTGGGCCGGGCGCGGTGCGAACGAGATCGCCGAGTTCGCCCGCATCGGCGGGGCTTGCGATCAGCCGGGGTTCAGCGGTGACAAAGCCCGACCAGTTGCTCCAGATGTTCGACATGCTGCCCTCCGCTCAGGCAACGGCGCGGCGACGCCGCGACACGAGGATGAACAGGCCGAGCAAGGCGACACTGGCAACGGCGCTGGCGGCGGCGAATTCCGGAACCGGGCGGAAATCCTTGCCGTCGATGAGCAAGGATGCCGCGATCGGCCCGATCGCCAGGCCAAAAAGCTGTGCCGCCGGCACCAAGAGCACGGCGGTGCGCGTCTCGTCGGCGGTGATCGCCAGCCGGATCTGGTAGGGCACGATGAACAGGAGGATGAAGCCCATGGCCAAGGCGGCCATCCAGAATGTGATAAGGTCGGGTCCGCTGGCGAGAACCAGCGAGCAGACCAGCGCGACCACACCGATCGCAGCAACGGCAAGGCGGTAGTCGATGCGCGCTTCGAACGCGGTCGCCATCATCGCCCCCGAGACCTGCGCCGCGAGGCTCGCCGAGACGATCAGGCCGACGGTGCGGCCATCGATGCCGAATTGGGTGCCAAGCGGTTCCAGAAACGCCCAGACCGCGCCGAAGAACATGAAATAGCAGAAGACGCACAACAGCGCGGTGATCGAGGGAGCCGTCAGCACATTGGTCAGGTTCTCGTCCTTGGGCAGGTCGGCGTAGTCAGCGGGGACGACGAAGGCGACGATGAGCGACAGGACGCAGACGACCGCGAGAATGAGGAAGCCGCCGGCCGATCCGGCGGCCGGGATGACATAGAGCGCCAGCAGCAGGGCAAGCGCGCATTGCGCCAGCGTCTGCATGGTGACGAAAAAGCCGCCGATGCGTTCGGCGCGCCGCGAACGGGCGATCAATTCGGTGGCGACCGCGACCAGCCCGCCTTCCGCAAGCCCGGCCAAGGCGCGTGCCGCCATCAACGCATCGGCGCCGGCGGCATAGGCCGTCCAGACATTCGCCAGCGCCAGCAGGAGCAGCAGCACCGCACTTTTCCAGCGCATGTTGCGGGCCGACAGCAGCATCGCGACGATCGCCGAACCGATGGCGATGGCGATCATCTCGGCGGTGGCGACCAGCGCCAGTTCGTCGCCGCTGACATGTCCCTCGGTGTATAGGGCGCCGAGCAGCACTGGCTGCAGGCCTAGGATGAGCAGACCGACCGAGCCGATCCACAGGGCCGACGCGAGTTGTCCGCCGGTCGGATTGCCGACCAGCCAGTCGCCATTGCCAGTGTGCCCGGCATTTGTCGAAGTCAAAGGCGCCTCCCAACGTCCTTGCCGCGCGGCAAAAAAGCTGACAATCTGTCAGCATTTCAGAAACTGATACTTGATCATATTTTTTGTCAACCAGAATTTGGCAATTCGTGCGAAAGACCGGTGCATGGTGGAAGTAAGGCGAACAGCGACCGAACCGAGGCGCAAGCCCAAGCAGGAGCGCAGCCGCGAGCGCATCGACGCCATCCTGTCGACGACGATGCGGCTAATCGGCGAGAAGGGCATCGACGCCGTCACCATGAAGGAAGTCGGCGCGTTGGCAGGCGGGCCGATCGCCACAGTCTATCACTACTTTCCCAACAAGTCGGCGATCCTGGCGATGCTCTATGAGCGATTTTCAGAGGTGAGCCGTGCGCGATTGACTGATATCCTCGCCGATGTCCGCGAAGCCAAGGACGTCATCGCCGCCGCCGACCGGTTGCTCGACGACTACCTCGGCCGCGTCGCCGGAGATCCGGCCATCCAGGACCTGCAGAACGCCATCCAGGCCGACAAGGCGCTCAAGAATCTAGACATCGCCGAAACCCGGCATCAGGCCAAGATGTTCTGCGACCATGTCACCGCCTTGATCGAGCCGGGCAAGCATGAACAGTTCGAACGCATGGTTCTCTTGATCTTCCAGCTCGCCGGCGGTGTGGTGCGCCTGGCGCTCGCTCAGGGCGAAGCGGAAAGCCGCCAAACCGTCGAGGATTACCGGTCGATCATCCACACGCAGTTGCGGTTGTTTCTCTAAGCCCCAATCCATGGAAAAAATTACCGCCTTTCGAGGCTGCCGCGCGCCTTGACTCTCGCAGGACGGCGGCCTATTTCAGCCCCACGTTAGCACTCGCCCTTGGTGAGTGCTAACTATACGTCCGGCTTCGCCGGACGGAGGAACTGTTTCTCACCGTTCTCACTCGAGGAAGAAAAAATGGCAAAGTCGAAGTTCCGCCCGCTTCATGACCGCGTGGTCGTTCGCCGGGTCGAATCCGAATCCAAGACCGCCGGCGGGATCATCATCCCGGATACGGCGAAGGAAAAGCCGCAGGAAGGCGAAATCATCGCCGTCGGCTCCGGCGCGCGCGACGAAAGCGGCAAGCTGGTCCCCCTGGACGTCAAGGCTGGCGACCGCATCCTGTTCGGCAAGTGGTCGGGCACCGAAGTCAAGCTCAATGGCGAAGACCTTCTGATCATGAAGGAATCCGACATTATGGGCATCATCGGCTGATCATCGGCCTCACCGTCAACTGAATTCCGGGCTTTATCCCAAGCCCCTGCCAGGAGCTAAAAATGGCTGCTAAAGACGTAAAATTCTCCCGTGATGCCCGTGAGCGCATGCTGCGCGGCGTCAACATCCTCGCCGACGCGGTGAAGGTCACGCTCGGCCCCAAGGGCCGCAACGTCGTCATCGACAAGTCGTTCGGCGCCCCGCGCATCACCAAGGACGGCGTCACCGTCGCCAAGGAAATCGAGCTTGAGGACAAGTTCGAGAACATGGGCGCTCAGATGGTCCGCGAAGTTGCTTCGAAGACCAACGACATCGCCGGCGACGGCACCACGACCGCGACCGTTCTGGCGCAGTCGATCGTCCAGGAAGGCCACAAGGCGGTTGCCGCCGGCATGAACCCGATGGACCTGAAGCGCGGCATCGACCTCGCCGTCACCGAAGTCGTCACGGCGCTCGGCAAGGCTGCCAAGAAGATCAAGACCTCCGAGGAAGTTGCCCAGGTCGGCACGATCTCCGCCAATGGCGACGAGTCGGTCGGCAAGATGATCGCAGAAGCGATGCAGAAGGTCGGCAACGAAGGCGTCATCACGGTTGAGGAAGCCAAGACCGCCGAGACCGAACTCGAAGTCGTCGAAGGCATGCAGTTCGACCGCGGCTACCTCTCGCCCTACTTCGTCACCAACGCCGACAAGATGGTTGCCGATCTCGAGGACGCCTACATCCTGCTCCACGAGAAGAAGCTCTCCAACCTGCAGGCGATGCTGCCGGTTCTCGAAGCCGTCGTGCAGACCTCCAAGCCGCTGCTCATCATCTCGGAAGACGTCGAAGGCGAGGCCCTGGCCACGCTGGTCGTCAACAAGCTGCGTGGCGGCCTGAAGATCGCCGCCGTCAAGGCTCCGGGCTTCGGTGATCGCCGCAAGGCCATGCTGGAAGACATCGCCATCCTTACCGGTGGCCAGGTCATCTCGGAAGACCTCGGCATCAAGCTCGAGAATGTCGGCCTCAACATGCTCGGCCGCGCCAAGAAGGTGTCGATCTCCAAGGAGAACACCACCATCGTCGACGGCGCCGGCAAGAAGGCCGAGATCCAGGGCCGCGTTGCTCAGATCAAGCAGCAGATCGAAGAGACCACTTCGGACTACGACAAGGAGAAGCTGCAGGAACGTCTCGCGAAGCTCGCGGGCGGCGTTGCGGTGATCCGCGTCGGCGGCGCGACGGAAGTCGAAGTCAAGGAAAAGAAGGACCGCGTTGACGATGCGCTGAACGCGACCCGCGCGGCCGTGGAAGAAGGCATTGTTGCCGGCGGTGGCGTGGCCCTGCTGCGCGCTTCGGCCAACATCAAGGCTGCCGGCGCCAATGCCGACCAGGCTGCTGGCATCAACATCGTGCGTCGCGCTCTGCAGGCTCCGGCTCGCCAGATCGCCTCGAACGCCGGTGCGGAAGCATCGATCGTTGCCGGCAAGATCCTTGAGAACAAGGGCGCGACCTTCGGCTACAACGCCCAGACCGGCGAATATGGCGACATGATCGCCATGGGTATCGTCGATCCGGTCAAGGTCGTGCGCACGGCTCTCCAGGACGCGGCCTCGGTCGCCGGCCTGCTCGTCACCACCGAAGCCATGATCGCGGAGGCTCCGAAGAAGGAGTCGGCTGGCGGCGGCATGCCTGGCGGCATGGGCGGCGGCGGCATGGGCGGCATGGGCGGCATGGATTTCTAAGAAGCCCATAAAGCACGCCCATGAACTAACATTGCTCAAGCCCGCAAGCGGGCTTGAGTGGCGGCATGGATTTCTAATCCAGGCCACCTGGCTTATTATGCATACGGAAAGGGCGGCAGCGATGCCGCCCTTTTTTCATTGCTTCCTGCAACGATAGCGACCATCGAGGTCCGCACCGCTAGACGGCGCAACCTCTCATTCTCGAGCAATTTTCCAGCAAAATCAAAGGCTTAACTACGCTTTGACGGCGCTAGGTAAATTTGTCAGACAATATTCTTTAACACATTCGCGATTACTAAAGGGCGGGAGCACGGCGAGGTTGCTCCTGAGTGTGGCGTGTCGGGTGCCCATCGATGCAAATTTTCCGGCGATTTTTGCGGAACCGCGACGGCAACGTGCTGATCATCTCGGCACTGGTGATGCCGGTCCTGATCGGCATGGCCGCCCTGGTGACCGAATATGGCGCAGCACTCGTCGAGCGGGCCGATAATCAGCGAGTCGCCGACCTGTCGGCCTATGCGGGCGCCCTCGCCTATAACGTGAACAAGTCCACCTCGCAGATGACGGCCACCGCCGTCGGCGTCGCAGTGCTCAACGGCGTTCCTGCCGCCAATGTACAGGTCAACCTGGTCGCCTCCCCGAAGACGACCGGTGTCAACGCCGTTTCGGTGTCGATCAACACCTACAGGACGCTGTTCCTGGCACGCGTTCTCAACGATCGCCAGCAGTTGCAGATCTATGCCAATTCGGTGGCCGAGCTTGGCGCGCAGCCGCAAACGCCCGGATGCATGCTCGCGCTCGACGGCACACAGACCGGTCTGACGCTGAGCGGCGGCACTTCGATCTCGGCGCAGAAGTGTACCGTCTCTTCCAACAACACGGTGACCGTCCCCTGCGGCACCAGCATTTCGGCGCTCGGCGTCAACTACAATTCCGCCGCCGCACCGAGCCAGCCGTGCAGCGGCATCACCGGCCCAGGCGGGGCGACCGCGGTGATCACCAAGAAATCCACCCCCGACCCGCTCGCCGGCAATGCCGCGGTCACGGCCGCCGTGGCCCGTATTGCAACGCTTGCCGCGCTTTCGACGACGGCCGCGCCAACAGCGCCCACCACTCCCAACGGCAACAACATCGACTTCGGCTGGAACACAGGCCCGACCCAAGGCCAGGCGAACGCGCTCGGCTGCACCGCCAGTTGGGCATCGTCGTCGTCGACATGGACGCTGAACTGCGGCAGCAAGACCACGGTCAACCTGGGCACCATCACCATCGGCGGCGGCATCAACCTCAACTTCGCCACAAGCGGCGCGGCAACGACGGTTTACAATATCGCCGGCGATCTCACGACCAGCGCCACCACCAATTTCGGGCCAGGCACCTACAACTTCGCCAAGACCCTCACCACGGCCGGAACCACCACGTTCGGGACCGGCACCTACAATTTCGGCAAGCAGGTGACAACAGGCGGAACAACCACCTTCGGCGCCGGCAGTTTCAACTTCGCGAAGGGGCTGACAACCGGCGGCGGTGCCACCACGACATTCGGCGCCGGCACCTTCAAGATCGGCCGCAGCGACAACACCTGCAATGGCTCGGGGCAGGTCAGCATCTGCAACACCTCCACCTTGACCTTCGGCGGACCGAGCACCTTCGAGCTCCCCGGCGGCTATACCAACACCGGAACGCTCACCTTCGGCTCGGGCACGACCAATTCCTACAAGATCGGGCCAGGCAGCAATGGCGACGCGATCACGCTCGGCGGCGGTTCGACAACGATCATGGCCGATGCGACTGGCGCCAGCAGCGTTTTCCAGGTCGTCGGCAATGTGAATGGCGGCGGCGGCGGCAGTTGCTTTGTGGTGCCGGCCGCGGCGCAGCATGACATCGCCGGCAACTTCATCGGCTCGGGCGCCATCCTGCTCGGCGCCGGTGTCTACACCGTGGATGGCTATTTCGCACTGGGCGGCAATGGCGGCGGCAGCGCCAACTGCAACGGCAGCACGATCAGCGTCAGCGGCGCCAATGTGACGCTTGTCCTGTCGGGCAAGGCCAAATCCAGTTCGGGAAGTTGCAACGGCTATGTCTTCTGCGTGGCCGCCGGCTACAGCAACATCGTGCTCACCGCACCCCAGTCGGGAGCGACGGCGAAGCTGGCGGTGATCGGCCCCACCGGCAGTTCCAACACCGGCGGCGCGACCTTCGCCGAAGGCGGCTCCAACGCCCAGATATCGGGCGCATTCTATTTTCCCTACGGCCCGATCATCATGAATGGCGGATCGAGCGTGCTGGGGTCGAACACCGACCCGAGCAAGTGTCTGCAGATGATCGGCTCACGCATCACGCTGTCGGGCGGCACTACGGCTGCATCGGAATGCATTGCCGCCTCGAGTGCCGGTGGCAGCAGCAAGGTGAGCCTCGTGCAATGAGACAGCAGTCACACCCCGACCCCGGCTTGTTGGCCAGCTGGCGCTTCGCGTTCACTGACTTCCTGCGGCGCCAGAACGCCGGCGTGTCGGCGGTCGAGTTCGCTTTGGTCAGCCCCGTGCTGCTGGTCATCCTGGCCGGAACCGTCGACATAGGCGGCTCATTGAAGGCCAAATTCGAACTGAGCTCGGCGCTTTCGGCTGGTTCGAACTATGCGCTGCTCAATGGCGACAAGGTCAATTCCACCGGCGGCGGCGCGCTGGCCGGCAACATTGCGACGGTGGTCACCAGCGGCCTGAGCGGCAATGGCGGCAGCATTCAGGTCGTCATCAACAACGGTGCGGCACTTGCCTATAACGCCACCACGTCCACGGCCACCCAGAGCGGCACGGCCGCCAATGCCGATCTCTGCTATTGCCCAGGCAGTTCCGGTGCCGTGGCCTGGAGCACCCCGATGGCATGCGGCAGCATCTGCAGTGGCGGCGGCATTGCCGGGAAATTCGTAACGATCACGGCCAGCAAGCCCTATACGCCGCTTTTCGGCGGCTTCGGCATCGTCAGCAACGGCAACATCACCGTCAAGGCCGTGGTGCAACCGCAATGAGCCGTCGCCGATCCTTCCTGCGCGACAAATCCGGTGCCAACGCCGTTGAGTTCGCCTTGCTGTCTGTACCGTTGCTGATGGTGCTGATGGGCACGTTCGAGTTCGGCCGCATGTACTGGGCCCAGCATGTGCTGAATGAGATCGCCGCGGCAGGGGCGCGTTGCGTCGGCGTGCTGCAGAGCGGATGCACGCAGAACGGCGTCTACAACGCCGCCAGCGCCATCAGCTATATCAGCAGCAGGGCGGCAACCGACGGCATCGTGCTCAGCAACGCCAACATCGCCGTCAGCAACAACACCACCTGCTCGGGCCTGTCCGGCTTTTCGAGCGTCCAGGTTTCCTACAACTTCACGACCGTGCTACCGGGCTTCCTGACGTCGCTGGCGAACGGCCCGAACCTCAGCGCCAGCGCCTGCTTCCCGAACCAGGGGGCTTGACTTCAGACAGCGGCCTCCGCGCGCTGCCGTGCCTCGCCGGCAAGCACCGCGGCTTCGATCAGCGCCGCGACCTCGTCCGCCACCGCCTGTAGCGGGGCGCGGTCTCGGGTGGCGCGGGCGATCACCATCAGCCCTTCCAGCGACGATTCAACCAGCAGCGCCAGAGCGTGGGCGCGGCGTTGGGGCACTCCGGCCCTGACGAAGGCCTCACGCAACAGGCCTATCCACTGCTCGAAGGCCGCGCGGCACAAATCCGCCAGCTCCGGCACGTCGGTCGGTGAGTCCAGCACGACAGGCGCGATCGGACAGCCGAGCGAAAACTGGTTGTCTTCCAGCATGCGCCCCACCGCCTGGTAGATATGATGGACCGCCACCGCCGGATCCCTTTCGGCCGCCAGCGCTTCCCCCAGCCTCGCCGTCACCCCGGCAACACTGTCGCGCGTCACCTCGATCACCAGCTGGTCCTTGCCGCCCGGAAAATGGAAGTAGAGCGAACCACGCGGCGCGCCGCTGGCGCTCAATATGTCGTTGAGCGAGGTGCCGTGATAGCCGCGCTGCCGCAGCAGCAGCGCGGTCGTGTCGAGTATGCGGGTGCGGGTGTCGTTCGCCATGTCAACCTCTGTCAGCAGCGATCATTATAGGCCTTGCGTCGAATATGACAATCGGTCTACATAATATGTAGATCAGTCTACATATTGGAGGCAACACCATGCGCAGCTATCGTCTTGACGGGGCGGGCGGAACCGAATGCCTGATGATGCGCGACGAGCCAGAGCCTCGGCCGAAACCGCATGAAATCGTGGTGCGCGTCCGTGCCGCATCGCTGAACCGCCGCGACACGATGATCCTCAACGGCACCTATCCGCTTACGCCGCGCCAGGGCATCGTCCCCCTGAGCGACGGGGCTGGTGACGTTGTCGCCATCGGCGATGCCGTCACCCGCTTCGCCGTCGGTGACCGTGTCACCGGCAGCTATTTCGCCCGCTGGATCGACGGCCACATCAACGCCGGTCTCATCGACCAGCTCGGCTGCACGCTGGACGGCATGTTGGCGGAATACGCGGTTCTCGACGAACAATGGGCGGCGCGCCTGCCCGATCATCTCGACTGGCATGAGGCGGCTACGCTGAGCTGCGCCGGCGTGACCGCCTGGAACGCGGTGACGAGTGCCGGAATTCCAAAGCCAGGCCAATGGGTTCTGGTCATCGGTTCGGGCGGCGTCTCGCTGTTTGCACTGCAGTTCGCCAAGCTGCTCGGCTGCCGCGTCGCCGCCGTCACCTCGCGCGCAGAGAAAGCCGACAGGCTACGGGCGCTGGGCGCCGACCTTGTGATCTCGACGTCGGATATGGCCGAATGGGGCGGGGCAGTCCGTGACCAGACCGGCGGCATCGATCTCGTCGTCGAGACCGGTGGCCCGGCGACCTTCGCGCAGTCGCTGATCGCCAGCACGCTTTACGGACACATCGTGCTGCTCACGCTGCAGGATGCGAAAGGCGGATCGATCCAAATCCCGGCGGCACTCTACCAGCGCAGCCTCGCCACCATCAGCCGCCTCTTCGTCGGCAACCGGAGCAATCTCGAAGCCATGCTGCGCGCTGTTTCGCAGCACCGCCTGTGGCCCGTCATCGACAAGGTCTTTGCCTTCACAGAGGCCCGCGATGCCTATCGCTATTTCCAGCAGGGCGACGTCTTCGGGAAGGTGGTCGTCGACGGCGCCTGACCCGTCAATGTCTCAAACCTAAGGAGAACGGCAATGACAATTCGCGAAGCCTCGGCGAAGTGGCAAGGGACGCTGAAAGAGGGTTCAGGCAGGGTGAGGCTCGGCAGCGGCGTCTTCGAAGGCGCCTATTCCTTCCCGTCGCGTTTCGAGAACGGTCCAGGCACCAACCCGGAAGAGCTGATCGCCGCGGCGCATGCCGGCTGCTTCTCGATGGCCCTGAGCGCCATACTGGGCAAAGCCCAGCATATACCGACGAGCATCAGCACCGTCGCCAAGGTGCATCTCGGCGCAACCGCCGCGGGACCGACGATCACCCGCATCGAGCTTGAGGCGCAAGCCGAGATTCCGGGTCTTGCTCCGGATGAATTCCAGAACCTCGCGGAGAGGGCGAAAACGACATGCCTTGTTTCGCGCGCCCTGGCTGGCGTGGCCTCCATCACGCTCAAGGCCGAGCTCATCGCGACCACGGCACAGTAACATCAGGAGGACGAGATGAAGGACAGCATTATCACCCCCCATCCAGACGACCGCTCCGGACAGACGGCCGAGATCATACGGCGCTTCAACGATGTGTTTCAGCTGCACGACCCGTCCGCACTTCCCGAACTGATTGCCGAAGAGTGCGTCATCGAAAACACCGCGCCGGCGCCGGATGGCGCCCGTCATGCGGGACGGCAAGCCTGCGTCCAGCTGTGGTCGGCGATCGCCACCCAGCCGGACACGCGCTTCGACCTCGAGGAGACCTTTGTCGCCGGCGACCGGGCGACCATCCGCTGGCGCTACTGGATGGCCGACGGCAACTCCGTCCGCGGCGTCAATCTGATGCGTGTAGAGGACGGACGCATCGTCGAGGCGATGGGCTATGTGAAGGGATAGTTGGCCGGTTGCCGCTACCGATCAGCCAATGCCAGCTTGGCGCCGAGCATGACAAACGCACCGGCGAAGGTTCGCCGCATCCAGGTCAGCACCATTGGCCGCGAGGCGACATGGCTCCGGATCGAAGCGGCGAAGATGCCGTAGCCGACGAAAACCACGAAGGTCAAAAGCATGAAGACGGAGCTGAGCTCCAGCATCTTCGACAGCGCATTGGGCTCGGTGGTGCTGACGAATTGCGGCAGGAAGGCGAAGAAGAAGATCGACAGTTTCGGGTTGAGCACGTTGACGAGGATGCCGGTGGCAATCACCTTGCCGGCCGAGCGCGGCGCGACATTGTCCTCGACGCTGAGGCCGCCCTTCTCCTTCAGCGTGTTCCAGGCCATATAGAGCAAATAGGCGACGCCGAGATATTTCAGCGTCTCGAAGGCGACCGCGCTGGTGTGCAGCAGCGCCGCAAGGCCGGTGATGGCGGCGGCCATGTGCGGGATGATGCCAAGCGTGCAGCCGAAGGCGGCAATGATCGAAGCCCGCGCACCGCGCGAAAGTCCGGCGCTCAGCGTGTAGAGAACGCCGGTCCCGGGCGAGGCCACGACGATCAGCGACGTCAACAGAAACTCGATGCTCACGATGGTTTCTCCATGGCCTGCCCGACATGGAAGCTATCGGGTGGCGCAAGGTGAGGCAAGCGGCGGTGATTGGCGTTTCCTTGCGCCGCAAAGCGGGGGATGGAACTACCCCACCGCCAGCCCGTGCGCGGCCCTTGCCATCAGGCACTCCTCGTCGCCAGGCATGCAGGCACGGCACACATCCGGCCGCGTTTCATAGATGCCGCAAGCGGTCGACTTGCCGACTTCGCCGGTCAGGGCCGAACAGCGCACGCCCTCACAGCGCATGCCGGACAGGTCGAGGGCTACATATTTTTCAGGGATGCGGTCGAGCTGCGCATCGTCCTCGGTGGAGAAGCGCGGCCACTCGGCCGAATAGGAACAGCACGCGCCGCAGCTCTGGCAGTCGAAGAGCGGTGCGGCGTCGCGTTGTGAGGAAAGGCTTGCGGCAGCGACGAGGGCGAGCAGGCCCGGCGCGGCAGGATTGCGATCGGCGTCCCGCGGCAAGGCGCTATTTCTTCTTGCCTGTCTTGCGCGCCGGCGATTCGACCGGTGACTTGAACAGATCGGTCGCGGGGTCGGCGGCTTCGCTGGCTTTCGCGGCCGCCGGCTTGGCCGGCTTTGTTGCGGGAGCCGGTGCTACCGGCTGGTCCTTGGCGGAGAATTTGATGGCCATGTCAGTCCTCGTCGGCGAAACGCGATGATGGGGCGCGCGGATTGCGCAAGCGGCCGATCAGCGCCGAAACCGCCGTGATGTTCATTTCCTCGGGCGACCAGTTCCTGGCTTCCGCGATGTGATGCGGCGCCAGTTCGCGATGCGTGCTGCCGCTATAGGCGGCATCCTGATAGGTGACCCGCTCCAGGGTCTTCTTGTCCTCGCGAACGTATTCGATCAGGTAGTTCGGGGCCTCGGCGCGGCCGCGCACGCCGACGCGCACCTGGGCATCGCCATGGGCACGCTTGCAGCGTTCGAGCTTCTCCAGCACACGGCGAACATATTCGACCGGCTTGTCCAGGGTTTCGACCATGTCGGCGATGGTCGCATCGGCCGCGATCGGCGTTGGCGGTACGCGCTTGGTGGCCATCAGCGTTTTCCGGCTCGTTTCGGCTGCGCCGCGAGTGCAGCGGCTGCCGCCATCTCTTCCGCTTCCTTTTCCAGGCGCAGCTCGCGCAAGCGGGCGGTCTTGGCTTCCCGCGCCTCGCTGACGGCATCCCGCTCGGATAGGATGCGATTGAGCGACATCGACTGGGTTTGCGTCTTGCTGAACAGCGACACCGCCGGATCGGCGGCGGTCTTCGAATGGGCGGTCAAAATCTTTCTCCTGTCAGGAGCCTGGTGCCGATAGGGCGAGACCGGGTCTTCGGTCGGGACCACGCACAAAGCAACACGGCATCGGGTTCAAAATTGCTAAGGCGTCCCTTAGCACGTTCGGCCCGATGCGCAGCGCATTTTCGGTGGCAGCAAGCGTAAAATGAAAAAGGCCAGGCACCGCCTGACCTTCCCTGGAGCGCCGCGCACCCTTTTTGGATGCACAAGGCAAACCCCTCATGCGCATGATGTGTCTTGGAAACTCAGGTTTCCAAGACCACGCGCCAGAATTCGCCCTTCACCAGTGCCAGTACATCCGTGGTCACCGGGAGGGCTGAATTCGTTCTTCAGGCCGCCTTCAACTGGTCGGCGGACATCTTGCCCGACTTGTTGTCGCGGACCATCTCGTAACCGAGCTTCTGGCCCTCGACGATGTCGCGCATGCCGGCGCGCTCTACGGCCGAGATGTGGACGAAAACGTCGGCCGAGCCGTCGTCAGGCTGAATAAAACCAAAACCTTTGGTGGCGTTGAACCATTTAACTGTGCCGGTGCTCATAAACGAACCCTTTCCATGGCAAATATTCGGTAATCGCGGTGCGACTGCACAGCGATTTTTGTCTCGATTTTTGATGGGGAAGTTCGTCAAAGGCGCGCATGCGTGCGCGGATAACAAAAGTCAGTCAAACAAATATCGACATAGTTCTTCTAGACTGCTTTTGCCGCCGAGTCAATTTCTGGTTTTCCAAAAGCCCAGATTCAATTTCAGGTTGTCACGCGAATAGAGCCTCAACTGATGAACGGCAGAAAGACCAGCCTCCCGCAAAAAACCACACAACCCTGGAACCAATCCCACGCCAGCGCATTTCTTTGGGTCAGCAATTTCAGAGAGCAAGCTCAGGGATGCTGACAAAAGGACGCCTCCCGCACAATAACCGGTGCGAGGGGCGTTCTTATTTGTGCCTGAGATGCTCGAGGCGCTATGGCCGGAGCCGGGCCGTTAGCTCGCGGTGTTGCCTACATAATCGTGCTGATCATCGGCAGAATCTCGTAGCGGAAGCCGCGGCCTGACCTTGCCACTGGATCGCCATCGGTCACCGCCTTTGCCTCGGCCTCGCTGCCGGCACGCAGGATCAGCAGGCCCCAAGGGCCGGCCGGATCGGCGACCGGGCCAGCCAAGATCATGGTGCCCTCGCACAGCTTGGCGCGCAAATAGTCGGCATGCCGGCTCATCAGCTCCCTCTCCTCGTCCGTCATGGTGAAGGCGAAGTCTGGCCGCGGTGGGATCAGCCGGCAATGGAAGATCCTTGTCGTCGCGGCTTCACGTGGTGCTTCGTTGCTGGCCATCGATCCTCCTCCAGAGCGAAATCTTATTGCCGACCTTTGTTCGGTCTATTCGTCCGGCCCCGGCTCCGGCCATGGCTCCTCCGCCGCCTCTGCATACCAGTGCCGCATCGCCGGCATTGCCAGCACGGCGTCGACATAGGCCTTGGTGTCGGGCGCGAGTTCGCCGCCATAGGTGTCGAAGCGGGTGACGACCGGCGCGTACATGGCATCGGCCGCGGTGAAGTGGCCAAACAGGAATGGACCGCCCTTGCCGTATTTCTCGCGGCACTCACGCCACAGCGCCTCGATGCGTGCCCGCTGCACCTCCCCTTCGGCGTCGAGCGGCTTGTGCCCCTTCGGCCGCCGCAAATTCATCGGCCAGCCATAGCGCACCTCGCGAAAACCGGAATGCATCTCGGTTGCCGCCGCGCGCGCCAGGGCACGGGCGCCGATATCGGTCGGCCAGAGCTTTTTCTCGGGAAACAAGTCAGCGAGATATTCAAGGATGGCAAGGGTTTCCCAGATGATCCTGCCTCCTCCCTGCAACGGCTTGTGATTCAGGACGGGCACCTGACCGGTCGGCGACACTTTCGCCAGATTGGCAAAGGTCTCGGGCGTGCGCAGCCGCACAAAACCTTCCTCGAACGGGATCTCCAAATGCCTCATCGCCACCCATGGCCGCAGCGACCACGAGGAGAAGCATTTGTTGCCTATGTAGAGCGTGAATTCCGCCATTTTTCTCCCCATGCGCGCGGTGCGTCCGCGCAACCTATCCTGCCAGCCTTGCCACCGGAAGCGGGTCCGCGCAGCCATCTTGTTCCACGACCACACCTGGAACTTAACCGACACCGGTCCGTTTGTTCCCGGCGGACGAATTGCCCCGAATTCAAACTCCCGGGAGATGCGGAACATGGTGAACAAGGATCAGGTCGCCGGTCTGGCCAAGCAGGTCAAGGGGTCGGTCAAACAGGCTGCCGGCAAGGCGACCGGCAACAGGCGGACCCAAGCCGAGGGCATGGCCGACAAGGTCGCCGGCAAGGTGCAGAAGGCCTATGGCGACGTGAAGGACAAGGTCAAGAAGGCGTTCTGATCCCGCATCGAGACATGTCGTGGCCTTTCGGAAAGGCGGCCGCCAAGGGCCGCCTTTTTCACGTGCTCCAGCCCTTGCTGAAGGCGTTGGTGAAGTTGACCCCGCCTTGGTCGTCGGTCGCCTCGCCCAGCGCCACGTCCATGCCATCGCTGGTCACCCGGGCCACGGCGAACCCTCCCATATAAGCGGCCTTCGGCTTGAACAGGTCGAGCCCGTCACGGCGGTAGATCAGCGGTGTGTCATGCTGGTGGCCGTGGAAAATGCCGACGACATTGTAGCCCTTCAGCACCGCCAGCAGCGCCTGCCTGTCGGCCTCGCCCCACCAGTGCGGCGCACCGGCGCCCTTTTCGTCGTAGGTGCGCTTGGCGGGATCCCATCGCTCCGTCGAAAACGTGTCCCAGCCGTAGTGCTGGAACAGGATGACGGGGCGGCCATCCGCCGCATAGGTCGCCAGATCCTGCTTGAGCCAAGGCAGGCTCGAGTCGGCGCCGTGACCGGTGTCGCCGGTGAAACGATGCGTCTGGACGAGGTGCAGGCCGCCCCAGTCCCATGAATAGCAGTCAGTGTCGACATCGTAGCTGGTGGCCGGCACCGGTGGCTTGAAGAACACGCCGGGGCGGTGGTTGACCTCGACATAGTCGCGCAATTCACGCCGGTACCAGTCGACATGGTGCGGCGGACCGTTCTGGTCGAGATCATGGTTGCCGAGCCCGACATAGACCGGCATGTGGACGCGATCCGGGCCAACGCCTTGGCTATAGCGCTGGCTGAACTGAAGCAGTTGCGTGCCCTCGCTCGGCTGGGTGATCTGGCCACCGCCATCGTCGGTGATGTCGCCGCCGACGACAAGACCGAGCGGCATGCCGATCCGGTTGCCGGCCGAACGCAAGCCGGTGGCGACGCCGTTGATCTCGGCCGGCCAGTGCTTGTCGTTGATGGCGTTCAGCGCCGCGACATTGCGCAGCAGCGCGACGTCGGTCTTGCCCTCCTGCTGGCAGTTGGGGCTGAGGCCGCTTGCCATGCGGCAGGCATGGACATCGGCGATGAACAGGAAGGTGGCGTCGATGGGCTGGATGCGCTGCCCGGTCTGGCCGAACGCCGGGCGTGAAAGCGCGCCGGCCGCGGCAAGACCCGCGGCCTGCATCAGAAAGCTGCGACGTGACAGCAATTGTGGCCCCTGGTGATTCATCATCGGTGGAATTTCAGCACAAGCGACGTCCGTCCGTCCAGTTTCGGCAATACCGGCACTGCCTTGACCATCGACATCGCCATGAACGTCTGCCAACTTCTACCTGCACTTGTATTTGCAAGAGACTGGGGAGCGTCATGAAGAGCGCGCTTTTCGGCATGGCATTGGCGGTTCTGCTGCCGGCAGGTGTTGCATTTGCCGGTCCATGCGTCGATGCGAAGTCCGCGAAAAACGGGTTCACCCTGGCGCGGCCAGGCATTCAAAGCGAGTTTCGGCCCGTCGCCGGCGGGATGATCTCCGTCGCCAACACCTATGAGTCGCAGTCACCGCAAAAGCAGTTCCTGTTCGCTGGCCTGATCGAGGTTTTTCGCGACAGCGACACCGGCCGGCTGGCAATGATCCCGTTTTTTCCGACCTGCGAAAACTGTTTCCGCTGAAGGCGGGAACCAAGAGCACGATCGAGTTCGTCGAGCTGTCGCCGGACAAGCAGCCGAAGGCCACCAAGACGCTGACCCTGGTCGTCAAGGGCAAGGAAACCTTCGGCCTGGGCGGCTGCAAATACAACGTTCTGGCTGTCAAGGAGACCTTCAAGAACGGAGCCGGCGAGACGCTCGATACGTTCACCGCGCTCTATGCGCCCGATCTGCAGGCGTCCCTTGCCCGGCGCTATGATGAAGGCACCAGCGCGGAATCGGTCAACGGCTACGAGACGATCAAGCCGCTGGCCGAGTAGAGGGTCCATGGCGCGAAAGAAGCCTTTGGACTGGTCTGATCAAAAGCGGCTTGGACGGAAGTTCGCAAGCAGCGGATGCTCAATGCCGCTGGCGATCTCGCCGGCAAGCAGCTCGCCCGCGATCAGGCCAAGCGTTGCGCCGCTGTGGCTGAAGGCAACATAATATCCCTGGATATCCTTCAACTGGCCAAAGACCGGCTCGCCGTCTCCGGGGATCGGCTTGGGTCCGACACCGTAGCTTTGCAATTCCAACTTCGGATGTCCCTCGATAACCTTCGAGGCTTCGTTGAGAAGCCCCTGGATGGTCGAAGTCTTTACGCTATAGGTGCCGTCCAAATTGACCACCACCTCTTCTTCAGACCAGGCGGAATCGAGCGCGAGGGCTCCGTCCGGCGTCGGCCGGATGGCGACGCGCGGCGTGTTGAGCACGGCCCGAAGGGGCAAGTCGACCGGCTTGGTCCTGACGAGCAGCGCGATCGGCGTCCCATCGGCGATATACTGGCGGGAGTCCGCAACCATTCGCGGCACATCGCCGCCGGTCGCCAGGAGTACCGAGTCGGCAGCAAGGCTGACGCCGCTTGTCGTAGTGACGCCGGTGGCACGACCGTCGACGACCGTGACCGCTGCGCTTCCGGCATCGGTGACCAGTTGCCCGCCACGCTCCACGAACTCCGCAATCAATATCTCGATCAGCGACGGCAGGTCGACCCAGCCCTCGCCGGGATTGAAGATCGCGCCTTGAGGTGTGACGGCGCTTGCTGCGACACCTGGCGTGACCGAGGCTATGGCGTCCGCGGACAGATGTTGCGCGTCATAGCCGAGGTCTTTTTCGTGGGCGAAGACATCGTCGATCTCGTTCGAGGCGTCATCCGCGTCCCATGTCAGGCCACCGTCGAAACGCAGCCAGGCGGCATCCGGGTATCTCGCCGACAGCGTCCGGTAGCGGTCGATACCGATCATGCGCAGGCGATGATATTCAGCCGATCGCTTGCGCGCGGAATTGAGCCAGGCGAGCGAACGGCCGGAGGCTCCCTTGGCGAGCGGTCCATCATTGACCAGGACGGTTTGGATGCCGAGCCTTGCAAGATGAACGGCCGAGGAGACGCCGAAAATGCCGCCCCCGACAACAACGACCTTTGAGACCGAACGTGGTGTAGCCATGGGATATTCTTTCACTGGTGAGGTTGGATTGGAGCCGTCTCGGGGCTCATGCGCGATCAAAGCACTTCGGCAAGGAAGTGCTTCAGACGCGTACTTTTCGGCGTGTCAAAGATCGCGGCAGGCGTGCCGACCTCGATGACGCGGCCTTCATCCATGAAGGCGACCTGATCAGCGACTTTGCGGGCAAAGCCCATTTCATGCGTCACCACGACCATTGTCATGCCGCGCCGGCCGAGGTCCGCCATCAGGTTGAGAACGCCCTTCACCAGTTCGGGATCGAGAGCGCTCGTCACCTCGTCAAACAGGATGACCTCCGGGTCCATTGCCAGCGCACGGGCGATTGCCACACGCTGCTGCTGTCCGCCGGAAAGACCGCCGGGACGATGGTGTTTGCGGGCGGCAAGGCCAACATCAGCCAGGCGCGCCTCGGCGATGCGCTCGGCCTCCTGCACCGGAATGCCCTTGATCTTGGTCAGCGACAGCATGACGTTTTCCAAGGCCGTGTGATCGGGAAACAGATTGAAATGCTGGAAAACCATGCCGACACGCCGGCGCAGTTTTTCAGGCTTCATTGCCAGTATGCTCGCGCCGTCAAGCAGCACGTCCCCGCCTTTGGGTTCGACCAGGCGATTGAGGCAGCGCAGCAGGGTCGACTTGCCCGACCCTGAGGGGCCGATGACACAGGTGACCGTCCCCGGTTTGACCTTCAGGCTGACCCCCTTGAGGACATCGAGATTGCCATAGGCCATGTCGAGACCGGTGATGGTGAGACTGCCGCCCTTGAAGCGGGGAAGCGCAGCGTTGCCTTCAGGGCCGGCCTCGGAGCGCGGGCGGCTGATGGCGCTCTCCAGTTCGCTCACTTCGGCGAGGCCGCTGGTGACGAGGCCGGCCTTTTGCTTTCCGACGCGCAGCGAATTGTCGATGTAATTGACCACATGGGTCAGCGGCACGGTGATGACGAGATAGAAAACACCGGCCAGAAGCAATGGAGAGAGGTTTCCGGTGACCACCGCCTGGTCCTGACCGACGCGGAAAATCTCGCGCTCCGACGCGAGCAGACCGAGAAAGTAGACAAGGCTCGAATCCTTGACGTTGCCGATGAACTGGTTGACCAGGGCCGGCAAGACGCGGCGGATGCCTTGCGGTATCACGATCAGGCGCATGCCTTGGCCGTAGCTCATGCTGAGCGCCCGGCAGGCCTCCATCTGCCCGCGCTCGACGCTCTGGATGCCCGAGCGGAAGATTTCGCCGATATAGGCGCCGGCGATCAGGCTGAGGGCGAGAATGCCAAGCGGATAGGGCGAAGGGCCAAAGATTTCACGGCCGATGCGGGCAAAGCCCTGGCCTATCAGCAGAATCGTGACGATCGCCGGAAGGCCACGGAAAATATCCGTGTAGACCCGGGCGGGAATGCGCAGCCAACGCGATTGCGAGATGCCCATGACTGCCAGGATCATGCCAAGAATGACACCCAGCACCGTGGACGCGGCCGCAAGGATCAAGGTGTTCTTCAATCCGATGGTGATCATGCTGGGCAGCACGTCCGCCATGGCCTGCCAGTCGAGGAAACTGCGCCGCAAGTTTTCAAGCCAGTCCATTCGCCCGCCTTTCGTTTGCGCTGTCCGCATCGTCCGCCATCAAGCACGGCGGCGTAAGGTCCGGCCGCCGACTTTTGTGCCGGCGGCCGGGTGCGGTTACTTCTTGGGGAGATACTGGTCAGGCATCGGCGAACCGGGGAACCACTTCTCGTAGAGCGTCTTCCAGGTTCCGTCCTGCATGGCCGCGTGAAGGGCGGTGTTCAAGGCGCCACGGAACTTGTCATTGCCCTTGCGCACCACGAAGCCGGCCGGGGCATCGAAGGACGGGATGTTGATTGCGATCTTCAGGCCGGGATAGCGCTCGCCATACTGCTTGGCGGCCTCATAATCGAGGAAATGCGCGTCGACGGTTCCATTGTTGAGTGCTGAAACGGCGGAGTTGTTGTCGGGGAATTTGACAAGATCGGTTCCGACAAAGTTCTTCGCCGCGTAGATTTCCTGGAGCGTCCCCTGCACGACGCCGAGGCGCTTGCCCTTGAGCCCGTCGGCCGACGTGATCGCCTTGTCCGAGGTAAGCACAGAAAGATAGCCCGCAAGATACCCGTCTGAAAAATCGACGGTCTTCTTGCGCGCTTCCGTCGTGCCGATCGCCGCGACCGCGACGTCGAAGCGTCCGTTCGCAACCGAAGGCATCAGCGCCGAGAATTCCTGACCGGTGAAGATCACCTGGTCCGGCTTGAATCCAAGGCGGCTGGCGACGTTGCGGAACAATTCGATGTCGAAGCCGGTGAACGTGCCATCCGCCTGGGTGAAAGCGTAGGGTTTGGCATCGCCCATCGTCCCAACGGAAATGACTTTCGCATCAATAAGACCATAGGGATTGTCATCCGCGGCGGCTCCCGAAGCCAATCCGGCGCCGATGCCCATGGCCAAAAGAGCCACCACACCGATCCGGATCGGTGACATCAACGACTTAAGAATTCCTGTCCTGCTCATGTCTTCTCTCCACTCTGAAGGTCTGTTCTTGTTGGTATTTATGTCGAGCCCGCGCTTGACATCGCCCGCCACCGCGACCGCTGCATGTGCAGGATGTCCCGTTACGCCTACCGGCTCGCAATTTTCTTCAAAGAGACCGGTCTCTTATTGATTGAGACCGGTCTCTTTGATAATCGTTATCGCCAGATTGACCTTCCGTCAACAACTCTTGTAGTCGTTCATCCGATGAAAAGAACCGCGCCCAAGACCCCGTCGATAACGGTCAGCGATGTCGCCCGGGCGGCAAACGTATCGAAAGCGACAGCCGCGCGCGTGCTCGGCGGATACGGCGTCGTCAGCGATACGATCCGCGCGGACGTCATGGCCGCGGCCAAGGCGCTGGACTACCGTCCGAACGAGTTGGCTCGCAGCATGACGACCGGCCGGTCCGGCATCATCGGGGTGGTTGTCGGCGACATCGAGAACCCGTTCTTCAGCCTCGCGGTGCGCGGCATCAGCGATGCGGCAAGGGCAGCCGGGTTCAACGTCATTCTGGCCAATTCCGGCGAGAGAATCGACGTTGAGAAGGCAGCCGTGCGGCTGTTGATCGGCAAGCGCGTCGACGGGCTGATCGTCACGCCATCGGAATCGCGTGACATCTCGCACCTGCGCGACATCCATCGTTCAGGCCGGCCGCTTGCCCTGCTTGACAGGGCGCTGCCCGATCTGGACGTCGATACAGTCACGGTCGACGATCGCGGCATCGCCATGCGGGCGACCCGCATTCTTGTGGATGCCGGACACCGCAACATCGCCTATGTGACCGCCGTCGACGCCGAAGGGCATGAGTACCGCGATCTCGGACAGATCTACACCTCGTCGGTTCGCGAGCGCATCGACGGGTTCCTCACAGTGTGCCGGGATGCCGGGATCGATCGGCCAGAACGCTATGTTCGGCTTGGTGCAACAAGCCCCGCCGAAACGCGCAGGGTGGCCGACGCGGTGCTGTCCGGCGCAGATCGGCCGACGGCAATCCTTGCATCCGACAGCGTCATAGCGCTGGAGATATTCAAGGTGATCCGCCAACGCGGCTTGCGGGTTCCCGAGGACATTTCGCTGATCACCTTCCATGATGCGGACTGGACGAGCGTGACAACGCCACCCATTACCGTCATCGACCAGCCCGTCTACGCGCTTGGCAAGAGTGTCGCGGAATTACTCATCCGGCGGTTGAAGGGAGATCCGCGCCCTGCGGAAAGGCTCATTCTGCCAACATCGATCTTCGAGCGCGGGTCGGTTGGCCCGCCCTCGAACGCCATCGTCAAGCGCGCGTAGCTGCGGCTCAGGCTTGGCCGAGTGCCGCCAGACAGTCGCGCAATGGGCCTGCGTCCTGCGCCGTCTTGGCCATTGACATGGCGCCGGAATAGCTGGCGACGGCAAGTGCCGCAAAATGCTGGGGATCGATGCCTTGCTCCCTGCCCTCCTGCTGGTCGGCTTTGATCTTGTCGGCGATCGCCTGGCGCCAGGCCGCGAAGATGCCGGCAAGGGCAGCGCGGAAATCCGGATCGGCGAGCGACAGTTCATGCGCCAGATTGTTGAGCGGGCAGCCGCGCACGAAACCCTGCTGCTCGAGTTCCGCCGCGACAGCCTCGAACACGGCCCGCACCCCTTCGCGCGCCGAAGCTGCCGTCTTTACCGGCGCGATCCATGTCGCCTCGACCGCTGCCGCCACGCGCTCTTCGATCACCGCCATCGCCAGCGCCTTCTTGGTCGGGAAGTGATGATGCAGCGCGCCGCCGCTGACCTTAGCCGCCGCCATCAGGTCGCCGAGGCTGGACGCGTGATAGCCGCGCGCCTGAAGCGCGGCCTCGGCCACATCGAGCACTTTCCGGCGCATACCTTCGGGGTCGTTGACGCGGTTTCTTGGCCTTGGGCCTGGTCGATTGGTCATCTCTGCTGACATTGCGCGACAATAGCAAGTTGACAAAACAGGACAACCGGTTTGTTTATAAACAGGATGATCACCCTGTTTTTGGAGACTGCCGATGAACCTGCCCCGGAACGCCGCTCCGCAGGCCGCAATGCTTGCCTCACCCGTCGTCGAGTTGAGGCAGTACACCTTGAACCCAGGGCAGCGCGAAACGCTGATTGCCCTCTTTGACCGGGAATTCATCGAGAGCCAGGAGGCGACTGGAATGACTGTCATCGGCCAGTTCAGCGATCTGGACCGTCCGGACATGTTCGTCTGGCTGCGCGGCTTCGACAGCATGGATGTCCGCAAGGAGGCGCTGGCCGCCTTCTACGACGGCCGGGTCTGGACAGCGCACCGCGACGCGGCCAATGCGACGATGATCGATTCCGACGATGTGCTGTTGCTGAAGCCGGCATGGCCGGGCGCAGGCTTCGACCTGTCAAGGCTTCAGCGGCCGGCTTCTGCCGAGCAGGAAAACTCCAGCAATGAGAACCGTTTGGGCGGTATTGTTGTCATCCGGATTCATCATTTGCGATCGGAAGCAGAGACCGAATTCGCCAGTCGCTTCGCGGTGGAGGCGGCACCCATGATGAAGGCGCACGGCGTACGCCTGCTCGCCGCCTTTGTCACGGAACATGCTCAAAACAGTTTTCCGCGGCTGCCGGTGCGGGCCAGCGAAAACGTCTTCCTTTCCATCGCCCGGTTCGACGGCACCGAGGCGCATGCAAGCCAGGAAGCCGCCCTCGCCGCCGCGCCGGCATGGCAGGCCTTCTGGCAAACCGCTCATCTTGATCTGGCCAAACCAATCGAGACCTTGCGGCTGTCGCCCACGTCGCGATCCCTGGTCGGGCGTTAGAGCAATTCCAGGAAAAGTGTGAACGGTTTTCCGTCCGGAATTGCGTCAAAACGAAGATTTAGAGCAGTCCGCCGTTTCCGCGAAACGGTGAACTGCTCTAGGCTTCGAATGCCTCGATGATGGCCCGAGCGACAAAGGCCGGGTCCTCCCAATGCGGGTTGTGGCCACATGCCTCGGCACGCAAGAGGCGTGCCCCCGCCAAGCAACGCGACAGCGCCTGCTGGTGCGCCTCACCGAACAGCGGGTCGCACCCGCCGGCGATTATCAGCGTTGGGGTTCGCACTCCCTGCGCCGCACTGGTCAGGTCGGCGCGGCAAATCTCCTCCAGGATGGCGCGCCAGCGCGCCGCGGGCATGGCCGATGCGTCTTTCGCCAGGCCGGCGAGAAACGCCTGGGGCACGCCGGGCCGGCAGGCATGCCACCAGTCATAGAACGGGTCGGTCGGCGATATCGGGTCGCGCAGGGCCTGCACACCCGCGACCAGGGGATGATCCGATGCGAAATCGGGCTTCAACGTGCCGGCCATGACCACCAGTCCGCCGATGAGTTCCTTGTACCGCGCAGCCAAAGCGATGGCCACCATGGCGCCCAACGAATGGCCGACGACAACAGACTGATCGAGTTGCAAATGCCGGATCAGGGCCGCAATGTCATCGGCGAAGTCGGCGATGCCGAAGCCCTTGCCCGGCGACGACGCGCCATGGCCGCGTAGATCGAGCATGATCAGCCGGCGGCCGGCCAGATGCGGCGCCAGGAGCGAAAAGCTGCGGCTGGTGTCGGTGAAGCCGTGCACCAGAACCAGCGCCGGCTCGGCGCCCGAGATCTCGACATAGGCGATCTCCAGGCCGGCTGGATTGATGAATTGCTTGCGATCGGCCCAGGCGTCCTGCTCCGCCCAGGCATCCGGGGCCGCTTCCAGCGTGACCGATGTCACAGGCCGAGCTTCTCCTTGACCGCGGCAAGGCCGGGCTTGCCGTCGAAGGTGGTGACGCCGGCGAGCCAGGCGTCGAGGCGGCCCTTGTTCGCCGTGATCGCCTTCAGCGCCCCGTCCTCCGGCTTCATGCCGTCATTGATGAGGTAACCCATGCCGACATTCTCGAAATCGATGTCGAAGGCGAGGTTTTTGAGGAACTGCGCGACATTGGGGCATTGCTGCAGATAGCCCTTGCGCACCTGCGTCGTCACCGTCGCGGCGCCGAAATTCGGGCCGAAGAACTTGTCGCCGCCGGTCAGATATTTGAAATCATACATGGTGTTCATCGGATGCGGGGCCCAGCCCTGGAAGACGATGAACTGCTTTTCCTTGATCTCATAGCCGACCTCGGAAAGCATTCCGGCCTCGCTCGACTCGACCACGTGCCAGCCATCGAGACCGAGCGATGGATCGGCGATGGCGTCCATCATCAACTGGTTGGAACCGGGCTCGATGCCGTACATCTTCTTGCCGAACTTGTCGGCGAATTTGTGCAGGTCGGCGAAGTCCTTGACACCGGCATCCCAGACATAGGTCGGAACGGCGAAGGTGTATTTTGCGCCCTCGAGATTGACGCGGACATTCTCGACCGAGCCATCCTTCTTGTAGGGCTCGTAATAGGTGACCATGGCCGGATCCCAGTAGCCGAGGAACAGGTCCAGATCGTTGTTCTTCATGCCTTCGTAGATGACGTTGATGCCGAGCACCGAGCTTTGCGGCTGGTAGCCGAGCGCATCGAGCAGGACGTTGGCGACGCCGGTGGTGAAGGCAAGATCGTTCCAGCCCGGTTCGGCCATGCGGACCGCCCTGCACTGCTCGGCCTCGGCTGCCTGAGCCGCATGAACACCCAGCGTCAGGGCTGCAATACAGACGCCATTTGCAAGCATGCGGACCATTTAGATTCTCCTCGTCATCAGTGATTTTGACCAATTGGTCTTTTTATTGTCCCGCCGGTCAATTCTTGATCTGCACGGACGAAAATGTCAACGTGGATTCGCAATGCCTGGATGGAAGCCGTGAAACTCAAGCGTCTCAGCGACATACGCCGCAAGGAGTTGCGGCAGGCCGCCTTCGCGGTGCTGGAGCGCGAAGGCATTGCGGGTGCTACCCTGGAAAAGGTGGCCGCCCATGCCGGCGCCTCCAAGGGCATCGTGCTGCACTATTTCCGCAACAAGCAGGAATTGTTCGAGCATGCGATGCGGGAGGCCAACGCCGTGCTACGCGACGCCGTGGTCGCCCGGCTTCGCCAGGCGCGCACGCCGATGGAGCGGCTCGATGCGGTGATCGACGGCAATTTCGAGGAACATCTGTTCCTGCCGCCTCTTTGCCATGCCTGGCTTTCGCTGTGCGCCGAGGTGCCGCGCGACGAGAAGCTGGCGCGTATCCAGAAGGTGCTGCACGCGCGTATGCGTTCGAACTTGTTGTCCGGCCTGCACGGCCTTGCCTTGCCCGGCGAAGCCGACGAAATCGCGCTTGGCGTCACCGCGCTGATCGACGGGCTTTGGCTGCGGCTCGGCCTGGAACCAGGCAGCGTCTCGCGCGAACAGGCGATCCGCCAGGTCAAGGATTTCGTCGCCGCGCGCCTGGCCATGCACCAGCCTGCGACCGTCGGCGCGTAGACCTGCCCTGGCTGCCAGCTGGCCGTACTTGTCCCATCCGAGCATCGGCAGCCGGAGAACGCAGCTAATCCGCTGGGCCGCATCGGCCGCCCGGACGACCTCGCCGGCATGGCGGTTTATCTCGCCAGCGACGAGGCTGCCTGGACGAGCGGTGGCATTTTCGCGATCGACGGCGGGTACACGGCGGGGTGAGCTACCCGGCCGCTAGGCGCCGACAATTTCAGTGGCGACGCTTTCCAGAAATCCAAGAGCCTCTATCGCCTCCAGGATCTGGTTGCGAACCCAGCGATGAGGCGGCTCGTCGTCGTGGCGCGCGTGCCAGTACATCCTGACTTCAGGAACAGCAATGGGAAGTGGCGGTTCAAAGATGACGAGGGGCAAAGTCTTCGCGGCCCAAACCGCGAACTGCCTAGGAACCGCGGCGAGGTAGTTTCCGTTTGCCACTGCCAATGCGACAGCCTGAAAGTGCGGCAGTGCCAGGCTTACACGACGCGTTCGCCCGATCTTGCGAAGCGCCTCGTCGGTGGAGCCCGACATCGAGCCATCGATAGAGCGAAGGACGTGCGGCAACTCGCAGAAAAGCTCGATCGGCAGAGGCTCGCCTTCCGCGATCCCCGCCTGCCTGATCGCAGCGTTGTCGTCCGCGGCGATGACAGCGAATGGTGAATGGAACAGGGGCGTGCTTGAGACCCAGTCGGAGACCTCCAGCGGACGCTCGAGCGCTGCGTCGATTTCATCGTCCTGAAGCAGCCGCGAAACGTCGCCGCGAGCACTGTCCAGAAAGCGGAACGACACGCGAGGCGCTATCACAGCGATGCGTGCCGCCAGAAACGGCATCAGCAGCATGGAGAAGAAGTCTGCCCCCATGAGCGTGAAGGTTCGGTCGAGTTCCGCCGGTTCGAAGTTTCTTGACGACTGGAAGACACGTTCGATTTCGCGAAGTGCCGCGCGCAACGGCTCCGCAAGGCTCTCGGCGCGCGGCGTCGGCATCATTTCATTGCCGCGTCGCACGAACAACTGGTCGTTGAGGATATACCGCAAGCGATTGAGCGCAGCGCTGACGGCTGGCTGGCTGAGGCCGATCTGCTCGCCGGCACGCGTGACGCTTCTTTCCCGCAGGAGTGCGTCGAACACCTTGACGAGATTGAGGTCGAGCGCGTTCAAATTCATCAGATCAATTCGCCCCATACGATCATTCGATTTCCGTTGCCGGCATGTCTTTGGTTAGGTCGTCGTCGGCACAGCCCAGTCGGCACAGGCAACAGAAGGATCAGACAGCCATGACAATGACCCCCGGGACCATCACAGGCAAGGAACTCCTCTGGTTCAACAACACGCTTGTCGCGATCCACGTCTCATCGACCGCAGGAGAAGACGGCATCTGCGTCGTCGAGCATCGCATGCCTTACGGCGACTCTCCGCCGCTGCATGTGCATCGTCGGGAAGACGAAGTGTTTTACATCCTGGACGGAAGATTGCGCTTTCAGATCGACGGCCGCGAACGCATCGCGGACGCCGGCGAAACCGTCATTGCACCGAAAGGCCTGCCGCACACCTACCGGGTTGAGTCGCGCGAAGGGGCGAACACCCTGACCATCACACGCGGTGCGGATTTCGAAACGCTTCTGCGTCAGGCGGGCCGCCCCGCCAAACAGCCGGAGTTGCCGCCGCAAATGGAACCGACGCCGGAACTCATCGCGGCACTGGTGCAGCTCTGCGCAAAGAATGGCATCGACGTTGTTGGTCCGCCGCTAGAGCAGGATGATTTCAGGTCGAATCGACCTGAAATCTGAATCTGCCTCTAACTCAAAGAGATAGAGGCGGATGCCATCCGAAAACCGCTTCACACTTTTCGGCATCATGCGCTGGCCTGATTGGTCGTTCAGGACATTCACCTCGGCAAGCCGACGCGCGCCTCCGCACTCTTTCCTTACGGGAGAAGGCGGAGGCGTTCCTTCAACCGATTTGCATCCGTCTCGCGCGCAATCTCCGCTTGAAGCCATTTGTGCAACGCGATACGCCGTTGCCGACTTCGACAAGGAGAGACCCGTGACCGCTGCAAAGACCAGAACCGAAACCGATACGTTCGGCCCCATCGAGGTTGCCGCCGACCGTTATTGGGGCGCCCAGGCGCAGCGTTCCCTGGGTAATTTCAAGATCGGCTGGGAAAAGCAGCCGGCTTCGATCGTGCGTGCGCTGGGAGTGGTCAAGCGCGCCGCGGCCGAAGTGAACATGGAGATGAAGCGGCTCGATCCGGTCGTCGGCAAGGCGATCGTCGACGCCGCCCAGGAAGTGATCGACGGCAAGCTCAATGATCATTTCCCGCTGGTGGTCTGGCAGACCGGCTCGGGCACGCAGTCCAACATGAACGCCAATGAGGTGATCTCCAACCGGGCGATCGAGATGCTGGGCGGGGCGATGGGCTCGAAGAAGCCGGTGCACCCAAACGACCACGTCAATATGAGCCAGTCGTCGAACGACACCTATCCGACGGCCATGCATATCGCCTGCGCAGAGCAGGTCGTCCATCATCTCATCCCGGCGCTGCATCATCTGCACAAGGCGCTGGACGCCAAGGCCCGGGCCTTCAATCACATCATCAAGATCGGCCGCACCCATACGCAGGATGCTACGCCGCTGACGCTGGGCCAGGAATTTTCCGGCTATGCGGCGCAGGTCGCCTCCTCGATCAAGCGCATCGAAATGACGCTGCCCGGCCTGCAGGAACTGGCGCAAGGCGGCACCGCCGTCGGCACCGGCCTTAACGCGCCAGTCGGTTTTGCTGAAAAGGTGGCCGATCGCATCGCCGCCATCACGGGCATCGCTTTCGTCACCGCGCCGAACAAGTTCGAGGCGCTCGCGGCACATGATTCCATGGTGTTCTCGCACGGCGCCATCAACGCGGCGGCTGCAGCACTCTTCAAGATCGCCAACGACATCCGCTTCCTCGGTTCAGGCCCGCGCTCGGGCCTCGGCGAATTGTCGCTGCCGGAAAACGAACCCGGCTCCTCGATCATGCCGGGCAAGGTCAATCCGACCCAGTGCGAGGCAATGACGCAGGTCTGCGTACAGGTGTTCGGCAACAATGCGGCGCTGACCTTCGCCGGCAGCCAGGGCCATTTCGAGCTCAATGTCTACAATCCGCTGATGGCCTACAACTTCCTGCAGTCGGTGCAGTTGCTTGCCGATGCATCGGTCTCCTTCACCGACAATTGCGTCGTCGGCATCGTCGCGCGGGAGGACAATATACGTGAATCACTGAACCGCTCGCTGATGCTGGTGACGGCGCTGGCGCCTACCATCGGCTACGACAACGCCGCCAAGATCGCCAAGACGGCGCATAAGAACGGCACCACGCTGCGGGAGGAAGCGCTGGCCACGGGGCTGGTCAGCGAGGCCGATTATGACCGGCTGGTGCGCCCGGAGGACATGACGCATCCGGGGTAAGGTGCTTTTCTGCGGGAGAATTTACTCCCGCCCCCGCATCACCCGATACGAATTTCGCGCTTTTTCGCCGTTCGCGGAAACGGATAACCTGTGAACAATGTGTCGCCGCATCAGCGGCTTTGGTGAACAGTCGGCATCGTCTATCTCAGGGTCATTCAACCCATTCGGAGAGACACCATGTCCATCAACACTTCCGCCGCAGGCGCCGGCACCGCGTCCAACAGCTCTGTCACCATCCTGCTTGGCCGCATCCTGCTCGCGGTCATTTTCCTGCTTTCCGGTTTCGGCAAGCTCACCGCCATTTCCGGCACCGCTGCCTACTTTGGCGGCCTCGGCCTGCCCGCTCCGACCGCAACGGCTGTGGTCGTTGGCCTGATTGAACTGCTCGGCGGCCTCGCCATCCTCGTCGGTTTCCAGACCCGTGTCGCTGCCTGGGTGCTCGCGATCTTCACCGTCGCCACCGGGCTGGTCGCCCATACCGGCTGGGCCGACCAGATGCAGATGATCCAGTTCCTCAAGAACCTCGCCATCACCGGCGGCTTCCTGCTGCTGGCCTCATCGGGCGCCGGCGCCTATTCGATCGACGCCAAGCGCGGCTGAACCTTCCCTCCCAAGCCTCGACAAAGCGGCGCGGAATTTTCCGCGCCGCTTTTTCGTTGTCTGGAATAGCCGGTCCGGTTTCGGCGGAGGCCTCACAGGCGTAGACTTCGGGCAGCCGGCTCGAGCCCAGAGGGCGCCGGCAAGGGAGGTGGCCATGACCCGCGATGCTTTGCTTCTGGTTTCGCGACTGCTGTTTGCCGTGCTGTTCGTACCATCCGGCTTCCAGGCGCTCGCCAACATTGCCGGCACATCCGATTATTTCGCCGGCCTAGGCCTGCCGCTGCCGACGCTCGCCGCCTGGGGCATGGGCCTGTTCGAGCTGATCGCCGGCTTGCTGATCCTCATCGGGTTTCAGACACGGATCGTGGCGCTGCTTTTGGCGGCCTTCTGCGTCGTTGCCGGCTTCATCGGCCATCACGGCCAAGGGGCCGGCGATGCGATGCTCGCCTTCCTGCACCAGCAGATGCTGATGAAGGACATTGCGATATCAGGCGGCTTCCTGGCGCTGGCCATGGCCGGCGCCGGCGGCTGGTCGGCGGACGGGCGCGGTTTCGCTATCGGTGCGGACGTAACCTGAGCCTCAGTCAGCAAGAGCGCCCTATTTGACCGACACGCTCGGTCCGCCCTCGACCGCCAGCACGAGCCTGCGGTTGCTGATCCGCGCCAGTTGCGCCAGGCGGCCGGCCGGTCGCTCGCCATAGAGATCGGAGAGCGATGCCGGCAACACCAGCGCCAGCACGCCGTTGGCGCGCTGCTCCCATTTCAGCCTAGGCATGATGCCGGGCATCGAGGCCGTCAGCAGGTAGACCACCCGCATCATCGCCGCCAGCACGCGAGCCCGCTCGAGATAGCGCGGCGTAGCCAGCGCCTTGATTTCAGGTGCGATGGATTCGTTGAAGATGCCGTCGTGACGATAGGCGTTGGCCAAAGCCAGGAAGGCGCGGCCGGGATGGTCGACGCCGAAGAAAGAGGCGTGCGCTATGATGTTGAGCGATTGCCTGCCGCGATATTCCGGGTGCGCGCGCCAGCCGATGTCGGCCAGCAATGCGGCAGCGTGGCGGTAGCGCGCCTCGTCCTCGGTCTCGTCGATGCCGAAGGCCGCGAAGGATTTGGCCGTCCAGTCGACCAATTCATGCGCATGGGTGAACGAGCGCGAGCGCAAACGGGCGAGTTCCTCGGACGCCGAGATCAACGGATCGGCCTTCTGCTCGGCCTCGTCGAGCAGCGAATAGAGGAAGCCTTCGCGCACGCCGAGCGCCGAGACGATGATCTTCGACGGCTGCATCGCCGCCATGATCTCCTGCAGCACGATGGCGCCATAGGGCAGCAGCGAGCGGCGGTTCTTCGAGACGCCCTCGATCCCCTTGACCTTCTCGATCTCGGCCTTGGCCACCTGCTTGAGAAAATTCGTCGCGCTGTCGGCCGACATCTCGTAGTGGTGCATGACGCCAAGCGGGTAGTTGGTCATCTCCATGTGCAGGCGGGCGAGGTTTCGCCAGGTGCCGCCGACGGCGTAGAAGGGCCGGCCCTGCCCGCCTTTCAACAGCTTCGCGCGCGCCAGTTCGTCGCGCGCGATCTTCTGTGCCTGGGCAAGCGAGTTCTTCGCCATGTCCTGCAGGCGCAGGCCGCCGAGCGGCAGCGTTATGCCGTCGCCGATCGCCTCGCCATTGACGTCGACCAGTTCGAGACTGCCGCCGCCCAGATCGCCGGCGATGCCATTGGCCGGGTGGAAGCCGGAGATGACGCCGAGCGCCGAATAGTAGGCTTCCTGGCGGCCGCTGATCACGCGGATCTCGGTCTTGAGGACCTCTTCGGCGCGATGGATGAAATCGGGACCGTTGATCGCCTCGCGCGCGGCTGCCGTGGCCAAGACATACATATGCTCGGCGCCCGCCTGATCGGACAGCGCGCGAAAGCGGCGGAACTCTTCCATCGAGCGGGTCACCGCCTCGGGGTCGAGTTTTCCGGTCGAAACGATGCCACGGCCAAGACCGGCGAGCATCTTTTCGTTGAACAGCATGGTCGGCGAGCGCGCCAGCCCCTCATAGACGACGAGGCGGATCGAATTCGACCCGATGTCGATGATGGATAGCGGTCGGCGGTCCTGCAGCCGGCCCTGGGAATCAGACAGCATCAGGTGGACGCTGCAGCGTTCTTCTTGCGGCGCTTGAACTGCGCAATGCGCTTGGGCGCGTGCGACTTCAGCGCGTCACCCCGTCCCGACAGGCTCGGATTGGTCATGAAATATTCCTGCGCGTTGAACGGTTCCTCGCCCTCCTCAAGCACCACGCGCCGGGAGGTTCCATCAGCCAATACGTCGAAACTTTGCTGATTGTCCATGATATTGCCCAGCATGATCTGGCCCAAAACCTGTTCATGCACAGTTGGATTGGTGATCGGCACCATGGTCTCGACGCGACGGTCGAGATTGCGCGGCATCAGGTCGGCGGAGGAGATATAGACGATCGCCTCGTCTGAGGGCAGGCCATAGCCATTGCCAAAACAATAGATGCGGCTGTGTTCGAGGAAGCGGCCGACGATCGACTTGACCCTGATGTTTTCCGACAGGCCCGGCACCTGCGGCCGCAGGCAGCATATGCCGCGCACGACGAGGTCGATCTCAACCCCGGCGCGGCTGGCATCATAGAGCGCGTCGATGATGATCGGGTCGACCAGCGCGTTCATCTTCATCCAGATGCGCGCCGGCTTTCCCTCCAGCGCATGGGCGACTTCGTCGGAAATGTGGTGCAGGATGCGGTTGCGCAGCGTGAATGGCGAGATAGCCAGCCGCATTTCGGCGGTCGGCTCGGCATAGCCGGTGATGAAATTGAACAGCTGGGCAACGTCGCGGGCGATCGTCGGATCGGTGGTGAAGAAGGACAGGTCGGTGTAGATACGCGCGGTGACCGGATGGTAGTTGCCGGTGCCCAGATGCACGTAGTTGCGCAGCTTGCCGTCCTCGCGCCGCACCACCAGCGACATTTTCGCGTGGGTCTTCAATTCGAGGAATCCGAACACGACCTGCACGCCTGCGCGCTCGAGGTCGCGCGCCCAGCGGATGTTGGCTTCCTCGTCGAAGCGCGCCTTTAGCTCGACCAACGCGGTCACCGACTTGCCGGCTTCGGCCGCGTCGACCAGCGCGCGCACGATCGGGCTGTCGTTGGAGGTTCGGTAAAGGGTCTGCTTGATCGCCACCACTTCGGGATCGGCCATGGCCTGGCGCAGGAACTGCACGACGACGTCGAAGGATTCGTAGGGGTGGTGGACGATGATGTCCTTCTCGCGGATGGCGGCAAAACAGTCACCGCCATGCTCGCGGATGCGTTCGGGAAAGCGGGGATTGTAGGGCGTGAATTTCAGGTCGTCGCGGGGAACAGCGACGATCTCGGAGATCTGGCTGAGCGCCAGCGGACCGGTCAAGACGCTGATGCGGCTCGACGAGACGCCGAGCTCGCCGGCCACGAAATCGCGCAATTCCCCAGGCATCAGCCTGTCGAACTCGATGCGGATCACCGAGCCACGGCGCCGCCGCTTAAGCGCCGTCTCGAACAGGCGCACCAGATCTTCCGACTCTTCCTCGACCTCAATATCGCTGTCGCGGATGATACGGAATGTGCCGGAGCCCTTGACCTCGTAGCCGGGGAACAGCTTACCGATATAGAGACCGACCGCCTCCTCCAGCGGGATGAAGCGAACATGGTGCTTGCGATCGGGAAGCCGGATGAAGCGCTTCAGCGCCACCGGCAGGCGCAGAAGCGCGCTCATCTCCTCGCCATTCTTGCGGTGGCGCAGCTGCAGCGCCATCGAGAAGCCGAGGTTGGGAATGAACGGGAACGGATGCGCCGGGTCGATCGACAGCGGGGTCAGCACCGGAAACACCTGGTCCTGGAAATGCTCTTCCAGCCAGACCTTCTCGTCCTTGGTCAGCGCATCGCGCGTAATGCTCTCGATGCCTTCCTTGTTGAGCAGCACCGTCAGAGCCGAAAGGCTCTTCTGCTGATCTTCCTGCAGCCGCTCGACCTCGCGCAGCAGCTGTTCGAGCTGCTGTTCGGGGGTGCGGCCGTCGGGGCTTTTCAGCGTGATTCCTTCGCGCACCTGGCCGGCGAGGCCGGCAACGCGCACCATGAAGAATTCGTCGAGATTGGCCGCCGAGATCGACAGGAAGCGAACGCGCTCCAGCAGCGGATGGTGGGTGTTCAGCGATTCCTCGAGAACGCGACGATTGAATTGCAGCCAGGAAAACTCACGGTTGACGAAGCGATCCGGGTTGCCGCCCTCTGAACTGGCCACCTCGACATTGACGAATTCGCTCTGCACCGGCTTCAGTTCGTTCATTGTCCCTGCCCACAACCGTTCCCTTGGAGCGCCGCCAGATGGCGATGAACGCTCTAACATGCCTTCGTAAAGCGTTATCAGTCGCGGAATCGCTTGGCATCCGCGGTCACACGCTTAACCGGCTCAACTTATCCTCTGACAGGCTTTTGCGACAGTTTCATTTCATCGATCTTGCAAAGAGACCTGTTATGATCCAGATGCATGCGAGACTGCGTTAAGGAGACGACGATGGCAGGCGGTTCCATTCCCCATTTCCAGAACGATGCCGGCCATCCGGCGATCGACATCGGGGTCAAGGAATTCATGTGCACGGGCGCCAATCCGCCTTTCGACCACCCGCATGTGTTTCTCGACATGGGCGACGACAATGAAAAAGTCTGCCCCTATTGCTCGACGCTCTATCGCTACTCGCCGAAGCTGAAGGCAACGGAAACGCTGCCGGCAGGCTGCCTCTACATCGACCAGGCCGCTTGATTCTTTCCCGACGGACCTGATGGACGACCAGCGCTCCCGGCAAATCGTCATCGCCGGAGCGGGCGTCGCCGGGCTGACCGCGGCACTTGCTTTTGCCAGACGCGGCTATCCCGTGCAGGTGTTCGAGCAAGCGCCGCGCCTGGAAGCCGTAGGCGCCGGCCTCCAGCTTTCTCCCAACGCGACACGCATCCTGCGTGACCTCGGCGTGCTCGACCGGCTGCTGCCGGCGGCGGTGCGGCCGGAGGCCGTGATGCTCAAGGATGCCAGGACGTTACGCCAATTGGCGCGTGTGCCGTTAGGACAATCGGGTGAAAGCCGCTGGGGCGCTCCCTATCTCGTCGCGCACCGGGCAGATCTGCAGAGTGCGCTGATGGCGTGTGCGGCAGAGATGCCTGATATCCATCTCACGCTCGGGGCGCGCGTCGAAAAAATTGCGACTGGCAGCCGTGGTGTGACGGCGACCGTCGAGATCGGCGGCAAGACGGCAGAGGAACAGGGCTCCTTGCTGGTCGGCGCCGATGGCGTCTGGTCGTCGGTACGCGGGCTTGTCGATGCAAAAAGGATGGCATCGCCAAGAAGCCGTTTTTCGGGAGAGCTGGCCTGGCGCACCACCGTCGCGGCCGACAGCGGCGCCGGGCAAGCCTTTGCCGCGATCGGCGCGGCCGATTGCGTCACGACTTTCCTGCATCCGGGTTTCCATATGGTCGCCTATCCCGTCAGCAAGGGCGACGCCTTCAATCTCGTCGCGTTCACCAAAGGCGAGCGCATCGCCGAGGGGTGGTCCGGCCGTGCCGATCCCGGCATCCTCGCCGCCGCCATGCGCGGCACCGCGCCAGGACTCGTGAAGCTGGTGGAGCAGGCCGGCCCGTGGCTGACCTGGCCGCTGCATACCGTGGAGCAGAAGCAGCCCTGGACAATGCCAGCCGGCATCGCGCTGATCGGCGATGCCGCGCATGCGATGACGCCGTTCGCTGCACAGGGCGCGGCAATGGCGATCGAGGATGCAGCGACGCTCGCCACTCTGGTCACCGACTTTCCCGCCGATCCGCGACAGAGCCTCACCATCTGGGAAAATCTGCGGCGGCCGCGCGTGGAGAGGGTCCTCAAGCGCGGTGCGCTCAACCGGCTTGCCTGGCACGCCCGAGGTCCGGTGGCACTGGCCCGCAATGTGGTGCTGGCGGCATGGCCGGCGGAGAAGCTCGCCGCCGACCTCGACTGGCTTTATGGCTGGGAGGAGCAGAGGGTCGTCAGGCGGTAGGACGTCGACTCTGATCTAGTCGCATGGTTCAAGGGGCGCGCGCCCGATGGTCGCGGTTATCAAAGCGCGATCAATAAGGCATTGCGCGAATATGTGATGAAGCAGGACCGTAAAGCCGATTAGCTAATTATACAGCCGCAACGACCATCCCAGCGACACCGGCAACGGGTTCCACCAGCCGGTCCGCAGGCCGGCGGTGCGCAACGCGGCGGCGGTCCAAGTGTTGCAGCCGACCAGTGCGTTGAAATGACCGTTCGCCTCGTAGAAGCGGTCGAAGCTGGAGTAGGCCGCATTCTCGATGACGATCGGGCCGCCAGGCCCCTGCTGAAAACTGGCTGCGATAAAATCAAGCAAGGCCGTGAACTGATCATCACCAATGTCGAAGCCGGCGACATCGGGATGCGGTTCGACGATAGCGCCGGCGACATCGACATGCATGACCGAGGCGTCGAGGGTCAGCGCCTTCATCACCGGAACGGCCTTGAGCTCGGACCACGTCGGTGTTTCCAGATAGAAGGCGCGGCCGCCCCAGCCGAAGACGATGTAGCGCACCTCGGGCGCATCTGACGGCAGCCCGGCGTCCACCAGGAAGTGGAAGCGCTTGCGTACGGCGTCGTCCACTGGAATGGCGATATCGGTATGGATCGGGTTCTCCAGCACCAGTATATGCCGCGTGCCCTCGCCCGCCGACGCCGCCGGCCAGAGCGGGCGCGGCACCAGCGTGCCGAGGGTCGCCGCAAGCACGATCGCGGCCAGCACCATGGAGAGGAAACGCAGGACTTTTCTCATCGATGACGCCCCCGCCGCCAATCGCATCACCCGATCCACAAGCAAAGAGCCCGGCCGCGTTGCGGCCGGGCTCTTGCGCTCGGTTTGGACCCGCTCAGTGCAGGATCTGGCTGAGGAACAATTTCGTGCGCTCGTGGCGTGGGTGGTCGAAGAACTCGGCCGGCGTGTTCTGCTCGACGATCTGGCCCTGATCCATGAAGATCACCCGGTTGGCGACTTTTCGCGCAAAGCCCATTTCGTGGGTGACGCACAGCATGGTCATGCCTTCCTCGGCCAGACCAACCATGGTCTCCAGCACTTCCTTGATCATTTCCGGGTCGAGCGCCGAGGTCGGCTCATCGAACAGCATGATGCGAGGGTTCATGCACAGCGAACGCGCGATGGCCACGCGCTGCTGCTGGCCGCCAGATAGCTGGCCGGGATATTTGTTGGCCTGCTCGGGGATTTTCACGCGCTTGAGGAAATGCATGGCGATTTCCTCGGCCTGTTTCTTCGGTGTCTTGCGCACCCAGATCGGCGCAAGCGTGCAGTTCTCTAGGATGGTCAGATGCGGGAACAGGTTGAAGTGCTGGAACACCATGCCGACCTCGCGGCGCACCTCGTCGATCTTTTTCAGATCGTTGGTCAACTCCTTGCCATCGACGATGATCTTGCCCTTCTGATGCTCTTCCAGCCGGTTGATGCAGCGGATCATCGTCGATTTGCCGGAGCCCGACGGGCCGCAGATGACGATGCGTTCGCCGCGCATCACTTTGAGGTTGATGTCCTTCAGCACATGGAACTCGCCATACCATTTGTGCATGGCGATGATGTCGATGGCGACATCGGTGGTCGAGATGTGCATCTTGGCGGCGTTGACCTTGATCTCTTCCGCGCTGACGGCGTTTTCGGTGGCCATGACGGGTCCCCTTATTCTTTTGTTAGCGTTTGTGGCCGGTGTCGAGCCGGCGTTCGGTGTACATTGAATAGCGCGACATGCCGAAGCAGAACAGCCAAAAGACAAAGGCGGCGAAGACGAGACCGGATTTGGCGGTCTGAGCCGTTGCCCAGTTGGCGTCGGAAAAATTCTGCTTCACGATACCGAGCAGGTCGAACATCGAGATGATGAGGACCAGGCTGGTGTCCTTGAACATGCCGATGAAGGTGTTGACGATGCCGGGAATGACAAGCTTCAGCGCCTGCGGCAGCACGATCAGTCCCATCTTCTGCCAGTAACCGAGGCCGAGCGAATCGGCCCCCTCATACTGGCCTTTCGGAATAGCCTGCAGCCCGCCGCGCACCACTTCGGCCATGTAGGCGGCGGCAAACAGCGACACGCCAATCAGCGCCCGCAAATATTTGTCGAAGGTGACGCCGGCCGGCAGGAACAGCGGCAGCATGACGCTGACGAAGAACAGAACGGTAATCAGCGGGATGCCGCGCACGGCTTCGATGAAGACCACGCACAACATCTTGACGATGGGCATCTTGGAGCGCCGGCCGAGCGCCAGCACGGTTCCCAGCGGCAGCGACACCGCGATGCCGACGAAGGAAAGGCTCAGTGTGATCAGCAGCCCGCCCCAGCGCGAGGTTTCGACATGCGGCAGGCCGAATACGCCGCCGACCAGCAGGAAGAACGAGACGATCGGCAGTACCAGGAACAGCAGGATGGCGTTCAATCCCTTGCGCGGCACACGCGGGATCAGCATCGGCACCAGCAGCGCGGTGAACAGGATGGCGACCAGGATCGGCCGCCAGCGCTCCTCGACCGGATAGGTTCCGAACATGAACTGGCCGAACTTGGCATTGACGAAGGCCCAGCAGGCGCCGCTCCAGCCATCCGGCTGAATGCCGCCTTGCGCGACGGTCGCGCAGACGGTGCGGTCCGGCCCTGTCCACACGGCGTTGATGAACGCCCAGTTGATGATTTGCGGCAGAACCCAGGCGACGATGACGATGCCGAGGATCGTGAGGATGGTGTCGCCAACCGAACCGATCAGGTTCCTGCGCACCCAGGCGCCGGGGCCGCTGACGCTGGCCGGTGCAGGCTGCGCCAAGGCCATTTCGGTGCGCACCCAGGACATATCGTGTTCCTGCATGGCTCTACCTCTCCACCAGCGCCATTCTGGCGTTGACCACGTTCATGACTGCGGAGGTCACCAGGCTGAGTATGAGATAGGCGATCATCATGATCAGCACGCCTTCGACCGCCTGTCCGGTCTGGTTCAACACCGTGCCGGCGGTCGCCGTCAGGTCGGGATAGCCGATGGCGATCGCCAGCGAGGAGTTCTTGGTCAGGTTGAGATACTGGCTGGTCAGCGGCGGGATGACGATACGCATGGCCTGCGGCACCACAACCAGCCGCAAGATCGACCCGGACCGCAGCCCAAGTGCCGCGGCCGCCTCGGTCTGGCCCTTGCTGACGCCCCTGATGCCGGCGCGCACGATTTCGGCGATGAAGGCGGCCGTGTAGCAGGACAGCGCCAGATAGAGCGACAGGAACTCCGGCTTCACCTGAAAGCCGCCGGTCAGATTGAAGGTCGATTGTTTGGGAAGATCAAAGCTGAGCGGAAAGCCGCTCAGCACATAGGCGAGCACCGGCAGGCCGACGATCAGTGCCACCGAGGTCCAGAACACCGGAAATTGCTGGCCGGTCGCCATCTGCCGCTGACGCGCCGTGCGGGCGACGAACCAGGCCATGGCGATGCCGACAAGGAGGGCGACGAAGATCAGCCAGGAGCCCTCGCCCCAGACTGCGCGGGGAAAGTAGAAGCCGCGCTGGTTGAGGAAGGAGCCGAAGGGCAGATGATAGCTGTCACGCGGCGCCGGCAGCACGGCAAGCACGCCGGAATACCAGAAGAAGATGACCAGCAGCGGCGGGATGTTGCGGAAGATCTCGACATAGACCGTGCAGATCTTCTGGATCAGCCAGTTCTGCGACAGGCGGCCGATGCCGATGACGAAGCCGATGATTGTGGCGGTGATGATGCCGGCCACGGCGACGATGATGGTGTTGATCAGGCCGACGACGATGGCGCGGCCATAAGTCGAGTCCGACGTATAGGCGATCGGCGTATCCGAAATGTCGAACCCGGCTCTGCCCCTCAGAAAACCGAAGCCGGAAGCGATGTGCAGGCGCTGCAGATTGTCGATGACGTTCTGCACGATCCACCAGACGGAGCCGAACAGGACGATGACGACCAGCGTCTGGAAGAAGAGACTGCGTATCTTCGGGTCATTGATGAAGGAAGCCCTGCTGGACTCCTCGCGAAGAACTTCCTGCGATGCCATGTGCCCGTCCCCTGAAAAGAGAAACCGGAAGGCAGATATCTGCCTTCCGGATCACATTTCGGTCAGCGGATCGGCGGAGCGTATTGCAGGCCGCCCTTGGTCCACAGCGCATTGATGCCGCGCGCGATCTTGAGCGGGCTGCCCGAGCCGACATTGCGATCGAACATTTCGCCGTAATTGCCGACGGCCTTGACGATATTGACGACCCAGTCATTGGAGACGCCGAGATCGGTGCCGATCTTGGTGTCGGCTTCCTGGCCGAGAACGCGCTTGATCTCCGGGCTGGCCGAGTTCTTCATTTCATCGACATTGGCCTTTGTGATGCCGAGTTCCTCGGCGTCAAGCAGCGCGAAATACGTCCACTTGACGATGTGGTACCACTGGTCGTCGCCTTGGCGCACCGCCGGTCCGAGCGGCTCCTTGGAGATGATCTCGGGCAGCACGACGTGATCGGCCGGCGAGCCCAGCGTCAGGCGGATACCGTAAAGGCCCGACTGGTCCGTGGTGTAGACATCGCAGCGGCCGGCGTCATAGGCGGCGTTGACCTCTTCGAGCTTCTCGAAGACGACCGGATTGTACTCCATCTTGTTCGCCTTGAAGTAGTCGGCGAGGTTGAGCTCGGTGGTGGTGCCGCTCTGCACGCACACGGCCGCGCCCGAGAGCTGGAGCGCCGAATTGACGCCAGGCAGCTTCTTGGCGTTGATCATGAAGCCCTGGCCGTCATAGTAGGTCGTGCCGATAAAATTCAGGCCAAGCGCCGTGTCGCGATTGATGGTCCAGGTGGTGTTGCGCGACAGGATGTCGACCTCGCCGGACTGCAGCGCGGTGAAGCGTTCCTTGGCGCTGAGAGGGGTGAACTTGACCTTGGTGCCGTCACCGAAGACGGCGGCCGCGACAGCGCGGCAGAAATCCGCGTCGATGCCCTGCCAGTCACCCTTGTCGTCGGGCGCCGAGAAACCGGCCAGACCCGTCGAGACACCGCATTGGATGAAGCCCTTCGCCTTGACGGTGTCGAGCGTCGTCGCCGACGCGGCCGACCCCATAAACCCGAGCGTAGCGGCGCCAAGGATGCCGATAGCAATATGTTTCATGACCCACAGACCCTTTTCTGTTTTCAGGCAAAACCTGATCTTTTTTCCCGTGTGAACGCAGCTCCCATTCCAGCCCATTCCCGGAATCCCGCATCGTAAGCGACGCGCCGCCTCCCATTCACGAACAGCATCGAAGGCGATAATTCCTGTGAGGTCAAGGGAAATGACCGAATCCGAACGTCTTTGAAAATCGATTGCCTGAAATGCCCGAATTGCAGACAAACGCAGCCGCAATTTAGTCACGGCGCTAATAAAGTCGGCAAAGCGCATTCATCGCAAATGCGGGTCAGCGGCGAAATCCATAACTGGCACGAGCTTGGCGTCCCTGATCTGGATACCGGATGAATTGGCAAGTCCGAAGACTGTCATCGTTTCTGCGCCGTCAAAGTGCGCGAGACATCAACCACACGCCGGCGGCCACCATCAGCGCGCCCGAAATGCGCGAGATCAACGGCCCGCTCGTAGCCATCTTTTCCAGGAGAACGAGGATGGCGATACCGGCAATCCACAGGATGTTCATGACGCCGCCGACGAACAGCAGGGCCATCAGAACCCAGCAGCAGCCCAGACAATAGAGGCCGTGGTCGACACCTAGCCGAATCGCGCCGACCGGCGCGGAACGGAACCCGCCATGGCTCATCAGGAACCCGATCGGCCCCTGACATTGGCGCAAGCAGACGCCCTTGATCGGCGTCCATTGATAGAGGCCGGCGGCGATCAGGACGAGGCCGCCGAGGATCGTGCTGTCGGTCGCCATCGAGGGGTCGAGCAGGGCCAGGCGGCCGAGCAGCCATTGCGCGACGGTCGCGGCGATGCTGAAGACGATCCAGACGGTGAGATAGCCGGTAAAAAACCATCCGGTCGAAGCGATGGGGCGGCCATCCGCCTGCGCCTTGCGGCCGATGCCGGCATAGAGCAGCAGCAGCGGCGCGACCGAAGGCGTCATCATGCCGACCATCATCACCGCCCACATGGTGAAGATGAAGGCGAAATCGGCGGGTGCCCAGGCCCGGAAACCGGGCGCCACGGCGGCGCCCATATCCATGCCACCCATGTCGATATTCGACATGTCCATTGCGGCCATATCGCCGCTCGCTCCAGCCGGCATCGGGGATGTGGGCATGGCCATGTCGATGGCGAGCCACAGCACATAGGCCCAGGCGAGCACCGCAATCACGACGATCGCGGTCATCACGACCGTGCGGTCGCGCCGCAGCACCGCCTCTAAGGCCGTGTCGCCCATTGGATCAGCTCAATGGACGACGCCGCTCTGCGTGAGATGCAGATTGGCAAAATGACTGTGCGTATCGGCCACCTCGAACTTGATCGGGCCTGTCGCCTTGGTCCAGCCGCGCCCGATCTCGGCCATTGCGTATTCGGAGCCGTGCGGCAGGTCGATGCGTGCCCGATGCTCGGCGCCGGTGACCGGATTCTTGATCGGCTCGCCATGACCGTCGGCTACGCCCTCGACATGCAGGCGTCCGGTTCGCGCGTCGACGTCGACCTCGAAGTCGATCGGGGCAAAGATCGGGTCATGGAATTTCTCCAGCGTGGTCGAGAAGACCTCGAATATAGTCGCGCCTGGTTCGGTGTCCTGTCCGCCGAGTATGCGAAGCAGCGCTTCACGTTGGGCCTCGCTCGCCCTCTCGTCGACAACCACCGCTGCTTCGCCGCCGCCCTGATGGATGGCGCCCGGCCAGCGGAAAATCCCGACGAGCCGCAATCCATCAAGTTTGGTGGCTCCGTGATGCCCGCTCTCGATTTCGATGCCGGTAACCGCCTGACAGAAGCCGTGTGTGGGCATGGCGTTGAACTGGCATGGGCAGCCATAGGCGCAATTGCAGTTGACGAATTCGCGCGCCTTCATTGTCCATTTGACTTTGGCCATGGCATTCCTCCCCTTGCCGCGCTCTGTGAACGCGATACCCGGACCGGGGGATCAGGAGGTAACCGGCCAAAAACCGTCCGGCAGCATCTGATCGAGGCAATCCGGCGATTAATATTAGAAATCTATTATATATGTTTCATAGCCGCCTACAATAGGTTGACCGGGGCACGATCGGCTCCGCCGACAATCATTGCCGCCCCTTGGCCGGCCCGTTTCAGGGCCTCGCCACAATGCCGTTCAGCCGGAGAATTGGCATATTCGAAGTCTATCCTTGGCGAAGGCTGGGCTGTTGCGCGGTCCACGACGCCGCACTATGGCTAGCGCCTTGTCAAACAAGGCGAAGACGAAGAATGGCTAAGGACGGCAACGAGCAGGGTTCCGGCAAAATGGGCATCAACACGCGGTTGGCCCATTCGGGCAACAACCCGCACGACTATTTCGGCTTCGTCAATCCGCCTGTCGTGCACGCCTCGACCGTGCTGTTCCGCAACGCCGCCGCAATGGCTGGCCGCAGCCAGAAATACACCTACGGCACGCGCGGCACGCCGACGACGGACGCCCTTGCCCAGGCCATCGACGCGCTGGAGGGATCCGCCGGCACGATCGTGGTGCCGTCGGGCCTTGCGGCGGTGACCATTCCGCTGCTCGCCTTCGTATCGGCCGGCGATCACCTGCTGATTGTCGACAGCGTCTACCATCCGACCCGTAATTTCGCCGACACGATGCTGAAGCGGCTCGGCGTCGAGGTGGAGTATTATGATCCTCGTATCGGCGCTGGCATCGCCGCCTTGATCAAGCCCAACACCAAGGTGGTGTTCACGGAATCGCCAGCCTCCAACACGTTCGAGGTGCAGGACATCCCGGCGATCGCCAAGGCGGCGCACGCGGCCGGCGCTATCGTGATGATGGACAACACCTGGGCGACGCCGCTCTATTTCCGGCCGCTCGACCACGGCGTCGACATCTCTATCCACGCGGCGACGAAGTATCCGGCCGGCCATTCCGACGTGCTGCTGGGCACGGTCTCGGCCAATGAGAGCCACTGGGAGCGGATCTACGAGAGCTTCTGCACGCTCGGCTGCTGCGCGGGACCCGACGATGTCTACCAGGTGCTGCGCGGTCTGCGCACCATGGGCGTGCGCCTTGAGCATCACCAGCGCAGCGCGCTGGCCATCGCGTCGTGGCTCGAAGGCCAGAAGGGCGTGGCGCGCGTGCTCCACCCTGCCCTTCCCAGCCACCGGGACCACGATCTGTGGAAGCGCGACTTTTGCGGTTCGAGCGGCATCTTTTCCATCGTGCTCGCCGGCGGCGGCCAGAGGGAGCAGCACGCTTTCCTCGACGCGCTCAGGATATTCGGCCTCGGCTATTCCTGGGGCGGCTATGAGAGCCTTGCGGTGCCGGTCTGGCTTGGCGACCGCGTCGTTGCAAAAGGCCCTTATGAAGGCCCGTTGATCCGCCTGCAGATCGGTCTCGAGGATGTAGACGACCTGAAAGCCGACATTTTGCGCGGTCTGGCCGCAGCGACGGCCTAACCGGCGCGCACGGACTGACTGCCGGGCAGAATCAGCAGACAGCCGCAAGGCCTTGGCGCTGATGACAAAGCGCGAGCCGCTCGCGGCATCCCATTGCTGCGCGTCGCGCAATACTATTCTCCCGGGCCGCTGCTTTCGGGATTTGTTTGACTTTCAAATCCGCGGGTTCTGCCGCATTGCGTGCTGCACTGGTACCCTCGTCCAATCCCATTTGGTCACAACCCTGCCATGGCCTTTCGTCTTTTTGTCCCCATCCTTGCCGGCGCGACGCTGCGCGAGCGGCTGCTGGCCTGTATCGGCGCCACGATCGGCATCGCGCTGACCGGCGTGATCAGCGGGCTGGCAATGGGCGGCGGCCCGCATGTGGCCCTGCTGGTGGCGCCGATGGGCGCCTCGGCCGTCCTTCTCTTCGCCGTGCCCGCGAGCCCGTTGGCGCAGCCCTGGTCGATCATCGGCGGCAATTCCATATCGGCGCTGGTGGGCGTGACGGTAGCGCATTTCATCCATGATCCGGTCATGGCCTCGGGCCTCGCCGTGGCGCTCGCCATCGCGGCCATGTCGTTCACGCGCTGCCTGCATCCGCCGGGCGGCGCGGCGGCGCTGACGGCGGTGCTCGGCGGGCCGGCCGTAGTCAGCGCCGGCTTCCTGTTTCCGTTCGTGCCGGTGGCCCTGAATTCGATCATCCTGGTCACGCTCGGCCTGCTTTTCCACAGGCTGGCGCGGCGCAACTACCCGCATGTCGCCGCCCCCGCAGCCAACAGCCACGGAACGGCCGATCCGCCGGCGCAGCAGCGCGTCGGCTTCCAGCCCGAGGATATCGACGCGGCGCTGACCACGCTCGACGAAACCTTCGACATCGACCGCAACGACCTCGAACGGCTCCTGAGGCAAGTCGAGCTGCAGGCCATGGTGCGCTCACACCGGACGCTGCTTTGCCAGGACATCATGTCGCGCGACGTGGTTTCGGTGCCCGAGCAGGCCACCGCCGACGAGGCGCGCCAGCAACTGCTCGATCACAACATCCGCACCTTGCCGGTGGTCGGCGCGGATGCAAGGCTGGTTGGCGCCGTCGGCCTGCGGGAGCTGACGAAGGCGACCGATACGGTGAAGGGCGTGATGTCGAAGGCCGGCACGGCTTCGCCCGAGACACCGGCGATGAGCCTGCTTCCCTTATTGACCGACGGCCGCAGCCACGCCGTGGTCATCGTCGACGGTGAGCGGCGCATTCTCGGCCTGATCACCCAGACCGACCTTCTGGCGGCGGCAGCGCGCGTGCAGGCCGCAGACAAAGGATTGGCGGCGGCTTAAAATAGCGGAGCCAGGTTGCCGAAATTCGGGAACCTTTTTTCGGCGGGCGCGTCCAACGTGCAGTCAAGCGTCTGCTCGGGGAGATCCGGTCGCGATGAGCAAGCTCGCAATACCCGTCAAAATGCCCGGGGTGGCCGAGGCTCTTTCCGGCGACTTGATGCTTGTACAGCGAGCCCTGGCGCGCGACGCGGGCGCCTTCCGCACGATCATCAAGACATACAACCAGCGGCTCTACCGCATCGCGCGCGGAATACTGCGCAACGACGCCGAAGCCGAGGACGTCGTCCAGGAGGCCTATGTCCGCGCCTTCGCCAATCTGGCGACATTTCGCGGCGACTCCTCGCTCGCCACCTGGCTGTCGCGCATCGTCATCAACGAAGCGCTCGGCCGCCTGCGCAAGAGGCGCCGCACCGTGGCGATGCCCGAAAATCCGGAAGCGCAAATCATCCGCTTTCCCCTCAACCCCAGCGACGACCCGGAGCGGACGATGGCGCAGCGGCAGATTCTCGCACTTGTCGAACGGGCAACCGACAGCCTTCCCGACATCTACCGCATGGTCTTCGTGGCCCGCGTCATCGAGGGCCTGAGCATGGAGGAAACCGCCGATCTGCTCGGCGTGCGGCCGGAGACCGTCAAGACAAGGCTGCACCGGGCGCGTAGCCTGTTGCGCAAGGCGCTGGACGACGAGATCGGCCCGGTCCTGCTCGACGCCTTCCCCTTCGCCGGCCGCCGCTGCGAGCGGTTGACCAAGGCCGTGATGGGGCAGCTGGGCTTGGAATGATCCCGTCGCGATTTTGCGGGAACGTTTTTCCCGGCCGCGCATCCAATCGGCGTCAACTGGAAATGTAAGCCCGGCGCTTCCTCGCGGCCGGGCGAAGGAGGATGCCATGTTCACCCGATATACCGCCGCCCTTGCCGCCCTGCTTTTCGTCAGCGCTGCTCCGTTCGCGCAGGCCGCGGACAAGCCGACCGACCCGCAGATCGCCCATATCGCCTACACAGCCGGCGTCCTCGACATCGAGGCGGCCAAGCAGGCGATCAAGACATCGAAGAACAAGGAGGTCGTCGCCTTCGCCAAGGACATGGAGCGCGACCATGAGGCGGTGAACAAGCAGGCGCTCGATCTGGTCAAAAAGCTCAAGGTGAAGCCCGAGGACAACGCCACCAGCCAGGCGCTGACCAAGGCGGCGGAAGAAGAACGCGCCAAACTCGCCAAGCTGAAGGGCGCGGCTTTCGACAAGGCCTATATCGAGAATGAAGTCGCCTATCACAAGCAGGTCAATGGCGCGCTCGAAACACTGCTCATCCCTTCGGCCAGCAATGCCGAATTGAAGAGCCTGCTCGAGACCGGCCTCAAGGTCTTCCAGGGGCATGAGCAGCACGCCGAACATGTCGCCGGCATGCTGAAATGAAAGCGGGCGCCTTGATCCATCTGCCATGGGTGGCCGCTCTGACGCTTATGGCGGCGCCGGCGGCGGCCGCAACCATAGAGGTCACCATCGACAAGCTCGTCTTTTCGCCGGCGACCGTCGAGGCGAAGGTCGGCGACACGATCGAGTGGGTCAACATGGACGTGTTTGCCCATACGGCCACCGTCAAGGGCGGCTGGGAGGTGATGATCCCGCCGAAGAAATCGGCGAGCCTGACACTGAAGGCGGCGGGAACGGTCGACTATTTCTGCCGCTTCCACCCCAACATGAAGGGTCATGTGAACGTGGCGCCGTGATGCCATCGAGGGCTCGCGGCGCAGAGCCGCCAGCTTCACGGCGTCGGTCCAATTTTTGCAGAAGCCGTCGCTGCTAATCGTGATGCGCCTTGACGCGGTGACGATGCGCGGCCTGCTTTGCCCGGTTGCCGCACTGCGCCATGCTGCACCAGCGGCGCCGATGGCCGCGGGTGTGGTCGACGAACAGCAGCGTGCAGGCCGGACCCTCGCAGGCTTTCACATGTGAGAAATCCTCGCTGCAGACGAACCGCGCCAGCGCTTCGCCGATCGGCAGCAGAAGCGCCTCGGGCGAGCGCCATTTGCGGGCCATCTGAAGCTGAAAAGGAACCTCGCTACCCGCAGGCATGTCCTTATCGGCTAGGACGACGATCCGGGTAAAGCTCTCGTCGCGCTCGAGCAGGCGGTTGAGCGGCTCCAATTGCGCAAGATCCTGCGCGGCCAGCGGACGCCCCTTATGTTCGCGCACGAACCCGCGAAACCATTCCCTTAGGCGGCGTGCCTGGTCGGCGACCTTGTCGAGTTCGCCCGGGAGAGCTTGCTTGCGCATGTCTCCAAGCGCTTCGGACGGCGCCAGCCGCGCCTGTTCGACCCAATCCAGCAACCCCTCGCCATCCTTGATCCAGTCGACAGGGGTATCGAGCGGCGTCGCGATCGAATTGAGGAAATCCAGGCCGAGCGCGTCACCGACAAAGATAGCAGGGGTCATCGTAACTCCAATCGCGCATCGGTCCCGCCGAGCGCCCTGAACACAAATCAGTGATAACCCCTTCAAGGCCAATTGACAAGTTACGTTCATATCCCGTAACCGTTCTATATGTGTTTATCAGGTTACTCATCAACTCGACCTAAAAGGAGCCAGCGCGTGCCGGCGAGATGGGAACCTGAGCCCCATAAGGGGCTTGCCCACCCTCAATCGCGATAACCTTCCCAATGCCGATTTTTCGGTTACAGCAATGGAGAGAACCATGACCGCCTACCGCAATGCCGATGTCGACGGCTTCAACATCTTCTATCGCGAAGCCGGCACACCAGGCGCACCGAAACTGTTGCTGCTGCATGGCTTCCCGAGCTCGAGCCACATGTTCCGCGACCTCATTCCGCTGCTTGCCGACCGCTTCCATATCGTAGCGCCCGACCTGCCGGGATTCGGCCGCTCCGACATGCCGGCGCGCAGAACATTTGCCTATACGTTCGACCACATTGCCGAAATCATCGACCGCTTCACCGAAGTGGTCGGCTTCGACCGTTATGCGCTCTACGTGTTCGACTATGGCGCGCCGACGGGCTTCCGGCTGGCGGTGAAGCACCCCGAGCGCATCGCCGCGATCATCTCGCAGAACGGCAACGCCTATGAGGAAGGCCTGAGCGATGGCTGGAACCCCATCCGCGCCTATTGGCACGACCCGTCGCCGGCCAACCGCGAGGCGTTGCGCCCTACCTTCAAGCCGGACGCGATCGCCTGGCAGTACACGCATGGCGCGCCGGCGGATCTGATCTCGCCCGACGGTCATTCGCTCGACAGCTTCTATTTCGGCCGGCCGGACGCCGAGGAAGTGCAGCTCGACCTGTTCGGCGACTACAAGAGCAATGTCGCCCTTTACCCCGCCTTCCAGGCCTATTTCCGCACCCACAAGCCACCGTTCCTGGCGGTGTGGGGCAAGAACGATCCATTCTTCCTGCCGCCCGGCGCCGAAGCGTTCAAGCGCGACATGCCGGACGCGGTGGTGCGTTTGCTCGACACCGGCCATTTCGCACTGGAAACGCATGCCAGCGAGATCGCCAAAGCGATCCTCGATTTCCTGCATTGACCTGAAAAGAGGAGACTTGCCATGTCGAATTCCGTCGCCATCGTCACCGGTGCCAGCCAGGGCATCGGCCAGGCCATCGCCATCCGGCTGGCGCGGGATTTCTCAGGCCTTGTGTTGGTCGCGCGCAGCCGCTCAAAGCTCGAAGAAACCGCCGAGGCCGTGAGGGTAGCGGGCGCGAAAACGCTGGTCATCGATGCCGATCTTGCCCGACCCGAAGCCGCCAAGGCGGTGGTCGATCAGGCGCTCGCCGCCTTCGGCCGCATCGATGCGCTGCTCAACATCGCCGGTGCCGTGCCGCAGATTGACCTGTTCGACATGTGCGACGAGCAGTGGGATGCCGGCCTGGCGCTGAAACTGCACGGCGCCCGCCGGCTTACCGTCGCGGCGTGGCCGGCGCTGAAAGCCGCCAAGGGCGCCGTGGTGCTGATGTCGGGCAATTCGGCACTGTTTCCCAAGGCGCCCTATGCCGCCGTCGGCACGATCAATGCGGCCATCGTCGCGCTGGCCAAGGCCTTCTCCGACCGCGGCATCGCCGACGGCGTGCAGGTCAACAGTGTGTTGCCCGGTCCGGTGATGACCGGCCGCCGGCGCTCCTATCTCGAACACTGGGCGCAGCTGCACAAGGTGAGCGTCGAGGAGGCGACGGCCAACTTCCCGAGAGAAGCCGGCATTGCCCGTTACGGCGAGCCGGAAGAGATCGCCGAGCTGATGGCCTTCCTGGTGTCACCCGCCGCGCGCTGGATGACCGGCTCGACGCTGCGCATGGATGGCGGCGAAGTGAAATCGATCTGAGGAGGAGGCATGATTGCCTGGAACAGCGTGACCCGCGCCCATGTCATGCGGGCGATGGAAGAGTATGACCGGCTGGGGCCTGAGCGCTTCTTCGCCGAGCATGGCTTTGCCCCGACCACGACCTACGAGCTGGTGGCAGACAACCGCCTCTATCCACCTAAGGCGATCCTCGGCACTGCCTACGAATTCGCCACCGGCAAGAGGCTGGCATCGGGTGACTTCGAGGGCGGCACGAGCGGCGCGGTGAAAATGCTGGGGCAGTTGGGGTTCATCGTCAGGGCGAAGTGACGGCCGTCAGGCAGCGACGCTGCACCTCGACATGACGCCTCATCTCGACGCTTTGGCCTGCCCCGCAACCTGGTCGAGCCGCAGCGAGGCGCGCCTTGCCTCGTCCGGCCTTGTGATATGGGTCCAGGAGCCGTCGTAGCTGGGCCTGCGCCGCTCGATCCAGGCGGCAAGGCCTTCCCTGAGATCGGCGGTCGGGGCCATGCGGGCGAATTGCTCGGCCTCGATCAACAGCCCTTCGGCGATGCTGACGTTGATGCCGCGGGCCACCGCGGTGAGAATGCCGGCGAGCGCTGCCGGCGAATGCGTGACGATGCGACGGGCAAGATCGTGCGCTGCCGGCATCAGCTCGGCATGCGGCACAATCTTGTTGACGAGGCCGAGTTCGGCCGCTCGTTCAGCCGAAAAGGTTGCGCCCGTCAAAAGCAGTTCCAGAGCGCGCTTGCGCCCGGCGAGCCGCGGCAGGCGCTGCGTGCCGCCGAAGGTCGGCGGCATTGCGAGGTTGATCTCCGGCTTGGCGAACAGGGCGCGGTCGCTGGCGATGGCCAGCGGCACAGCCTCGGTGATCTCGCAGCCTCCGCCGAAGGCAATCCCGTTGACAGCGGCGATGATGGGTTTGCGGAAGGCTTCGAGCCTTGCCGTCAGTCGCTGGCCGCGCAGGACGAAGTCGCGCAACGCCACATCCGTGCCTGCGGCGACACTCGATGAGAATTCGTTGATATCGCCGCCGGCGGAGAAGGCACGTTCCCCTGCCCCGGTCAGGATGACAGCGCGGACCGCATTGTCGGTCTCTATCGTGTCGAGAACCGCGAGCAGGCGATCGATCAGAGCATAATTCAGCGCGTTGAGCTTTTCCGGGCGGTTGAGGGTGAGAACGCTCACCCCGTCGCGGGTCTCGTTCAGGATAAGATCGGCCATTGTTCTTCCTTTCCAGATACCACGGAAAGGGATCATGCTTTCGATTGCGTGTATATTCACTAGTCGGTATACATGCCTGATGTCTGAAGCCATCATCCCGACCCGCAAACGCATCGTCGATGCCGCCACAAAACTGTTCTATGCCGAAGGAATCGGTCGCGTCAGCGTCGACGCCGTCGCCGAAAAGGCAGGCCTCACCAAGCGGACGCTCTACTACCACTTCAAGAGCAAGGACGACCTGATCGCCGCCTATCTCGACGGGCGCGACCAGCCCAATCTGCGGCAGATGGCCGGCTGGTTCGATGTCGCGGAAGGCGGCGCGGACCGCAAGGTCGAGGCGATCTTCAGCAATCTGGCGCGGGTTGCGCGCCACCCGAAATGGAAGGGATGCGGCTTTCTGCGCACGGCCGCGGAACTCGCTTCGATGCCCGGCCATCCGGCGGTCAAGGTGGGGTCGCGCCACAAGTCGAATTTCGAGGCATGGCTGGCCGGCGCATTGTCCGACCACGGCGTCGAGGAGCCGCAGGCCGTGGCACGCGAGATCGTGCTTTTGATAGACGGCTCGTTCTCGATCATGCTGGTCCACCGCAATCCCGATTACATCGCGGCAGCCGGCCACGCCGCGGCGACGCTTGTTCGGGCGAGATCGCAGAACAAGGACTGACCAACCGTGGCTTGGAACGCAGCCGGCAAGCATGGTATCGTGCCAGGGAGGCGGTAATGCGTATCATCTTTCGATGTGATCCAATGTTGATCGAGCATTTGCCGCGCCCGATCCCGGCGCGCGGCGCTCTGCCGGAATGGCTGCGCGCCATGCCCGCCACCGCCTATTCGGCGATCCACGGCCGAGACATTCGCACGCTCAAGCAATGCCCACCCGTTGTCGATGCGATGACCTATGGCTTCATGGTCCTGCTGCCGTGCGACGTCGTCGTCGACAAGGGCACCTTTTCTTGGGACTGGCAAATTCCAGAACCGGTCACGCAGAACCACCCCAGAGCTCCATTGAGCTTCCACACGCCGGGGCAGCTCGCTGGCAGCCCGTTTGCTACGCCCGGCCAAGCCGCCCTCAAATTCAACAGCTTCTGGACCATCGAGGTCGAGGACGGCTGGTCGCTGTTCGCGACGCATCCAGTCAATCGCGAGGATCTTCCTTTCAGGCTGGTGACCGGCTTGGTGGATTCCGACCGGTTCAGCGATGGCGGTATCAATTTCCCGGCGGTCTGGACGGAACCTGGGTTCTCCGGTGTGCTCGCGAAAGGAACCCCGGTCGCACAGTGCTTTGCGGTTCCGCGGGCGGCGCCGCAGCTGGAATACGAGGTGTTCGACGAAGAACGGCAGGCGTCTTATGCGCGCACGGTCGCTAGTGTCCTGTCAACGCCTGGTGTCTACCGTAAGCGGTTCCGCGCCCGGCGGGGGCGCTCCACTGGCGAGTGAGCGACGCAGTGCTTCCTCATCAAGCCACAGCCGACCACTCGGTGCCGATGTAAGCGCCATGGCGATGACGCCGAACGTGGATGGGCGCAGACGATAGGCCGTTGAATACGCCAGCATCGCCCCATCGAGATCGCCAGTTTCCTGCAAGACGACGCCCAGATTGAAGGCAGCCTCCGGGGTATCGGGGCTCATTTCCAGCACGCGTCGATAGGCCTGGGCGGCGGCGCCGAACTTGCGCATGTCCTGACGCACCAAGCCGAGATCAAACCAGGCAGAAGGATGCCCGCCGCCGGCGACGGCGCGTTCGAGGAAGCCCTCTGCCTCGACAGACGCACCGCGTTGCCAGGCAAGGCGTCCGAGGCGCGCCGTAGCCTCCTCGGATTTCGGATCCCGTTGCAAGACAAGTGTCCACCATTCGCCCGCGGCCAAAGCATTGCCTGCCTGATCGAGGGTGCGTGCCCGCTCGATCAGTATTTCCGCCTGTGATGACAGCTTTGCCGCGCGATCCAGCTGTTGCAACGCTGCTTCGAACCGGCCGTCGGCCCGGGCAATCCTGCATGCGAGAATCAAGGCGGGCACATTATCCGCATGAGCAGCCAGACTCGTCTCGATGCGCGTGCGAGCCCCCGACAAATCCGCCCTGGCGAACAGGACCGCCGCCAGAAGATGGCAAAGCGCCGGATCGTTCGGGTGTTGCTTCAGGCCTAACTCGCACAGCCGCATTGCCTGGCCGTGATTGCCGGAATTGAAAGCGGCCACCGCACGTCGGATCAGATCGCCGCTTTCGGCTTGATTCGTATTCGTCACCGCTTTGCCACTCCCGCTAGAACCCCAGCGCCAGCCATGCCGTGCCGGCGACGAGCGTGACCAGCGTCAGCGGCAGGCCGACCTTGAAGAAGGCACCGAAGGACAAGGGGGTGCCGGCAGCCTTGGACTGCTCGGCGACGATCAGGTTGGCGACCGAGCCGAGCAGCGTGAAATTGCCGGCGAGCGTTGAACTCATCGCCACCACCAGCCATGCCCGCTCGGGGTTTTCCAGCCCAGGTATGAACGGTCGCAGCGCCAGCACCGCCGGAACATTGCTCATGATGTTGGAGAGCACCGCGGTGAAGCCTGACAGGCGCCAGACATCGTCGAGGCCGAGATTCTTGGCCGAGGCGATGAGATCCGGCGTCAGCAACGTCCTTTCGGCGCCGGCGACCACCACGAACAGACCGGCGAACATGAACAGCAGCGGGCCATCGATCTCACGGTAGATGCGGTCGGGCTTGATGGCGCGGGTGAGCAGGAGAATGGCGCCGCCGATCAATGCCGCCTTGGCAACGGGGACGCCGGCGAAGAAGGCGATGGCCAGCCCGATGCAGACGATCACGGCCTTCAGCACCTGCCCGCGATGCATGCGGCCGCGCGAGATATGCGGCGCCAATTCGGCGGTGCGGGTGAATTCGGCGCGATAGACAATGCGCACGATGACGATGACCGCGATGAGGCCGAACAGGGCGACCGGCGCCAGCGCCGCCGAAAAAGCGGGATAGGAAATGCCCGACAGCGCGCCGATAACCATGTTCTGCGGATTGCCGGTGATGGTGGCGACGCTGCCGCAGTTCGACGCGGTGGCGGTGGCGATCAGATAGGGGATCGGGTTGCGATTGATGACGCGAGTGACGTGCACGACGATCGGCGCCATGACCAGGCAGATGGCGTCGTTGACCAGGAAGGCCGACAGCACGCCGGTCAGCAGCGTCACCATCACCAGGAGCATGAAGGGCGCGTGCGCGTGTTCGATGGCGATGGCGCCCAGGCCACGAAAGGCGCCGGAGACCTTCAGATGCGCCACCACGATCATCATGCCGAGCAGAAGCGTGATCGTGTCGAAATTGATGGCGCGGTAGGCGTCCTCCATGCTGATCGCGCCAATGGCGATCATCGCGGCGCCGCCAAGCAGCGCGATGCCCGCCCGGTCGAGACGCAGGCCGGGGATGCGGCCGATGGCGACGCCGGCATAGGTCAGGACCAGGATCAGCAGTGCCGCCGCGCCCATCAATGTCATTGGTAAGAAGCCCCGCTCGATCTGGTGGCGCCGATGCGGTCCGCCCGGTGATTCTTTTGCATGCCAACTTTGGCGATGTCGAGATTGATGACAAACGGAGTGGCAAGCTGTCGCCGCGGGCGGTACCGCTAACGCCGATAGAAATCCAGCCGCTGTTGCAACGCCTGCGGCGAAAACAGTCGATGGACGGTCTGCCGCGCCTTGTGGCCCACGTCAGTCCGCAGCGCCGGATCGGCCTTGAGCTCGGCCAGGATTTGCGCCGCCTGCTGCGTCGTCTCGAAGAGAAAACCGTTTTCACCATGGTTGATATGGTCGGCATAGCCGCCATGCGAATGGCATACCACGGGTAAACCGCAGGCCATCGCCTCGAACACCACGCGGCCGAATGTCTCCACATGCGAGCCGGTGCGATAGTAGAAGACGTCGAGCGTCGGCAAAAACTGCTCGGCGGCAAACTGGCCCTGCGGCAGGAGTTCGAGTTGCGGATGCGGCGCGAGCCTGCCCTTGAGCGGCATGCCGCCCTGGATCCGCAACGCAACGCCGTCGGCCAGCAATGCCTCGTAGAGCGCCACATCGTCGGCATGATGCTTGTCGGCCGTGTCGCGGCTTAGCCGTCCCACCGTGAACGGACCGTCCGGTCTTGCCGGTCGTGGTGAAAAACGCTCGATATCGATCGGCGACGGATGCACGACGCCTTCGACCTGCAGCATGCGCTTCTGGAATTCCGAGATCAGCACCAATTCGGCGCCGGGCCAGCCCAGCAGGCGCGGCATGCCGGTCGTCAGCCCGATGATCTTCGGGTGAAAGGTGTTGAAGACATAGATCAGCCGGCGTGGCCGTCGGATCAGGTAAGGCCACACCTTGTTACGCCAATGCGCACCGAGGAAGACATAGGTGCCGCCGTCCGGCACCTCGCGCCTTGCCGGCGAGACGCGACGAATCGGAAATTGCCGCATCAGTTCACCGGACACGCGCGAAGAGGTTGCCCAAAGACGCACCTGCTGGTCGGCACTCAACAGCCGATATAGGTCCAGGGTTTCGCGCTCGCTGCCGCCAAACGGGTTCTGAAAGCCGTTGAACAAGTGGATCATGATCGCCGCGCTTGCCTGGCCCGGGCCGTCCCGTCACTCGTTGCCGGCACCGAAACAGGTCGTGACTGCGCCGGCGGCCCGGAAGACCGAGGAGATCAAGAAAGCAGAAATGTCTCTGGCGATGCCCAATACATCACCTTAGCCGGAGGAAGCACACCGGCAAGACGGCGTCAAGGAAGCGGCGACCCCAGCCTTCACGCGCAGCAAGGCTGCGGTCAATGCACCGTGGCGACGCTGGACTGAGACACCAGGGTGGCTTCCGCCGGGTCGAAACTCACCTGATCGCGGCCATTCGACTTGGCGGCATAGAGCCGTCTGTCAGCGGCGGAAAATATGGCCTCGTAAGTCGTCGGCCCGCTGAAGCTGGTGCCGCCGATGCTGACGGAAAGCGGACAGGCGCGGCCGCCGGGCGAAAAGTCCATTTCACGAATCCGTCGGCGGATGCCTTCGGCAACCAGCCAGGATTGCGAGGGGTCGACACCGGGAAGAAACACGCCAAACTCCTCGCCGCCGATGCGGCCGACGATATCGCTGCCGCGCAACTGTCCCTTGATCGCCTGCGCGATCAACTTGAGCGCCTGGTCGCCACAGTCATGACCGAGGCGGTCGTTGATAGACTTGAAGTGGTCGGCGTCGATGATCAGCAGCGCGCCGGAACGGGTCTGTTCCTGCTTGCGGGTCTCCTCGAGATAGGCCTCGACCAGCATCGAGAAGGCGCCGCGATTCAGCACCGCCGTCAGGCTATCGGTGGCGGCGATGACGCTGAGGTCGCGCTGAGCTATCGCCAGCTGGCGGATCTTCCACATGAGAAAAAACAGAAACGACCCGCCCAGTACCAGGGGCAGCATAAGGTCCGTCATTTGGGCGCGCCAGACGGCCTCGGGCGAGAGATAGGGGAAATTGAAAGAATCGACGAAAAACGCCACGGCGATGAAGAATGCCGTGCCGGCGGCGGTGACAGCGATCACCCTGCCCCAGCTGGTCGGCGACAGGTCGAGCTTCATCCCATTCTACTCCGTTAGCCGTCGCTACTATGACGCACCAACGCAAACAAATTGATAAGACTTTCCCTTCAATTCGAGATCAGGGAGCCGGAGCATGCTCGCCCAATGAACAGTCGTGCTCCGGCGGTGAACGCAAGCCCGCTAACTAAATTTCGCGCGATGCGGGGAATTTATAACGTCAACGATTCGGCGCCGGTCCACTTGCTTCGACAACGAAGGATGCCGCGATCAGGTCGTCGGCATCCAGCTGTAGCGACCCGTCGCCCGGCCCCATGATGGCAGCGACCTTATGGAAGGTCTTCATCTCATGCTCGGAAATTTCGGCATCCTGCATTCTGGCTCTGAGTTGAGCGATACGCCGTCCCAAGGCAGGGGACGTTCCAATTTCACGTTTCGACATGGCCTTGTTTTCTCCTCCCCCAACCCGCGCTTGTTTTGCCCCGCCCGTTCGCCGGCCCACACATTGCGTTTTATGAGGCCCCGCGAATACAAGGCCCCGAACGCCTGATATGGGCTAAGGTTCCAGCCTCGGCGGATCACGAAATAATTCCGGGTCGCCCCACGCAGCTTTGCTCTATTGTCCGGCCGTCAGCACCATGGTCACGGTGGAGCTGCGCGCCTCAACCCGCTCCAGACAACGACCCGGAATGTTCGGCCACCTCGCGGCGGCGCATTCCTTGTCGGTGACGGCAACGGGTTCGCTGCGCTGTACGTCGGCGGCTTGGGTCGCCGTCGATGCGAAAAGAACAGTCTGCGTTATCAGAGCCGAGAAAACGGCAACCTGGAACAGCACGGCGGCGAAGGCGATCTTCTTGAGCATGCGACGAAACGCGCTGGCAAGCGTCAGGTTCCCGCCGGTCATTTCTTACGGCGAGCCTGCACCGTGCCGGCGCGGCAGAAAGCGAACCGACATACCTTTGACAGGAAGGAAATAACCTCGCAAAATCATCGATTTATTGGCGATCCCGACAGGATTCGAACCTGTGACCATCGGCTTAGAAGGCCCAAAGCCAACCGCGCAGTTCTGCGGTTTCTGGCCTCTCCGGCTGTAAACCGGACCCGTCGAAACATTAAGAAATCCCGGCCTACTGTAAACGGTCATGATCACCCGCGCCGCCCTCCTCGCCACTGCCGCAGCTTTGATTCCGTTGTCAGCGGCCGCTGCGCCGCTGGTCGGCATTCCCTCCGTCATTGACGGAGACACAATCGAAATTCACGGGCAGCGAATTCGCCTCAACGGCATCGACGCACCTGAGAGTGCGCAGCTCTGCCTTGACGCCTCCGGCAAGAAATATCGTTGCGGGCAAAGGGCGTCTCTCGCCCTGGCCGACTTCCTCGAGGCGCATCGCCCGATATCGTGCATCGAGGTCGACCGCGACCGGTTCAGACGCATGGTGGCCGTCTGCACGGCAGGAGGCGTCGATATCGGGGAATGGATGGTCAGGAAGGGCTATGCGGTCGACTGGCCGAGATACAGCGCTGGCTTCTATGCCAAGGCTGAGACTGACGCGAGGATCGCCAAGCGCGGCCTGTGGGCTGGAGCGTTCGACCGGCCATGGGAATGGCGCAAACAGATGACGGTTCAATAAGCTGTTCGTGCCGATTGTGTGTGCGGTCGATCACACCCTGGCGCTCGTACTGAGATAGGCTGTCCTGTCATCTTTTGCCCATTTGCCTAGGCTAGGCTGTTTTCACGGCGGGCTTTGGAGGAGGTCGATCTGATGACGACAAGCCTTGCCGGCACCCTGAAAAACCGCGGCAAACAGATGGCCAAACGCCTGCTTGGCTATGATTCCCGAAACTGGCTGCGTATCCGCCAGATCGAGGCGTTCACCGTCTTTCTGGAAGCCGGCAACCGCAAGGCCTCTGACGTCATCGAGATCTCGCCGGGCTGGAACCGCTATTGGCGGGCGATGTGCCCCAACTATCGCTCGGTCGATTTCCCGGCCTTTGACATCTGCAAGGACCGCACCGAAGAACAATATTCGATCGTCATCGCCGACCAGGTGCTGGAACACGTGCGGCGGCCGCTGGCGGCGGCCCAGAACATCCATGCCATGACCCGGCCTGGCGGCTGGGCGATGGTGGCGACACCCTTCCTGTTCCGGGTCCATGCCCGGCCGCACGATTACAACAGGTGGACGCCCGCCGGCCTGAAGCAGCTGATGGTCGAGGGCGGCTTCCCCGAAGCCAACGTGAAGGTCCATGGCTGGGGCAACAAGGCGTGCGCCCGGGCTCACATCGGTGGCCCGGTACGCGCCTACGGTCTTTGGCGAGACCTCAGCAACGACGAGGAATACCCGCTAATGGTCTGGGCCTTCGCAAAGAAGGAGCCAGCGGCCTCTCAATAATTGCCGTTGTAGTACCGGTCGTCGCAGGGTGCCGTGTAGATGCGGCCGTAGCGGTCCTGGTATCGGCACATTTCTTCGCCGCGGCGCTGCGGCGTAGTGGCGGAACCGACGACGGCGCCAAGCAGCGCGCCGCTGGCCGCGCCGATGACCGTGCTCTTGGTGTTGCCACCGATCGCCTGGCCGACGAGTGCGCCACCGGCGCCGCCGATGAGCGCGCCGGTGGTAGCCCGCTGCTGGCCTTCGGTCTGCGACTGGCAGCCGGCAAGTGCGGCGGTCAGCAGCAATGCGGCTATGGCTTTATGAAAGGTCATGTGAAGTCTCCCTTAAACGTCTGAAATCCCTATCGATCGTCCCGTGAGGCCGCATTGCGGCGGAACGGGGGCACGCGCTCTCACGAAGTGAGTCAGGGTTTCCCATGAGTTGAAAGCCATGGTTTCCAAAGCGCAAAGCTAGAACGATACTGGACATTCCAGCGGGTCAGGAACCTTTGCCGAGCCAACCAGTCAAAACCGGACCAAGGCGCACGCATTTTGTCTTCTGAGGTGGTGCCTTCGGGTCGCAAGCGCTCGGCCATCACCCTCAGTTTCGCGGCATGCTATGTATCTCCATCCGAACCGGTCCTCCCTTTTTGCAACTCGTGCAGAAAAGAGCGCGCTCAACCGTGCTGAAAAGAGCTTCCTTGCCGTAGCGCCGGATCAGACCTTCGGGCTTCACCTCGGCATGATGCGAGCAAGTCGTGCACCACGCACGCAGCGTGTGCCAGCTGCGCAAGTCGCCCAGCGCGACGTCTAGTCCGGCGTGAATACTGCCGTCGATGATCGTCTGCGGCGGAACCTTCACCTCGCCCGGGGTAACGATCTTCTCCATAACGTGGCGGCTGTTGTAGTGGATCAGCAGCATGCCTGGCCGGCGCCGGATGGCGGCGTGCCAGGCAGCTTGGCTCACCACCGCGTCCGGCGTTCGACAGATGGTTTCGAGATGCGTCTTTTCCTCCCGATCCCAAACCTCGATCCGGAAATTGTCTTCGGCAGTGTCCACCATCTAGGGGCGCGCCTTGTGCCAGCCGCGAGAAAAGCCATTGGAGACCGCCGCGCGTGACAAAGCGAGTTCCCGTTCAAGTTCGGCGTTCCTAGCTAGAGCGGTCAGCAAAGCGACCACAGCGTCGCCCCCGGCTGCAGCAATGGCTTCCTGCGCCGCCAACTCCAATTCGGACATAGCTTCGCCGATCGGCGCATTTTGGCGCTTTCCCATGGCCCTTTTCCTGCTCAGATAGATCAGGAATAAGGAACATATTCCTGTCCGGTCAAGAGGCGCTTGACTATTTTGTTCTCATTTCGTTCACTGTCGGCAGGATAACCACACCGAAGGATCGGGAAGCCTGTCGATCGAGGAAATGTCATGTGCGGCCGCTACACCCGATATCTGACGTGGTCGGAAATCCACCGACTCTACCGGCTCACGGCGCCGGCGGAAATCGGCCGCAATGACGAGCCGCGATACAACATCGCGCCGACGCAGGATGTTCCTTTCGTCACCGCCGGCGAGAACGGGAACCACCGCCTGCGGGAGGGGCGATGGTGGCTCGTTCCGTTCTGGGCAAAGGAAATGCCCAAGGCGGCCATGTTCAACGCCAGGATTGAAGGCATCGACACCGCGCCGGCCTTCCGGGATGCCTTCAAGTCGAAACGATGCTTGATCCCGGCTGACGGCTTCTTTGAGTGGACGATCTCGCCGGCCGACGGCAAGAAGGATCCTTGGCACATCTACCTCCCCGGCCACGCTCCTTTTTCGTTTGCCGGGCTTTGGGCCCACAACTCAAATCTCGACATCACGAGTTGCACCATCATCACCGAGCCGGCCGGCGATCCGATGAAGAACCTGCACGACCGTCAGCCGGTCATTCTCGACCAGGCCTATTACGACGCCTGGCTCGACCCGGCGACGCCGAAGGAATACCTGAAAGACATCCTCAGTCACGACATCGACGGCCAGTTGCAGTTCAACCGTGTCGGACGCGACGTCAATTCGACCGTCGTCAACAAGCAACCGAATGACCACCCTGCCCTAGTCGGGCCGATCAATCCGCTATGAGCGACGAACCCATCAAGCTTGCCGAAGGAATGACGGCGGCGCCGCGGCAAGGCGGGCGGATCGAAAATCACGTCTGCGAGTTTGAACGATGCGGGAAGCGCGCGCCGTTCGGATTTGCCAAGCCGAGACAACCATCGCACTGGCTCTGTTTCGAACATCGCGAACACGGCGACAGCTATTTGGCGGGAGTGAGATGATCAGTCGACCAAGAGAAGCGAACGATTATCCAGACCGAGTCATCGACTGCCAGGAGGCGATGGAGCCCGGGTTTCAAGCCATCGTCGATTGCATGCTGGAAGCCGGCTGGTCGCGCGGTGAAACTCTGCGATCACTTAGGCGGCTGATCGCGGCGGACAACATGACCCAGAAGGAGAACGCCAGGACGGAAACGCAGCTTGCCATCGCTCGGGCGATGATGCGCGCAGGCAAGCCGCTTTAGGAAGCCTCACGTTCGTCTTGACTCGCCAGAGAATTGTTAGAAGCGTACAATCTCTGCGTCGCTCGCCCTTTCAAGGCACTCGGGCGCTTGGAAGCCAAATCAGGTGCTTTCGCCTCTGGGACGAAAGCCATGGCTGACGCGAAAAAGACAGATCCCGAACCGGATGGCGTCGAAGTAGTCGAGAATATGGGCGAGTGGTTCGTACGCGTCGTCATCAACGGGAAAGCGCAGGTCAGCACGTTTGAGGAAGAAGCTTACGCCCGGTCCTTCGCGGACGGACAACGCATGCGCATCGGCTTGAACAAGCTTTGCAAGCACATCTAGGCGGTAGCCACCCGTGGAGATCTGGTACTGATCCTTTGCAGTGCGGCCCTATGTCTTCCGAATAGCTTCAGCCCTTAAACCGTGGGTAGCAAGACTAAGGTCTTGCGTACCGCCAGCGAAAGTCTGACGTTTCCGCTTTGGTTCCGGTAACATTCGTTGGACGTTCCGTATTTTAGCCAAAACTGAAGTATAGAGGTGCCCCGCCCCGGGTTTGTCTTCGCCCGACCAAAAGGCACCCGGTGGTCAGCGCAGCCCCTGCATGATGAATTTGTAGATCGTGCCGATTTCCTCGTCGATCTCTTGGGCGGAAATGCCTTGTGCTTCAGCCGCCCGTTTCGCATCCACAGCCATTTCGATGATCAGCAGCACATGGTCAGTGATCGGATCGTCGGATAGATGGTCCGAGATCCAAAGATAGAGAAAATCGCTCCCTCGCTTGCTCATTCCTCACGAAAATCCTGCAATGAAGCGTGTCGCAGATCCTCTTCGCCACGCAAGTGCTTCACGCGCCCGATGATGCCAGGCTTAACCCACTGCGTCGCCGGCCGCTTCATCCCCTGGGGCGCAGGCCCGGCATGCTCCTGGACACGCTTCCACAGCCGCTCGCGGATAGCCTGGCTGGAGTTGATGAAGGCCGAACCGACATAGCGGCCGGTTTTGCGATCGGCCATCAGGGCAAAGGCCGGCTTGCCGGCTCAGGGCAAAGGCCGGCTTGCCGGC